>JBJEJD010000192.1:0-8234 GCA_051877705.1 Coprococcus sp. | reverse complement strand
AAATCTTACATATTTTTCGTATATATAATATCAATAGTTAATTTGAAATACAAGTAAATACTTCCGTTTCAAAGGCCTCCAGCTTCACTTCTCCCATGGCTGTGCCGCCTTTTAACAGCCGCTTCATCTCCTGCTTCAGCAAAAGCGTCTGTTCATCCGGCTGAAAATTCAGTACAAACAAATATTTTCTTCCATTCTTCGTCCTCTGAATCAGTTCCACACTCTCCGGCGCTTCTATGATATCGGCAAAAGGCTCCAGAACCCCTGTATAGGCAAGTAAAGCCTTGACATTGGATCTTGAAAAGGCGCTGCCCAGATGAAGCGTCCTTCCCTTTCCTGTTCTTTTCTCTGCCAGTGCAATTTTACCTTTATAATAACTGTTGGCATAGACTGCAAGGACTTTTACCTCCTGAGCATCTTCCGCAATATCCATAATGTCATTGAATAACGGCATATCCAGCCTCTGACCGTCCCAGTCGGCATAAACCGCCTCTTCCGCCGGACTGGTAAAAGTGAAATCTCTCACATCTGTTCCAGTCAGCTTCTGAAGAAGCCCAGGCTGCGGCATCATGACACATTGTCCGTTTTCCTGCTTATAGCCGGATCTGCAGCCAATGATCAAAGTTCCGCCCTGTTCCACATACGCTTCCAGAAGTGCCTCTCTCTCTTCAGTCATAATGACCGGATGAAGATAAAAGAGCACCGGATATGGCATCAGATCCTCCACTGTACTGTCATCCTGAAAATAAATCACATTGTAAGGCGTATGATTCAGCTGTGCCGCCTCAAAAACAGCCTCTTCACTGGCCTCTGCCACACGGCGGTGCCAGACATCCACATTGGTATCCCATGCATTATCATAATCCTTCAGCACGCCAAAAGCAGCCGTATACTCAGAACCGCACAACACATCCAGTTTTTTAAATTTCTTATAAAAATCTTTGACCTCCGCCAGCTTCCGATTATCACGATTATCATAATCCAGGATGCCGTGCCAGTAAATCTCTGTTCCAACTGTACAGGTACGCCAGCGGAAGAAAGAAATATAATCCGCTCCATGGGCCACACTCTGCATTGCCCAAAGCGTCAGCTGACCCGGACGGGGCGCCGGTCCCTCCATTCTTGTGACCCAGCCATTGGCTCCTGACTGCTGCTCCATAATTCCAAAATGTGGACAGACAGAACGAACCTCCGTCAGATTTCGTGACCAGTGGCGATCATTCAGATCTGTTGCCGTCAGCGGATCTCTGTCCAGTCCAAAAGCAAAGCTTGGATAAGAATCATAGGTAAAGACATCCAGACATTCCTTCTCCATCCGGTGATTATCCAGATTCCAGAATATACCGTTAGTGGTTATATAGTCATTTTCTTTTTTGTATTTCCTGATAATATCCGCCTGCAGCTTGCAGAAGGAAATGGCACTCTCCGAAATAAAACGATAGTAATCCAGGCGCAAATGGGGATTATAGCTTTCATTCAGCAATGTTCTCGGCACATAGATCTGATTCCATTCCGTATAGGTCTGATTCCAGAATACCGTTCCCCATGCCTCATTCAATCTGTCAAGTGTCTCATATTTTTCCTGTAAAAATACACGAAATGCCGCTGTATCCGCATCAGAATAAAACTCGCTGACCTCGCAGTTGATCTCATTATCGATCTGCCATCCGACAATGGCCGGATGCGGCCCGTAATGGGATGCAATCTTCGTCACGATCCTTGCCACAAGTTCCCGATATTTGGGCGAATTATAATTATAATGTCTTCTCCCTCCGTGTCGGTACAGCACGCCATCTTCTCTTCCGTTTAAGACCTCAGGATATTTTTCTGTCAGCCATGCGGGCGGTGTTGCGGACGGTGTTCCAAAGATCACCTTCATACCCTTCCTCTGACACAGATCAAGAAACTCATCAAAAAAATCATAGTTGAATTCTCCCTGAGTTCTCTCCACCTTGCTCCAGGCAAATTCTGCAATACGAACAACAGAGATTCCCACATCCAGCATCCGCTCCAGATCATTTTCCCACAAGCTCTTATCCCAATGCTCCGGATAATAGCAGGTTCCCATGGTCATTGTATTCCATCTATAATTCTGACAGTTATTCATATTCATCCCCTCTTTGAAAAATAAACTCTATCTCAACTTCCTTGAAAACTCCAAGTCAACCGATTCTGATGTTCCGTTTAGACACAAAAGGCATCCTGGATTTCTCCAAGATGCTTCATATGCCTTATATTCAATCCGCTAAATATATTTCACAAAATTCTTTTGCGGTTACAATCTGTATATTTTCAAACTGTTCCAATACAAGCAAATCCTTATCCCCACTCACAATATACAAAGCGTGGGCATCCTTTGCACATCCCAGGAACTTATCATCGTCCGGATCACGACTCAATTTCACATGAGTGACCGGCTCAATAATCTCCATGGCCTTAATCAGAGGAGTAAGGAGATTTCGGTTTATATGTCCCTGCTTCCGATCAATCATTTCCCGTATAATTTCTTCATACTCATCTACAATTTCCGTAGTTGCACATGCCGTAAATCGACTGCCAACGATCGCACTGAGTATCTTTCTCGGAAATCCACCAAAGAATACGCCGGAAATTAAGACATTTGTATCTACCACAATCTTCATTTCTTCTTGCTCTTTCTCACCGATTTAATGATGTCATTTACATCACTCTCTTCATATCCAACAGAAGCTGCCCAATTCTGTGCTTCATCCAGTGATGCTTCAAACTCTTCCGCTGTCGGCAACTTCAATGCTTTCAGCATGACCACATCTCCAGAAGTATATGCGACTAATTTATCCCCGGCATCAATCGACAATAATTTGCGGATGGCAACCGGAAGGGAGATTTGTCCTTTAGACGACACTGTCAATACCTGTATATTCATAAAAACTGCTCCTTTCAGAAGTAAGATTTTCTTACTTATATTATGCCATAGATACAAGAAAATATCAAGTTCTTCTCTGTTCCAATGCCAATCCAATCAGTCTATCCGCCTGGTCTGCCATGAACAAAGGGATATAACAGGAGGATTGAATTTTACACCAAAGTAAAACTCAACCCTCTTGTTACGTTTATTAAATCCTATACATCTTCTGCTGATTTCTTCCGAACCGGTATCTGAATCTCCGAAAGCCACTCATCCTCACTTTCCTTATTCCAGACACCGTCTATATATTTTTCCCGGATATTGCCGCAGATCTCATAATCATTATCCTCGATATACTTCAGGATCGCCCCGTAACTGCGTCCAAAATCACTGTATGATCCTTTATGGAAGATACAGGCCGCCTGTATCTCCGGCAGCTCTTTAAATTTTACTGATTCAGAATCTGCTTTTTTCTCTGTGACTGCCTCACAGGTTTCAATCAATATCTGCTCATCCTTATAACCCGGCTCCAGATAATGGGTAAAACAATATTCCGGCAGCGCGCACTCACAGCCAAGTCTCTCCATCTCCGCGCCCATGGCAGGCATCAGATCAAAAAGGGCATCGTAGGATTCGATTCTTTTTTGCATGGATGCAACTGTAACAGCCGGTATGGTCCGAATCAGAACCGGTGCAGCCAGAGATATATCACTGTCCGCTATAAAGCTGTCTATGACAGCCATCTGCTTCGTCAGCTCTGCAATTTTTGACATGATCTCTGTCTTCTTACGCATCAGAAATACCTCCTGATCCATTCCTGCGTTTAATTTTCTGATATCCTCCAATGTCAATCCGGCCTGTTTTAAAGCCGTAATCTGATGGAGGACCGCCATCTGATCCATGGTATAGTAGCGATATCCATTTTCACTGTCCACATAGGCAGGATCCAGAAGTCCCTGTTCTTCGTAAAAACGCAGCGTCTTGACCGTCATATGATTCATCTGGGCAAACATACCTATTTTATAAAGATGCCCGCTTGTTTTATCTTTGCAAGGTCTGTGTTCTTCATTCATCTTCATCATCATTCACCTTACTCCCATCGAAACGTCTTAATAGCTATTGTACCACATACAGCTGTTATTGCCACCAGCAGAATCACAATACCGGCTGCATGCGCCGGAAGACTGCCCATGGATACCGCTTTCATCAATTGAATCCCCTGTGTCAGAGGCATGATACCGGCAGCCTTCTGAAGCCCCGCTGGAAACAGCTCATAAGGGATGGTTGCCCCGGATAAAAACAGCATTGGAAAATACACGGCACTGGTGACCACATTCATTGCCTTCACTGTCCGGCAGAGACTGGCGATCATGATCCCGATGGAAAACATGGCCATCATCGTAAGGAACCAGGCTCCAACGAAAGCTGCCGCATTTCCCGGCATGCGATATCCGAAGATCAGAACAGCCACCAATGTTACAAAGATTGCAGAAATACCTGCCATGACAGCACTGCAGATCACATCCGCTCCAAGGATCCATGCCGGACTGCATGGACTGCAGTAAAAATGCTTCAATATCTTTTTATCTCTGTAATCAACAACTACGATGGGAATGCTCATAAAAGCGCTGCAGCAGATACCCACAGCCACCAGAGAGGCGAAGGCACTCTGAAGATAAGTCATCCCGCTGTCACCTGCCATCTTTCCTCCTGCAATCAGGCTGATCATCAGCAATACTGCCACCGGCATGCACAGGTTAAAAACGAAGACATCGGCGGATCTGAAAAATAATTTCTGCTCTATCCGGTAAAGTTTTAAAAATCTCCTCACAGTTCTACCTCCTCGCCCATATACCACAGATAGGCCTCTTCAAGATTATCATAAGGTGAGCCTTCCGTTATCTCTGCAACCGTGCCCTCTGCAACCTTTTGCCCTTTCTTAATCAAAAGGATTCTGTCGCAGAGATTTTCTGCCTCCTCCATATAATGTGTCGTCAGAAAAATCGTCAGCCCGCTGGCTTTCAGATGTTTCAGTGTCCGCCATACCTCCCTGCGCGCCGCCACATCAAGCCCTGTCGTCAGCTCGTCCAGGAACACAATCTCAGGAGTGCCCAGCAATGCCAGTACAACAGAAAGCTTCTGCCTCTCACCGCCGGACAATTTCATCACCGGGCTATTTTCCAGAGAAGCCATTCCAAACTGCTCCAGAAGTTCATGGTAATCCCCCGGATTTTTATAAAGGGCGGCATGCTCCTCACATACTTCCCCGACCCTGATGGCAGCCTGATAGCTTGAGGCCTGCAGCTGTACCCCGGTCTTTTCAAATATTTCTTTCCTGTTTGCGGCCGCCTCTTTTCCCAGAATTTTTGCATAACCGAAATCCGGCTTCTTCAGTCCAAGAATCATCTCTATGGTCGTACTTTTTCCCGCTCCGTTATGTCCCAGCAATCCGAAAACCTGTCCTTTTTCCACTGAAAATGAAAGACCGTCCACGACCCTGCGCCCGTTAAATGATTTTGACAATTCGTGAACTTCAATACATTTTTCACACATAAAAAATGCCTCCTTTTTTGACTATGGAGACATTTTATATGCTTCCCTTAAGGGGAGAGTCAAGTATTCATTTATCAATCAACAGATTTTTCTGATCCAGCCCTCAGGCGCTTCTATTTCACCCAGCTGAATGCCTGTCAGTGTATCATACAATTTCTGAATGACCGGTCCCGTTTTTTCCATTCCGCTGGAAAAGCAGATTTCATTGCCATGATCCACGATTTTTCCAACCGGTGATATAACTGCAGCCGTTCCACATAATCCACACTCTTTAAAAGCTGAAATTTCCGACAGTCTGACAGGACGTTCGACAACTTTCATTCCAAGATAATGTTCCGCAACATATACCATGGACCTCCTTGTTATAGATGGCAAAATGGATGGAGATTTTGGTGTTACAATTTCATTATCCTCCGTAACAAACAGGAAATTAGCGCCCCCCGTTTCTTCCACAAAAGTCCTTGTGGCAGGATCGAGGAACACGTTTTCATCATATCCCCCCTGATGAGCCTGTACATATGCATGCAGACTCATGGCATAGTTCAGTCCTGCCTTTAAATGCCCTGTCCCACGGGGTGCCGCACGGTCAAAATCACTGACACATAAGGTTAATGGTCTGGCACCGCCCTTAAAATAAGGCCCCACCGGTGTACACAGCACACGGAACTGATATTCTTCGGCCGGTTTTACACCAATGACCGGTGATGACGCAAACATATAAGGTCTCACATACAGTGTTGCACCGCTGCCATAGGGTGGAACCCACTCTGCATTGGCGGCCACCACCTGATCAATGGCTTCCAGAAACTGTTCCTTAGGAAATGGCGGCATCTCCATACCAATGGCAGAATTTATCATTCGTTCCGCATTCAGGTCCGGTCGAAACGCAACAATGTGATTGTCTTTTGTCCGATAGGCCTTCAGCCCTTCAAAGATTCCCTGACTGTACTGCAGGATACCGGCACATTCATTTAATACAACAGCAGCATCTGTTGTCAGCAGTCCCTTATGCCATTTTCCATCCTTATAATTTGATACATAACGTTTATCTGTTTTCCTATAAGAAAAACCTATATTTTTCCAGTCCAGATCTTTTCTTCCCATTACTGTTCCTCTCTTCTTTTACCAGGAAAGCACCGTCAGCATTAGCCCCGGTGCTTTCCATATTGTATCAATGCATTTTTCAGCTGTATCTGTATCTATGCATGAAGCTTTTTAGCTTCTGCAATCATATTGCTGACTGCAAGCTTCACATACTGCGGATCTGTAGCCAGATTCAAACGGACAAAGCCTTTATACCTGTCTCCAAACCATTCGCCGTAATCCACAGCCATACGGCATTTATTCTGTACAAAATCCTGAACCTCTTCTGCAGGTACGATACCACGCAGATCCAGCATTACAAGATAAGTTCCTTCCAGAGCGCATACTGTCACCTGCGGCAAATACTTTTTCAGTTCCTCTTTCAGATATCTGTAATTATCCTGAATGATTTCCAGCACATGATCCAGCCACTCCTGTCCATACTGATAGCCATTCATCGTTGCAATCATTCCCATGATACTGACTTCTGTCCGGTTCAGTCCGGAAGCAAAACGGTCATAGATTTCTCTTAATTTTTCATTTGTGATAATGATATGAGAATGCAGCAGCGTAGCCAGATTAAATGTTTTGGAGGCTGAAGATAAAGTAACCACCAAATCTCTGTATTTCCCGCCGGCAACTGTTGCTGCAGGAATAAACCTCCTGCCATCCAGAACCAGATCCTGATGAATTTCATCACTGACCACCAGTACCTGATGTTTCTGACAGATCTCCAGCACCTGCTGCAGTTCCTGTTCCGTCCAGACTCTTCCGGCCGGATTATGCGGCGAACACTGAATAAACATTTTCACATCATTTTCCACGATGGCTTTCTCAATGGCCTCATAGTTCATGATAAAATAACCATGATCATAATCCAGATCAACTTTAACCAGCTTCCTGTCGTTGTTTGTTACTACATTATGGAATGGGTAATAAACCGGAGTCAGTATCATGCAGGCATCTCCCGGCTCTGTAAAAGCATGGATCATCCAGGCAATAGCCGTCACACAGCCGGTACAAAAGCGTACCCAGTCCTTCTCAATCGGAAAGCTGTAACGCTTCTCCATCCAATCCGAAAACACCTGATAGTAACTGTCCGGAACTGTGGAGTATCCAAACACCCCATGACTGCATCGCTCTGCCATGGCATCTGCAATCGCATCACAGGTTCTGAATTCCATATCGGCGATCCACATGGAAATCAGATCTGTATCCCCAAACTTCTCCTTAAGACCATCCCATTTCATGCAGTCCGTCCCATGACGATCCACTAAATATGTATCTAAAAACTCCTGCTTATCCATGTCATCGTATCCCCCCTGCGTTTTACTTTACTGCGATTGCCTCAACTTCACATAAAACGCCCTTTGGCAGTGTTTTGACAGCCACGCAGCTTCTTGCCGGTTTAGATACAAAATATTTTGCATAGACTTCATTAAAAGCAGCAAAATCGCCCATATCAGCCAGAAAACAGGTCGTCTTAAATACCTTATCAAAGCCGCTTCCTGCTGCTTCAAGAATAGCCCCCACATTCCGGCAGCTCTGCTCTGCCTGGGCTGCAATACCTTCCGGTACCTCACCATTTGCCGGATTTACCGGAATCTGGCCCGAAGTAAAGATCATTCCTTCTACTTCAAATCCCTGTGAATAAGGTCCAATAGCACCCGGTGCTTTTTCTGTGTTAATAACATTCATATTCTTCATCATT
>JBJEJD010000191.1:0-2019 GCA_051877705.1 Coprococcus sp. | reverse complement strand
AGTTGAGACAGGTGCTCAGATTTATGTACCGCTTTTTGTTGAGATTGGTGACAGGATACAGATTGATACCAGAACAGGTGAATATCTGAAGAGAGTTTAATTGTGCATGTATTAAAATCAGATATGGGGCTGCCGCATAGCGGCAGCCTTGTTTTGTATGAAGATATTTGTCAGAAGATGATAAGTCAATTGCAATAAAAGATTTTATGGCATATAATATATGGTATCATACAGCAGGATGATTTTGTAAAGGAGACTGAGTATGGGTAAATATTTTGGAACAGATGGCTTCAGAGGTGAAGCCAATAAACAGCTGACAGTGAATCATGCTTTTGAAGTGGGGCGCTTTATAGGATGGTATTACGGTGCCAGACAGAATAAAGCCTGTAAGGTCGTCATTGGCAAGGATACAAGAAGAAGCAGTTATATGTTTGAATATGCGCTGGTGGCCGGGCTGACAGCTTCCGGGGCGGATGCCTATCTTCTTCATGTAACGACGACACCGAGTGTGGCTTATGTGGTCCGGACAGAAGAGGATTTTGACTGTGGGATTATGATTTCTGCCAGTCATAATCCATTCTATGATAATGGAATAAAACTGATCAATGACCGCGGTGAGAAGATGACTGAGGATGTCATTGCGGAGGTGGAAGCCTATCTTGACGGCAGGATGGGTGAACTGCCCCTGGCTTTGGGAAAGAAGATAGGCTGTACCGTTGATTATGCAGCAGGAAGAAATCGTTATATTGGTTATCTGATTTCTCTGGCAACCCGTTCTTACAGAGGTATGCGGGTGGGACTTGACTGTGCCAACGGCAGTTCATGGATGATTGCCAAAAGTGTTTTTGATGCATTGGGCGCTAAAACCTATGTCATTAACAATCATCCGGATGGTTTTAATATTAATACGGATTGTGGATCCACACATATTCATGTTCTGCAGCAGTTTGTGAGGGATAAACAGCTGGATGTGGGTTTTGCTTTCGATGGAGATGCAGACCGTTGTATTGCTGTTGATGAAAAGGGAAATGTGATCGATGGTGACCTGATTTTGTACATCTGTGGCCGATATATGAAAGATCGCGGCAAATTGCGTAATAATACAGTTGTCACCACAGTTATGTCCAATTTTGGCCTTTATAAGGCTTTTGACAAGGCAGGGATCGAATACGAAAAAACGGATGTTGGTGATAAGTATGTATATGAAAACATGCAGCAGAATGGTCATCGCATCGGCGGAGAACAGTCCGGACATATTATATTCAGTAAATATGCATCAACAGGAGACGGTATTCTGACAGCTATCAAGATGATGGAAGTTATCCTTGAGGAGAAGCAGCCTCTCAGTAAGCTTGCAGAACCAGTGAAGATTTATCCTCAGCTCCTGAAAAATGTCCGTGTCAGAGACAAGAAGACTGCCAGAGAGGATCCGGATGTGGTGGCAGCCGTCAATGCTGTAGCTGAGAAGCTCGGAAGTGAGGGACGTATCCTTGTCAGAGAAAGCGGAACAGAACCAGTTATACGTGTCATGGTAGAAGCTGCAGACGATGCCACCTGTGAGAAATATGTATCTGAAGTCATAGATGTCATCTATCAGAAAGGCCACGCCGTTGCCCAGTAAAATTAGAAAAAACAGATATGGGTATCTTCCAGAAAACGATTTGCGATGAGCATGTTTTCGGAAGATACCCATATCTGTTTTTGAGGTTATTCAATCGGTTGGATGTTATCAATTTTTGGTTCGATGAGGAGTGAATAGTTGGTGTGGTAGATGACGAAGCCCGGTTTTCCGCCCGGTGTCTTTTTCACCTGTTTTTTCTGAATATAATCAATTTCAACTTTTTCTGCACTGCGGCCTTTGGAGTAATAGGCGGCCAGTCGTCCGGCTTCCTCAAAGGTACGGTCCGGCAATTCTTTCCCTTCGGTTTTAACAATAACGTGGGAACCCGGTATACCTTTGGCGTGGAACCACCAGTCATTGCCGGAGGCGACCTTGAAGGTCAGTTCTTCATTCTGGAA
>JBJEJD010000190.1:0-8400 GCA_051877705.1 Coprococcus sp. | reverse complement strand
TTTTCAAGAATCTGCTTCTCGTTTGTAAACTTCAACAAATGATATGCTTCGTGGTATTTATAATATCCTGAATCCACGAAATACTCTTCGCGCTGTGGTTTGCTGAAATAGCTGTCAGACATCATCAAATACCAGTGTACTTCCTTCATCACCACATCCTGCGATGTATTAAAGCTGTACTGGCTCTTACCCACATATTTGATGATAGATGCATCCACACCCGTTTCTTCTTTAACCTCTCTGATTGCCGTTTCCTTAAATTCCTCGCCTGCCTCAACAGTACCTTTTGGTAACACCCATCCTTCATATTTGTTCCTGTAATTTTTGTATAATAGAAGGATCTTACCTCTGAATATAACCACACCGCCACAGCTCGTTGCCTGCGTCATTGCAATTCCTCCCTGCTTTATTGGTGTGTGTCAAGTATCTGAGTATTAGTATACAATGATTTCAGGTATTTTACAATAAAATTGCAGGAAATTAAGATTTTGTTCACAAACTAGTGCGTACTGCTCATATTATTGATTCAGATAAGCATCAAATATTTCCGCTGCAATCGGAACGGTCTCTCTGCTGGCTGTACCCGCATCCTCAACAAGAATGCAGACAGCAATTTTAGGATTATCTGCAGGTGCGAATCCAACAAACCATGCATTATTGCCTCTTCCGACTACCTCTGCAGTCCCTGTTTTACCTGCTGCATCATAACTCCTGTCAGAAAGTCTGTACCCTGTTCCATAATCAACAACAGCCTTCATCATTTCTGTCAGCTGCTTTGACTCTGATGCAGACATGAGACTGCCGTAGCTCTCCGGCATATTTTTTTCCAGTACAGAACCCTCCGCGTTATGGATTTCATCGATAACATAAGGTTCCATCAATGTACCGCCATTGGCAATGGCACTGACCAGCATAGCTGCATGAATCGGGGTAATCACCGTATTGCCCTGACCGATGGAAGTCGCCCCGATCTGCCAGTCGCTGTCACTTTCTGCTATGTTAAATTTACTCTTCGCAGTTGTAAACTGCGTTGGCAGATTCTGATTAAAAAGAAGTTCTTCGCTGACCTGATTCATTTTGTTGATATCGATTGAAAGACCCAGGTTTGCAAAGGATGCATTACAGGATTCCGCAAATGAATCTGTCAGATCCAGTTGTCCATGCACTTCTCCATCATAACATTTGATATAGCTTTCTCCGTTGTCCGAATCAAGAGAGATATAGCCGTCACAATTATAACTGTAATTGTCCGGATCACCGCCGCTTCTCAGGTAAGCCAGTGCCGTCACGATTTTAAAGATGGACCCCGGAACAAATAATCCCTGTGTGGACTGGTTCAGAAGCACTTTACTGTCCTCATCTTCAATAATATCTTCATAATTATCCATCAGTGAATTCGGATCATAATCCGGCTTGGAAACCATAGCCAGCACTTTTCCCGTTGAAGGCTCGATAGCAACAACGGCTCCCTGCCTGTCCCCCAAAGCATCATGGGCTGTCTGCTGAAGTTCCGCATTCAGCGTTGTAATAACACTGTTTCCTGGATTCTTCCTTCCCATGATTTCATTAAAGATTTTCTGAAGAGGCTGAATATCTGAACTGATCATATTATAATCTGCGGAAAGTTCGATACCCGATTTGTTAATCTCACTGGTCCCGACCACGTGGGCAAAAGTACATCCATATGGATAATACCGGTAATAATTACCGTTACCATCATCCACAGATTCGGCCAATACCTCTCCATCCGACGATAGAATATCTCCCCTCACAACACTCTCTGCCATCTTTGCAAGGCGGCTGTTATGGGCATTGTTAATGACCTCTTTGCTGGTAACAGCGTCAAAATATATAAAATATCCAATCATACCTGTAAAGAGCAGCAGCATAACATAGGTAATTCGCATGATTTCCTTGTTGGTACGACGCTTTTCCGAAAGCTCCCGTCTGATCTGTTCATCATATTCAGCTCTATGAGCGGAATTTTTCGCAGATTCCTTTTTACTTTTCTTTCTTACAGACACTATGCCTTTCTTTTTATGCGGTGCCTCTTCAGAAACTGGCTGTTTTTTTGCATCTGTTCTTTTTTTTCTGCGTTTCGCCTTTTCTTCGGCTTCCCGCTCATTGATCTTACGATAACGTTCCACATCACTGTCATCGAAGTCAAAATGATCAATATCATCAATACCGGGCACATACCCCATCATATCCTCATCCGGAAGCAGATCGAAATCATCCCTTTTGCTGCCTCTGACATCGGCTGTCGTATCATCAAGGCTTTCCTTCCTGTAAACACGCTTTGTATTATCGGGCCGCCTGTTCTGATTCTCTTCGTTTTTCTTCAATCTGTTTCACCTCTTTCTGTTTCAAAAGATATAATCCCTGAATAACCGCAAATACTATGATCGTGGACAGGATGGAACTGCCTCCATAACTGATAAGCGGCAACGTAACACCAGTATGCGGAATAAATTTAATAACGCCGCCCACGCATAAAAACAGCTGGAATCCATAGGATATGCTCAGGCCGATGGCCAGAATTTTGTAAAAATTATTGGTAAGACGCAAAGAAATATTAATGAACATAATAAAACAGCTGATAAATACAAGCAGCAGACAGATTGCAAACAGCCCTCCCAGTTCCTCTGCTATCACTGAAAAAATAAAGTCGCTTTCACGAACCGGAATATCCTTCGGCATTCCCTGATAAAGACCCATACCGAACCAGCCTCCGGTACCTATGGCAAAAAGAGACTGTGCAATCTGATAACCTGCATCATTATAATTGGACCATGGATCCTTCCACGCAATCACACGCCGTTTCACATGATCAAAAAGTTGATAGGCCACAATGGATGCCAGACTACCCGCTCCAAGCCCCAACAGCGGCCATATGATCTGTCTGGAAGCCACATATAGCATAATAATGTAAGTAACGAAGAAAATAACCGCAGCACCCAGATCCTTCTCAACAACCAGCATCAGTACAAAAACTGCCGCTATGACAGATGTAATAATGATCTGTTTCAGGCTGGTATCCTTATAAAGCATAGCCGCAACAAAAAACACAAAAATAATCTTGGCCAGCTCAGAAGGCTGAAAACCTATCCCTGCAATATTGATCCAGTTAGTGGCGCCATAAACCTTTGTTCCAAATACAAATACAGAACCTACGACAACAAGTCCCAAAATACCATAAACGATACCCAGACGGCTTAAAAACCCCGCTTTTTCAATAATCACAGGAACAGCCAGACTGAATGCAACAGAAGCAACAGCAATCAGAAACTGTTTAACAGCCAGGGTCAATTCCAGCCTGGTCAGCATAACAAAGCCAATCATCATCAGGAAAAACATATTGTTGATAAGCAGCCGTGATGCATTTCTGTAAATATTACTGTACATAAACAATGCAATAATGAAAAAGCAGAGCTGTGCACCATAAAAGACTATGACATACATAGAACGCTCATTCATAAAAACGATCACATACAGCATGAAATGTATCAACAGCATCAGAAAATTCTGACTTCTGTATATTCCGCGCTTTTTCCGTTCTGTTTTTGCATTAAAAACAGTAAAGCATCGTATAGTATAAACTGCCATCAATAGTGCAATTATATACTTAAACAATTGGGTAATAATATTAATCATTCCGCACCTACTCTATTCCTCTCTGATAATGTCCCTTTGTATATTCACGGATTGCAGGTTCTTTCACAGTTCTCCCGGAAAGAATGCCGCAATAAAAGTTCAGTATTTCTGCCACTTTTTCCGGAGTTTCATCTAAAAACTGCAGTCGTATGGCTTTCACTCCCAGAGTGTCCAGATCCCTGCCAACAGCATCGGCCAAATGCAGAGGCACACAGTTATAAATAAGATTATAGCAGAAATTGCATGCATTTTTCACAGGAAAATGTTTGTGAAAACGATCTTCCATCATATGAATGGCCGGTTTGCCCGTGCACTTGCCTGTTGTTTTCATCAGACACTGTGCGGATACCATCAGCGGCAGATAACCGTAAACGATCATTTCACTATCTGCTGTATATTTCATAGCCGACAGCTCTCTGCGGTTCAGTTCCAACGGCAGTGTAATACCAGACATCATCTTCAGATAAGTTTCACTGGACAGATTATTCATACAATACATATTATAATCCGATACACAAGGCTGTGTAACTTCCATGGAACGCAGCATGAATAATGTCTCCATATTTCGTACAAGAAAACCGTCCGTCATTGAAGTATCAAACAACTGTGTCCGTTTTTTATAGATTTCTGCCGAAGAATTCCTCAAAATATACGGCATCGCCAGATAAAACTGTCGTCCTGAATCATGAGCAATTTCTGAAGCCTCCGCAATAAGACGATCATCCCCTTCATCATTCAAATAAATGCGCCTGATTTCAGGGATATCCGGCACTGCCCGAAGCTGCTCTAAATTGGAAACCAGAACATATAATTCCGGATCATTTTTTATTGAATGGTCGGAGGTCTCTGTTCTCAATCTTCCTATCTGATCATCCTTTTGTTCATCATATTCAATCCGGCGCCTGTATGGCTGCAATATGACAGCTTCAAACTGCGTCAGAACATCTCTTCTCAGCTGATTCAGTTCCTGCACAGTCAGATAGCATCCTTCCTCCACTGAAATATCCAGCTTATCAAATATAAAAGGTGTGCCGCCTGTCTTCATAAGACGCCTGCGAATATCCTCCTCTTCAACGGGCCGGTTCTGAGCAGCCTGTACGATCGGACCCTCCAATGTCAGATGATACGAACTATTATACACATCTATTTTAGCAGGTGAATCTTTCGAAATACTTACAGAACCATAAATCTTCTCTTTCAGATCATAATTTTTTACAAAATTCTCAGTCACTTCCTCAATCAGACGTTCATTTCTCGTCCTCATAACCGGACACTGTTTTTTTACAGGCTTCCCTGAATATCTATATCGAAAATCGCTGCCGGCGCGAATGCTCCGATCAAGCTTCATCGAAATCTGGTCATTTAATTCCAGCACATCCCCCGGATTCAGATCATGATCCGTATGGATGATCACCTCACCCTTTTTCAGCGATTCTGCCCTGCCAACACAGAGACCGGAATGATTAGGTCTGGCAATGGACATCATTTCCCGCCCGTTATGCCGCCTGAAATAGCCATTCGTAAATCCACCTCTGTTATAGAGGTCCATTAACTTCTCTATGTCTTCTTTTTTTATCTTATAACCTTTTCTGCCCTTTTCCAGATACTGATCTACATATTTCCTGTAAACAGCCGTTGTCATAGCTGCATACTCCGGCTTTTTCATACGTCCTTCAATCTTCAGTGAATCCACACCCGCTGAAAGAATGTCCGGCAGCAATTCAAGACTGCACAGATCCTTAGGGCTCAGCAGGCAGCCGGACTGACGGCCTTTATCACCTTCAAAGCTGTAAGGCAGACGGCACGGCTGGGCACATCGTCCACGATTGCCGCTCCTGCCGCCAATCATACTGCTCATAAGACATTGTCCTGAATAACAATAACATAGCGCACCATGGACGAAAGTCTCTATTTCAAGTCCTGTTTCTTTCTTCATGAATGCAATCTCATCCAGGCTCAATTCTCTCGGAGTAACGATCCTTGTGACTCCCTGACAGCCAAGCCAGCGTCCATAATCAGCCCCACATACTGTCATTTGCGTGCTGGCATGGACAGGCAGGTCAGGAAAATGATCATGGATCCATTGCAGAACACCCATATCCTGAACAATGACAGCATCCAGACCCTGTTCATAGAAGGGTCTGAGATAGCTCATTAACTGACTTTCTATCTCTGTATTCTTCAAAAGCGTATTGACGGTCAAATACAGCCGCCGCCCATGCAGATGGGCATAATCAATGGCCTGCAGCATCTGATCCATATCTGCATTATCTGCATAAGCCCTGGCACCAAAAAGCATACCACCGATATAAACAGCATCAGCCCCTGCTTTATAAGCAGCCTTCATTGTATCAAAGGATCCGGCTGGTGCAAGAATCTCTATCTGCCTCATTTATTTCTCCTGTAAAATTAAAATTGATCAACTAAAATTAAAGAAAGCTGTCGCAATAAATCTGTCAAAACAGATGGTGCGGCAGCCTTACCAATGCCATAGGCAAAATAAATATTATGACTTCTGCTGATAGCCCCTTGCTTCAAGCTTAACGATCTGCTTCTGAAGTTCATTGATCTCTTCTTTCAGTCTGTCAATGGTCTTTGTTGACTCTTCCAGCTGAATCTGGGCAGAAATCAATTCATGCTTCAGATCATATTCTGCCTTATCCTTATCTTCCAGATCAGCTTCCAGTTCACCGATCCTCTTTCTTGCTTTATAATAATCATCTGCCATATTAAGTTCCAGCAGTGTCTTCTGCATATCGCTGCCCATTCTCTTATAGCCCGGCAGCTGGTTCAGTTCTGACATCTTATTGTTAATATATAATGCAATCTTCTGAAGATATTCCTCGCTCTCATAGCCGCTCAGTGTATAGACCTTTCCTCCTAATAAAACCTGTACATCTGTCTTCGATGCCATTTCATATCCTCCTTTTATCTTCAGGTACTATTTATCATTATAAACGAAAAGAAAAGAAAAACAACCCTAAATATTAAAAACCACAATGAGCGCGGGCCAGGTCTGTGACAATTCTTCCGCGGGGTGTCCTCTGTAAAAAACCGTTTTTGATCAGATACGGTGCATAAACATCCTCCAGTGTACCCGCATCCTCACCAAGGGCAGCTGCCAGAGTATCCAGTCCTACAGGTCCGCCGCCAAACTTGTCCATCATGGTGATCAGAATATTCCTGTCCGACTGATCCAGACCATATTTATCCACATCCAGCAGATCCAAAGCTTCGTTGGCCACCTGGAGAGTAATCACACCATCATGACGCACCTGCGCAAAATCCCGGACACGTTTCAGCAAACGGTTAGCCAGACGCGGAGTTCCACGTGAACGCCGGGCCAGCTCTTCTGCCCCACGTTCATCGATCTTCACCTGCAGAACCTGGGCTGAACGCCTGATGATGGTCATTAATTCCTCTGTTGTATAAAATTCAAGACGACTGACAACACCAAAGCGATCCCTCAATGGAGCTGTGAGAAGTCCGGCCCTTGTTGTCGCTCCCACTAAAGTAAACTTAGGCAGATCAAGTCGAATAGAACGTGCTGTCGCTCCCTTACCAATAACAATATCGATAGCAAAATCCTCCATGGCAGGATATAATACTTCCTCAACCTGACGATTCAGACGATGGATCTCATCAATAAAAAGCACATCTCCTTCCGAAAGATTATTGAGAATAGCCGCAATTTCCCCCGGCTTCTCAATGGCAGGCCCGGAAGTAACCTTCATCTTTACACCCATTTCATTGGCAATGATACCTGCCAGTGTTGTCTTGCCCAGACCCGGCGGCCCATAAAAAAGCACATGATCCAGCGGTTCTTCCCTCTGCCTGGCTGCTTCTATATATATCTTTAATGTCTCTTTAACCTTCTGCTGTCCAATATAATCTGACAGCATCTGCGGTCTCAGATGATTCTCTATCTTAACATCCTCTTCTGCGAATTCCGTTGTAATAATCCTTTTATTCATTACGTCCACCTAAAATACCATGATTTTCTTCAATGCCTGTTTCAAAAGGGCTTCACTGTTCATCAACGCCGCATCCGGTACAGCCCGTACAGCCCGTACGGCTTCCGCATTGCTGTACCCAAGAGCTGTCAGCGCCATAATAACCTCTCCCATAACAGAAGTATTGTCAGCGCTCCTTTCCTGTACCGGAACTTCATCTCCGGAAGCCCCGCTGATCATGGATTCCAGATCCAGCTTATCCTTCAATTCTATAATCAACCTTTTAGCTGTCTTGGCTCCCACACCCGGTGCTTTAGAAATTGTCCTGACATCCTCTGCCAAAATGGCCATACACAGTTCATCAGCAGACATGACGGATAAAATACCGAGAGCCGCCTTCGGTCCTACGCCATTTACCGTAATCAGCAGCTTAAAAATCTTCAGATCACCTCTGGTAAGAAAACCAAAAAGACCCAAGGCGTCCTCTCTCACATACATGTACGTATATATCTTCATCATTGTGCCTGTATCCGGAAGCCTCTGGATCACAGATGCCGGAACCTGGATCTCATATCCAATGCCCTGACAATCAATCACAATGGTATCCTTTTCAATTTCACATAAATTGCCCTGTATAAATGCAATCACAAAATTCACTCCTTTGGGGAACATCATATCACAAAACAATTGTTCAGTCCAGCCTTTCGTAACTACTCAGCCTATAGGAGTTTTGAAAGTCTCTCCTGATGAACTACCCCCTGAAAACATGCTCATCGCAAATCGTTTTCAGGGG
>JBJEJD010000189.1:0-8431 GCA_051877705.1 Coprococcus sp. | reverse complement strand
GTTGGCCCAGGTATAATAAGGGATCCATGTCAGCGTTGTCCGCTCATATTCCGTCCTTCTGTGTGGATAATAAAGGGTTGTATTCTGAGCTTTTTTCTGACGCCAGCCTTCAGCCCTCAGCGCAATGACCGATTCACCGGCAATCTCTTTCTGCTCCATTTCAAAGACAGCATCTTCATCCATTTTCAGCAGATGAAGTTCTTTTCCATTATCAGCTTCTTCCAGGCAATAGACGACCGGCCCCCGCATGACAGCCGCCTTGCCTATATCCTCACGCACTCTGGCATCCGCGTCAAGGATCTGTACTTCCATAGGAAATTCCAGCTCAAGGCAGTCCGATTTCCAGACTTTCGTGATATATAAATAGCCGTTTTTCTCTTCTGTCACTGCATTCTCCAGTCCTTTGATCCGGTATGTCCGGCACCAGCCCGGAATGCGCAGTGCGATTGTGAAGGTTTCGGCCGTATCACATGCCACGTGAAGCTTCACATGCCCGTCCCATGGGAAACCGGATTCCACATCGATCTGCGCTGTAGATATCCCCAGCTGTTTTTCCATATGACTGCCAATATATAAGTGAACCCAGACCGAATCCTCTGTCTCCGTAAATACATAGGTTCCTATAGAACCGATCAGCCTTGCCAGATTCGGCGGACAGCAGGCACAGCCGAACCATTTCTGTCTGGCAGGCTTTACATGAGCCTTCCGTTCATCCTTATGACATGCTTCCGGAACCACTTCCAGCGGATTCACATAGAAAAAGCTGGTCCCCTCAAGCCCCATGCCGCCTGGAACAATATTGTACAATTCCCGCTCCATGACGTCCGCATATTGGGAAACCGGATTCATTTCCAGCATTCGCCGCGCAAAAAAGATCATGCCGATGGAAGCACAGGTCTCTGCGTATGCCGTATCATTGGGCAGATCATAGGCAAAGGAGAAGGATTCCCCAATATGAGTACCGCCGATACCTCCTGTAATGTACATCTTTCTCTGAACAATGTCCTCCCAGATGCGTTCACAGGCTGCCTTCAGACTGTCATCCTGTGTCAGTCTCGCAAAATCCGCCATCCCTGAATAAAGATAGACAGCCCGAACAGCATGGCCTACAGCTTCTGTCTGCTCCCGCACCGGCAGATGCGCCTGATGATAATGGTAACGCAGTTCCTCCGTTTTATCCAGATCCGGATGTTCCTCCTGATCAAAGTAATAAGGCTTTCTGCCCCTTTCATTGATAAAATACAGACCCAGATCCCGGTATTTCTCCTGGCCCGTCACCTCATACAGCCGCGCCAGCGCCATCTCCGCGATTTCATGTCCCGGATATCCGTGCAGCTGATGCTCGTCCGGTCCCATATGCTCCGCCACACAATCCGCATAACGACAGGCTGCCTGCAGCAGCCGGTCTTTGCCTGTCGCCTCATAATAAGCCACGGCACCTTCAATCAGATGTCCCAGGCAATACAGCTCATGGTGATCCCGCAGATTCGTAAAGCGTTTACTCATATCATTAATAATATAAAATGTATCCAGATAACCGTCCGGCTGCTGCGCTTTGCAGACAATATCAATCGCTTCGTCAGCAACCTTCTCCAATTTCTGGTCCGGATACTGCTGCAAAATATAGGCCACCGCTTCTATCCACTTTGCAAAATCACTGTCCTGAAAGACAAAGCCATAGAATCTCTCCTCAGGAGCCTTCGAATCTTCCGGCCATACACAAAAACCATTGACCGTATAAACAGGACGCACATAATCTGTCTCCTGTTGCTCTTTTCTATTGATATTTCCTGCCACTTTGAAATTATGCATGCAATAGCTTGGCTGCGCGTCAGCCACTCTGTCATTAAGGGCCTCCCATTGATATGGAACGACTGTATCACGCACCAGCTCTATCTCCTTTTTCCAAAAAGCATCCGTAATCCGGATTCTTTTCAAATCGATCGGATTGGACAATATTTTCCCGCTCATACCGTATACCTTCCTTTTTAATCAAATAATGATACCTATGTGTAATTATATATTTTTCTTAGCCATTTTGAATAGGCAAAAATGGAAAATACATGTATGAAACGGTAAAAATGAATTAATCCTCCGGCACGCAGGCTTTTAATACCTTGCCGATGCTGTCATGGATCAGCAGATCCGCCTTGACATCATACGGCGTCTCGCTCTTATTGATCAGCACCAGCTTGTTTCCCTGATAATAATTGATAAATCCTGCTGCAGGATAAACATTCAGCGATGTGCCGCCGATGATCAGCACATCCGCTTCCGCGATGGCTCTGACACTCTTGCGGATGGTCGTATCGTCCAGCCCTTCTTCATAAAGCACCACATCCGGTTTTACCATACCGCCGCACTTCTCACATCTTGGCACACCGTCGGACTGTATCACATAATCCAGTCCATAAGGCTTACCGCATTTCATACAATAGTTCTGCATGATCGTGCCATGGAGCTCATAGACCGCCCTTGAACCGGCCTGCTGGTGGAGGCCGTCAATATTCTGGGTCACAACAGCCTTCAGCTTACCCATAGCTTCCAGTCTTGCCAGCGCTTTATGGGCCTCATTCGGTTCTGCATCGGTGTAGATCATGGTCGATTTATAAAAATCATAGAAGACCTCCGATTTGCGCATAAAAAAGCTGTGAGACAGAATCTGCTCCGGAGAACAGCCATATTTGTGCACCGTATTGTAAATGCCCGTCTCACTCCGAAAATCCGGTATACCGCTCTCTGTGGATACCCCTGCGCCGCCGAAGAATACAATATTGTCCGATGCCTCGATCATTGCCTTCAATTTTAAAACATTATCCTGTTCACTCATATACTCGTCTCCCTTCTATATCTTCTATAATTTTCAGCTTTAATAAGCTGCTATGATTTCCCAAAGATCTTTTTCAGGCTGAATCCCCTGACGTTGATGAACGGCCATCTCCGCTCCATGTCCTTCAGATTGATGCCCGCCTCCTGCAGCGCATCCTTATTGCTTATCTGTTTAAAGCAGGCCATGGCCTTATCTGCCTTTCCCGTAAACATCCATGCCCTGCCTTCAAGGAGAAGATAATCCTCATCACCGTCCGTCAGCCATGCCCTGTGGAACAGCTCTGCCGCTGCCTCACCGTGTCCCATACTGACCAGCAGATTCGCTTTCATGGCCATGATATCAGCCGCTTCCGGTTCCAGCTTCAGAGCCTTCTCGATGGCTTTCATGCCCGTCTTGACCTTTCCCAGCTGGTGACAGGCCATCGCCAGATAGTAATAGCCGTCCGCTGCCTTTCCATTGAGAACAGAGGCCTGCTGCGCACAAAGCTCCAGTTCCTTGATCTCCCTGATATCCTGGCATCCGTCACTCATCATCTGCTCTGCCAGATATGCACATCTCTCCATACAGGCGTCATAATCCTTCCTGATCCGTCTGTTTAGAGAGATATCCACAAAATCGTATCTCAGAAAAGCATTTTTTCCACCGTACTTTTGTATCCAATCCACCAACGGATGATAACGGCTGTCATCCTCCTCAATAACTTCATAGCATCTCCGGCCAAACTGACAGTGCAGCTGATATTTCCGTTCTTCCTGCGGGAGAAGACATACATTCCTCGCATCCGCCCGGATATTGCCTTCAAGGAACAGGGATGGCCTCATGATATCCCGACGGATTTCCGCATTCAGATACCATCCCAATGCATAAAACTGTGCCTCCCGTTCCTCCACAAATACAACGGTCACCCCCGTCAAAATCTCGCTTCGGACCGTGCATTCATAAAAATCTTCCAGATTGATGCACTGATCCCCGCTCTGAGTTCTGGAACGGGTCAGACCGTAGCACCATCCGTCATAATCAAAAAATTCATTCATGAGAAGCGTGGACGTATCTTCGATCTTAACGACCAGAACCGCCATCTGCATCCCCTCCTCTCACCGCACGAATATGGCCGCAAAACCCCATGCGCATCATTCAGATAAAAAGGCCGCCAAAATGCTCCAACAGCAAAAAAACGCCTGTCTACATTTTGGCAGCCCCCTTTATTCGCCACTATTATTCCGACATTAACATTTCTCCGGTTCAGGATAAGTCTCACCAAACAGTTCAACGGTCATGGACTGGATCTTCTGCTCTTCAACCGGTCTGTCCTGCCAGCCTGTTCTGACAGATGCAATCTTATCTACCACATCCAGGCCTTCGATCACCTTACCAAATGCAGCATACTGACCATCCAGATGCGGTGCGTTGGCATGCATGATAAAGAACTGGGAACCGGCGGAATCTGCCATCATAGAACGTGCCATGGACAGAACACCTCTCGTATGTTTCAGATCATTCTTAAAGCCATTAATGTTAAATTCGCCCTTAATGCGATAGCCAGGACCGCCCATGCCTGTGCCCTGCGGGTCACCGCCCTGGATCATAAAGCCTGCGATAACTCTGTGAAAGATCAGGCCATCATAAAAGCCCTTCTGCACCAGAGAAATAAAATTATTCACTGTATTCGGTGCGATCTCCGGATATAATTCAGCCTTCATCACATCGCCATTGGTCATTGTGATGGTAACGATTGGATTAGCCATTTTGTATCTTCCTTTCTTTCAATAACTGCTTATTATTTTACAGAAAAAAATGCTTTCTGTAAAGGGCCAGTATCAATGAACCTACGGATGCATGATGAGCTTGCCCATAATCTTCTGGGCATCCATCAGTTCGTGTGCTTTTCTTGCCTCCGAAAGCGGCAGATCCCCATAAAACTTCGGCACAATTTCTCCGGACATAATACGATCCATACATATCTTCCGGATCTTTGCCAGTCTTTCCGGCTTGCTGTCATAGACATGGAAAGAAAAGGAACGCACTGCAGATGCATTCTTAGACTGCCGGATAATCGTATCCAGCTGATCCAGTTCCGGACTGCCATCCAGCCAGTTATAAATGACGATCATACCAAAATCCGCCAGATACTCAAACTGACTCTGGAAACGTTCGCCCACCAGCTGATCAAAAATCAGATCAACACCTCTGCCATTGGTATATTCAAGAATGACATCCTTCTCATTCTCCTCTGTCCAGTTAAAAACACACTGTGCACCAAGAGAACGGATATAATCACATTTCTCCTTTGTGCTTGCCGAGGCGATAACTTCGATCCCCTGCAGCAGGGCCGTCTGGATCAACGCAGTCCCGACGCCGCCTGCCGCCCCAAATATATAGAGGGATTTGCCGTCAGTTCCCCGACCCACTTCATTCAGAAGGGCATAGGCTACCATATAATTCAGGAAACCCGGCCCGCATTTTAAAGGAAATTCTTCGGGAAATACCGTTACAAACTTCTGCGGCACTGCTATATACTCTGCATAAGCACCGTAACCCAGTCCGCTGTTGACACAGACCTTCATGCCCGGCTCAATACCCTTCACTTCACTGCCGACGGCTTCCACAATACCTGCACATTCATTACCCATTACAAGCTCCGGCGGCTTCTTCTCCAGAAACGGACAGATACCGCTGCGCACAATAAAGTCCGGCTTGCCTACACCAATATAAACATTCTTAACAAGCACTTCATCCGCTGCCGGTACCGGCATGGCCACATCTGTATAGCAAAGCACCTCCGGTCCGCCAAACTCATCAATAACAACTGCTTTCATTCTGCACCCCATCCTTCCCTTTTATTTCAGTACATTTTTTATACTGATATGATATAATCCGTCCTTTTCCCTGTCAATAACACAGATATTTCATACATAGTATATTTTTCCGTACTGAAACATTTTGCAGCAAACACAAAAAAGGAATCCGATTAAGGATTCCTTCTCTGTTCAGGTTTTTATAAATCATGCAGAAGATGGGAGTTGAACCCACACGAGTGTTACCTCACTAGAACCTGAATCTAGCGCGTCTGCCATTCCGCCACTTCTGCGTGCTTAGTTATAATACCAGATATAATTTAAAAATGCAAGTGTTTTTTTGAAAAAATTTAAAAAATTTTAAAAATTAATTCTATTTGTTTTTGCCCGGCTCTGCAAAGGCAAACAGACGCTGCCCCAGATAATTAAATCCTGTAAACAGCACCATTCCCGTAAACATGGCCGCATTTTCCTGTATTTTCTGCCCTGCCCCCGCTAAAACAGCTGATACTGCAGGTTTGGCAATGCCATAGGCCAGCAGATAGCATACCGCAATATTGACCACAAATCGTACCACCTGCTTCCAGGAACGTTCTTTATTCTGGAACGTAAAATACTTATTCAGGAAAAAGCTGAGGATGCTGGTCAGAACATAATTGGCCACCGATGACACCCAGTAACTGCAGCCGGCCAGATTATACAGTCCAAACATGATACAGGAACCTACCACCGTATTAATACAACCTACGATAATGAACTTCAGTAGTTTTTTATCCACCAGACCTGTTATCCACTTTATCATATCTTCATATGCTCCTTTTAGAACCCGTCAATCTTCCCTGAGAGGATTCTCAATACCCTCCAGAAACCATCCTCCGTCTTTCCATTGTGCCTTGACCACACAACAATTATAGAGTCCTTTTTTCCAGAACTTTTCAAGAGGACATCTATCCAGACAACTCAATATACCCCTCAGCGCAGCGCCGTGGGTCGCCACCAGTACCGTATGTACGGAAGGTTCCCTCAGAGACATGGCAGCCAATTCATCCAGAAAACTCTGACACCTGTCTTTTAATGCACTCAGCTGTTCAGCTCCTTCCGGCGGCACATAAGCCTCCGGTTTCGTGAACAGGTTCATGATGTTCTCCGGCAGGTTCTTAAAATCCATCCCCTCCGCCGTGCCAAAAGCCAGCTCCTGCACCCGTTCATCTGTCCGAATATCGGCCATATCCCACCCGGATACAATGGATGCCGTTTTGTGAGCCCGGATCAGCGGGCTCGAATAAACCCGGTCGAACACAGCGCCTTCTTTTCTGAAATAAGCCGCCGTCATCTCTGCCTGGCTGAGTCCTGTCTCATTCAGAGGA
The DNA here is from genome assembly GCA_051877705.1 of Coprococcus sp. Lineage (GTDB taxonomy): Bacteria > Bacillota > Clostridia > Lachnospirales > Lachnospiraceae > Coprococcus_A. The sequence continues at coordinate 1,439 of JBJEJD010000189.1, read as the reverse complement.
ATATCTGTCCTTCCCTGAATCAATCCCTGTTTATTAAAATCTGTTTCTCCATGCCGTATAAAATATACAACCATTCAATCTCTGATCTCCTTTCTCCACATCCATCACAAAAACCATATATCCTGATTGGTGGAGGATACGCTGACCACACCAGCCTGCAGCAATAACATCACATCTTCTTTATTCGTCACAAGCCCACCGGCAATGACAGGTGTCTGGGAAATCTTACATATCTTTCTCACAATCTTCGGCATCATGGCCGGAAGGATCTCAATTACATCAGGTCTGGCTGTCTTTACCTGTTTCTCAATGTTCTCATATGCCATGGAATCAATGACAAAAAGCCGCAGGACCGATGACATCCCAAGCTCTCCGGCATGTTTGACCAGCGCCGGCTTCGTGGAAATAATCCCGTCGGCAGCTGTGTACTTCCGGATAAAATCAACCGCAATATCCTTGGCAGACAGGCCGTTAATCAGATCAAGATGCACCATTGCCAGCTTATCCGCGTCCTTGACCTTTCTGACAATATCCGCAATATTACAAATATCTCCATATAATATAAATATTACCCGGCTGTCGCTTTCCAGGCATTTCTCCAGTCCCCGATCATCCTTTACTGCCGCAATGATCGGAGAATCCTCCAGCGCCTCCATGAATTCTTTTTTCATTTTCATATTCCTTTATCCATAATTAAAATAATAGGGTGTTATCAAACACCCTATCATTATATAATGATTTTAAATTGTCTGCAAGGTTTACAGCTATGCTGCTTCAACGTTGCCTGCGGCCACAATATTGACACCGGTACCAGCCACATTCTCCAGTACGATATCACCAATGGCTACAGGTGCCGGAATGATCAGGCCTTTCAGTGCAGCCACACAATCGAAGATCCTGTCCTTCGGAATATCGGACTGTGTCTTGACATTGATCATTGGGACCTTACCGCCGGATACCTTCACTGTGGTGGTGACGATACGGGTCGGGTTGGTAACTTCCTTCCTCGCATAGATATCACCCTTTACACAGGTATTGCCTTTAACTTCCTTAACTTCCTTGCCTTCCATTGTCACTGTGAGGGCGCATCCCAAAGGACAGCCGATACAGGTTAATTCTCTTGTTTCCATTCGTTATGCCTCCTCAATTTTAATTGTAATATGCTGCAGATCCGGATATTCAGCCAGTTTCTTCTTCAGAAGGATCACCTGCTCCATTTCACCCGGTGCCATAACAGGACGTTTACGCTTGCTGATCAGTTCATCATCAAAATATGTAGCAATCGCACAATTCTTATAAACATCACCCACACGGAAACGAACCGTCAGGGTATCTTCCATCTCTGTCGGACGGATATATTTCGGAACGGTGTAACGCACACCATCAACCGGAAGGATCTCCACAACCTTCGCCTCTGCCGTCTTACCCTTCAGAATATA
>JBJEJD010000188.1:0-8467 GCA_051877705.1 Coprococcus sp. | reverse complement strand
TTGATTGCATGATAGGCACTTTGCTGTATTTTGTTCAACTGATTAAAATAATATGCTTCCATTTTTATCTTTATATTTCTGATATTTCCTGAATATCCCAACTAGCATGTAACTCCTGCCAGATATCATACCAGTCCAGACACGCCTGCTGCCATGCTGTCATTGCCTCTTCCAGCTCAGCGTCCTTCGAAAAGTCTTCATTCAAGGTCAGCATCCAGTCTGAGGATCTATATATTTCCATCTGACGTTCTTCTCTTTTTTCCGTCAGCATCTCTACCTGATGGGCTTTCTGTTCCATGGCCTCCGCCGCCAGTCTCAACTGCCAGTCAAGAAACGCCTGCTCCGTCGAAAGCTCATGTCCCAGAAGGCTAGCTCCCTTCGGCACATTTTGAAGCCCCGCGATCAGCGCCTGGTCTTCCGCACGGATCACCGCAGCCACATCATCCCCTGCTCCATTATCCGTGGCATCACCAGATACGGAAGTATTTTTGCCAAATGCCGCTATTCTCTCCTTCCGTTCCAGATAATGCCTGTAACCAAATGGATAATAAGACGCTTCACCATTCTCGAAAATCAGCAGCGCATCAGCCACCTGCTCAATGAAATATCTGTCATGAGATACAAATAAAATAGTACCTTTATATGCTCTGAAGGCAGATTCCAGCGTCTCCTTTGCCGGTATGTCCATATGATTGGTCGGTTCATCCAGCACAAGGAAATTCGGCCGCAGGGCAAGAATCTCCGCCAGTACAAGACGGGATTTTTCTCCTCCGGACAACTGACTCACAGTCTTACACACGTCTGCACCTCCAAAGAGATAAGCTGCCAGATATTGTCTCGCCTCCTTCTCCATCATGGCCGGAAACAGCCTGTGGAAATGCTCCAGCACCTGTTCTTCCGAATCCAGTGCCGCCGTCTGCTGGTCAAAATATCCCATCTGAATATTGATACCTGTCTGACAGCGCCCTTTTACAGGCGGTATGAGCCCCGCTGCCGTCTTCAGAAATGTTGACTTTCCAGCTCCATTTGGACCGATGATGCCGATTTTTTGTCCTTTACGTACCCGGAGAGACATCTCCAGCAATGGTCTGTCGTAACCAATCTGCAGCTTCTCGGTCTCCATCACCCATTTACTGCCGGGTACTGCCGGAAGCAGATCCCCTGTAAACAGATGCTCCTCCAAAGCTTGCGGCTTCGGCAGTTTCTCCATCCTCTCCAGTACTTTTTTCTTTGAACGTGCAAAGGCTGCCTTCTTTGGTTTATGCTTAAAACGCTCGATCAGTTCCTCCAGCCTGGCAATCTCCGCCTGCTGCTGCTCATACTGTTTTTTCTGTATTTCCAGCTTCTTGTACTTCTGCCGTCGATATTCCGTATAATTGCCAACATACCGTAACAGCCGCCGGCCTGTGAGTTCATAGACGATTTCCGCCGTTCTGTCGAGAAAAAAGCGGTCATGGGATACCATGACCACTGCTTTCGGATAACTGCACAAATACCGCTCCAGCCACTCCACCGTCTCCACATCCAGATGATTGGTCGGCTCATCCAGAAGCAAAATATCCGGCTGCATAAGCAGCAGCCGGATAAGAGCGATTTTCGTCTGCTCGCCGCCGGAGAATTCTGACAGTTTCTTTCCTTTATCCGCCTTGGAAAAACCAAAGCCTGTAAATATCCGGTCATATTTCTGCTCGAATTCAAACCGTTCCCTGTCCCAGGTATCTCTGGCCGGACAAATGGCCATCAATTCTTCCTCAACAGTCCTTTCTGTCTCCGTAAATGCCTGCTGCCCAAGCATCCCGACAGTAACATTTCTCGCCAGCCGTACACCGACCATCTGCCGTCTGTCATCTCTTTCAAGTGAAAGCTCTCCAGCAATCAGTCTAAGCAGTGTTGTCTTCCCGGCACCGTTCGGTCCCACCACAGCAATCCTGTCTCTGCCTTTAATTTCAAAATCGAAATGCTCGAGAACGATCTCGCCGCCGGCAGCCAGCGTACCGTCAATAATCTGATAAAGCATGCTAAATCTCCACAGTTCCCTGAAGATAATTGATAAACTGCTGAGCTGTACGGCCTGAAATACCGCCATGGCGCATTTCCCATTTATTGGCTTCCGCACAAAGCTTCTCATCACTCATAGTCAGACCTGCACGGCGGGCCAGTTCGATCACCATCGCATTGAACTCCTTCTTGGACGGCTTGGAATAGCTGATCTGAACACCAAAACGATTCACCAGAGACAATTTCTCTTCCATCGTATCGGAACGATGCAGATCATTCTCATATTCCATATCATTTCTGTCATTCCATGTCTCCTTGATCAGGTGACGTCTATTGGATGTGGCATAGATCAGGATATTCTCCGGTTTTGTCTCCACACCACCCTCGATGACAGCCTTCAGGAATTTGTATTCAATCTCATGTTCCTCAAAAGAAAGGTCATCCATATAAATAATAAAACGATAATTTCTGTTTTTGATCTGCGCAATCACATTGGACAGATCCCTGAACTGATGCTTGTAAATTTCAATCATACGCAGGCCACGGTCATAATAAGCATTGACAATGGCTTTGATACTGGTAGACTTGCCTGTACCACTGTCACCAAACAACAGGACATTATTGGCTTTGCGCCCTTCTACAAAAGCCTCCGTATTGTCGATCAGTTTCTTTTTCTGGATCTCATAACCAATGAGATCATCCAGCAGCACCGCATCCATATTATTGATTGGACAGAATTCCACATGATTCTCCGTTCTGGACGCAATTCTGAAAGCCTTGTTCAGACCAAACATGCCGACACCATAAGCCTTATAAAAATCTGTTACCACATCAAAAAACTGGTTCTCATCCTCCGTCTGTTCCAGCCGCTCACTCAGAGCCTGTACTTTTTCACTGACATTTTTGTTATACATCAGCTCTTTCTTGCCGATGGCTTTATAATTAGACAGCCTTGTAAAACAGTCGATACCAAGTTTCTCCTCTATAGGTCCGAAATCAAAATCAAACAGGTCTTTAAAAGCTCTGAAATCCCCTTTGGCAAAAAAATTCACACTGCCGTCATTGGCACCCACCTTCTCACATGTCAGGCTGAAAGGATTCTCATCTGTGATCAGCAAATAAGTCAGATAATTATGCCAGAGATTTTTGTCAAAACCAAAATCTGTGGCTACCTGCAGCAGATGCTTCACCTGAGTAAACACCCGTGTCACCAGCTCATCTCTGGTCTGAGTTTCCTGATCCATCTGTTTGAAAATATCACTCAGTTCCATTAATATACTGTCCTTCGGCATGTCGCCATATATTAATAATTTAGATACAATTCTGTACATCTGTATTCCCTCCGGTCGTAAAAATCAAACGGTCCTCGCCTTAACCTTCGCCGTTCCCATCTCGATTATACTCACAATAGTTTCGGAATTCAAGTAGCTATTCAGCGCTGCTCCCATATTTTTCTCTGTTTAAAGCGTTGAATTCTTAAAGTGTTTATGCTATACTTGTAGGAAATGGACAGATACTATGTTATATCTGATTCTGATCCGAATATTAAATCAGTTTCTTGAACAGATATCAACGAATTTTACTATGGAGGGATTATGAATGTACAAAGAACAAATGCAGATGGAATTCATTCGCAAGCTGCCTGTTCCTCAGGAGATTAAGAAGGAGTTCCCTATTTCGAACAAAGTAGCCGAACACAAGGAAGTCCGTGATGAGGCTATTAAGAAGGTTTTTACCGGAGAATCTGACAAGTTTCTCCTGATTATCGGACCTTGCTCCGCTGACAGTGAAGAACCGGTCATGGAATACATCCATCGCCTGGCCAGAGTTCAGGAGAAGGTAGCCGACAGACTTATTCTGATTCCCAGAATCTACACCAATAAACCGCGTACCACCGGCAAGGGATACAAAGGCATGCTGCATCAGCCGGATCCTGAGAAGCAGTCCGATTTACTGGAAGGTCTCATCTCGATCCGAAAGCTCCATACAAGGGCCATAGAAGAAACAGGCCTTACCTGTGCCGATGAAATGCTCTATCCGGAAAATCACCGCTATCTTTCTGATCTACTTGGATATGTAGCCGTAGGCGCCCGTTCTGTTGAAGACCAGATCCATCGACTGACAGCCAGCGGCGTAGGTATTCCATGCGGCATGAAAAATCCAACCGGCGGTGATCTCACGGTTATGCTCAATTCCATTGAAGCTGCCCAGAGTCCTCAGATGTTCCTGTACAGGGGCTGGGAAGTACGTACTCAGGGCAATCCGCTGGCCCATGCTATTTTGCGCGGAGCTGTCAATGAGCACGGCAATACCATTCCTAATTATCACTTTGAGAATCTGATCCGTCTATATAATAGTTATGCCGCCAAAGGTCTGGATAATATGGCCTGCATCGTTGATACGAATCATTCCAACTCCGGCAAAGAATATGAGGAACAGATTCGAATTGCTAATGAAGTCCTGCACAGCCGCCGTCATTCCGCCGACATCAAAAAGATGATCAAAGGCTTCATGATCGAAAGCTATCTGGAAGATGGATGCCAGAAGATTGGCGAAGGCATCTTCGGTAAATCTATCACGGACCCTTGTCTTGGCTGGGAAAAATCCGAACAGCTCATCTATTCCATCGCTGAACAGGTATAGTTATTTCACGATGCCGCCGCAACATACGACGGCATCGTTTTTTACTCATTCAAGGCAGCTGCCAGATTCAGTATATGAAAACATTTCCATTGTCCAAGCATTTCTTCCAGCCGATCCAAATTCACATCGGAATGCTCTATCTCTCTGGCATAACGATGAGCCGTATCGATACAGTCTTCCATCCTCACTTCGCCTTTTTCACCGGCAGCAACACATAACATGTCTGCAATAATCATGGTGCTGACCACCGCCAGTTTAACCTTGACATAAGGTCTTCTGTCATAAACAGCCCCTGCAAAATAAACATAAATAAAATAGGTCAAAAGTCGTTCCTGCAGTTTTGACGGCATCTGCCATCTTTTCAGCTGCTCATAGCTTCCCCTGCCTCTTCCGAACAGTTCTCTCTCACAATGCCTGATAATCCCCAGCCATTCTTCCGACAGCACCTCCAGTTTATGCAGACTGCGAAATACTGCTTTCATAATTTGAAAACGATCTGAACGCGCCGTCTGCTCCATCATGTAACTTCTGCATCTCGCCCCGGCTCCTTCCTTCAGGTATTGCCGATAAACCTGTTCCATTTCAGAAAGCTTTCCACTGCTGACACATCGCTGCAGATGATGAGCCAGGGATAACAACATCATCATTCGTGTTTGAATATCATAATTTTGATCCTGAATAATCCGAAATAGTACCTGACGGGCATCCAGAAGCTTCGAAAACAAATAACCGTCAAAGTCTTCATAATTCTCGCAAGGGATCAGCTTTTCCATATATCTCATTTCCATTCCATCACAGGATAAAATCAACCTGGCCGCTTCAGGACAGGACAGAGATAAGGAAAGTTCCCGTATATTTTCATACTCCTCAACATGCCTTGGATACATCCGGCAAGTCCGGCACATCATATCCTTTCCTGCTTCTATATAAATATCACAAAGATTATTTTCATTAAGAAAGGTACAGCGCCGTCCGTACTGCCTGAAACTCTTTTTCTCAAAATCAACAGAATTGGCAAGCCTGTTCCCAAAAGCGCCCGAATAATTCCAGTAGCGCATAAGACTTCTGTCATCAATGGTAATCTCCCATCCCGCACAGCATGTATCCGGACAATTACCGCCGGTACACTGAAATTTCGGATAATAGGATGGATACACATATTCCACTGTCATACCTCCTGTTGTCTATAATTCTTCGACTCCACATACCGTCAGTACTTTATTCGCCACTTTAAACTGTACATTATGTCCGGCAAAGCTCACTCCGTAAACCCGATCTTCATCATGCTGATAAGCCGGTCTTGGATCCTGAGCCAGCACTCCCAGAAGCGCATTCCGTTTTTCTTCGGGAAATAGATTCAAATATTCTAATGGACAGTCCACTCTCAGGGAATAATCTTTAAATTGTCCGCTAAAACCTCCCATTGCCTCCGGATGACAATCCACGTGCGGAAGATAAGGTTTGATATCATAAATAGGTGTCCCATCCATCAGATCCACACCGGAGACAGTGATCACCGGTCCTTCATCCGTATGCAGCTCTATCTGCTCTATTTTCACTGAAGACAATCCAATGGGATTAGGACGAAACGGAGACCTTGTGGCAAAGACTCCCACCTTCATATTGCCGCCTAATCTTGGCGGCCGCACCAACGGTGACCATTTCCCTTCCGGAACATCTGAAAACTTCCATAATAGCCATAAATAGGAATAATTTTCTATTCCCCGCAGAGCATCCGCCTCCCTGAACTCCGGCTCAAATACAATTCGTCCCATGAGTTCCGGCACCAGCCCGCTCTGTCTCGGAATGCCAAATTTCTCCACAAAATCCGTATGAATACGGGCTATCATCTTCATAATGGCACTCCTCCCTTTCTCTTAAAAAATGCCTTTCACAATCTGTGCCACCGGATTCTTTTTCACCGGCTGATACGGTCTTCCCTGCAGCAGCAATTGTTTCACCCGGATATCCTTCAGCTTTTTCACATCAATTTCGTAAGGATTCTGCGACAGAATAACCATATCCGCTATTTTCCCCGGTTCAAGGCTTCCTCTTTCCTTTTCATCAAACGTCGTATAATAGCCATTATAAGTACACATACGCAGCGCTTCCTGTATGGTTAAAGATGATTCAGCCACACTGTGATTGCAGGCACGATGCATCCACTGTATCGGATCCGGATCCGTGCATGGTCCGTCAGATCCTGCACTCAATACCAATCCATGATCCACAAAATCTCTCAACGGATTCAGTCGTCCGCTCCTCGCTCCCAGAATACTTTCCAAATAAGCATCCGGTTCCTGTGGCCAGCTGATAAAGGCACTCTGCACAGGCAGCAGTATATGATATTTTTCACAGATCTCGATACCTTCCCTTGTCGGTAAACAGGCATGGATAATGGCGTGACGATGATTCTCCCTTGGATAATCATCCAGCGCTTCCTTTAAGGCACGAACAGCCTGATCAAAGGCTGCATCACCGATAGCATGCATCTCGATCTGTAATCCCGCCCGGTTTGCATCTCTACAGAACTTTGTCACCTGCTCATCACTATAATATAGAACTCCCCGACTGTCACTGCCTTCATATGGCTCCAGCATCGCTGCGTCCGCTGAACCAAAACATCCGTCCAAAGCAGCCTCAAAGCAGCCGCCGATTCTTGGCAAATGACGTTTAACTGCCTTTTTTACATTCATGGTCTGAAAAAATACCCGCATCTGCATCCCATTATCCAGGCCTTTGGCAAACCACCGCTCCAGATCCACGTCCAGATCCCGCACAAATCCTACGCCGCTGACGGTATGGATCATGCCGATGCCCCTGGAGGCCATATAATCCACAGCATTCTGCATATTTTCCACAAGTTTGATCACGGAAACAGAATTGGTCACATAATCGGATACAGCAAAAAATGCTTCCTGATTCATCTCCCCCGTATCCTCATGGTAACCTCTTAAGCCGGATATTTTCTTTTTTAATTTTTCCAGCAATTTTGTGTTTATCACACAGGCATGACCATCATATTTCACCATGAACAAAGGCTTATCCGGACAGACGCTGTCCAGTTCCTCCCGATTCACAAGCCTGCCATCCGACACTGAATAGGGAGATGCACCAAATCCGATGATCAGTTTTTCCTTTGTATGCGCCACATGGTCTCTTAGCATATCCAGTATCTCCCGGTTGCTTCGTGCTTCCATCACATTTAGTCCCGCATGAAAAGTGGCAAAGCTGGCAAAGTGAATATGGCTGTCCGCAAAAGCCGGTACCAGTGCCTGCTTTCCCAGGCGGACATGTCGAACAGATATATATTCTTCAGGCAGTATATTGCCTGTATACAAAATTCTTCCATGATCTTCCACCAGATATCTCATCACCCTGTTATCTGCATCACAGGTAAGAATTGCCCCCTCATAAACCTTCATCTCTATACCTCCTCCGGGCAGATACCCTTATTTTGTACCAAATAAATTCAGACATACACATCCGACGACTATAAGTATCAGACTCACAATCCCCGCCGGTGTCAGCTTTTCATGAAAAAGAAGCCATGACAATATGGCTGTCACAACGATGCCAACACCACACCATGTTGCATAAGCAATTCCCAGATGTATCTGTCCAAGTGCTTTTGAAAATGTAAAATAGCAAACTGCATAAGCAGCAATACATCCGATTGAATAATTTAATTTCGTAAAACCTTCTGAATATTTTAACATGGATGTACCGGCAATCTCAGCTGCAATAGCAATTGCCAGGTATATATAGGCCATTTAATCTTCCTCCTTATATCAAGCTGTTTACTCATATTCTACCACAATTCTTC
>JBJEJD010000187.1:0-8494 GCA_051877705.1 Coprococcus sp. | reverse complement strand
TTATTATTAAAAATATGGATGCAGCCCGCAGGGATGATATCCTGGATGTGATCCGCTCAGAACTGAAGAAACTGGCAGATGGCGGCCTGAATCATAAGACAATGGAGGGTGCGCTGAACTTCTACGAATTCAAATCAAGAGAAGGCGATTTCGGACGCTGGCCGAAGGGACTGTTATATGGCATGCAGCTCATGGACAGCTGGCTGTATGATGACAGCAAACCGTTCATTCATCTGAAGTTCCAGCAGGTTTTTGATTCCCTGAGAGAAGATCTGGAGAAGGGGTATTTTGAGCAGTTGATCAGGACCTATATGATCGACAATACCCATGGATCCGTTTATCTGCTTTGCCCGTCCAGAGGGCTGGCGGCCAGGAAGGAAAAAGCACTGGCAGACAAGCTGGCAGCCTATAAGGCATCTCTGTCAGAGGAAGAAGTGGAGAAGCTGGTGGAAGATACGGCACAATTGAAGCTTTATCAGAGCGAACCGTCTCCAAAGGAAGTGCTGGAGATGATTCCGCTGCTCAGCATTGATGACATCAAAAAGGAAGCAGAACCTCTTTATAATGAAGAAAAGAATTTTGACGGTGTCCATGTGCTCCATCACGATATAGAGACCAATGAGATCGGTTATGTGAATATGCTGTTTGATCTGGGGCATGTGAAAGAAGAGGACGTACCTTATCTGGGAATTCTGACAGAAGCATTCGGCAATATGAACACGGATCATTACAGCTATCAGGAACTGACGGATGAGGTCAATCTCCATACGGGCGGCCTTCGTTCCACAGTCAGTGTTTATGGTGTTGAGGATAAGGACACCTACCGGCCTGTTTTTGAAATGGGCGGCAAGGCATTGTACAATAAAATGCCGAAAATGTTTAAACTTCTGGAGGAAATACTGCTGCACACCCATTTTGAGGATGAGAAGCGTCTGAAAGAGATATTAAACCAGCTGAAATCCCGTCTGGAGATGAATTTCCTCTCCAACGGCCATACTGTGGCAGTAAACAGAGCTACTTCCTATTTCAGTCAGGGAACCTGGTTCAAGGAACTGACGGAGGGTATCGCATTCTACCAGTTTATCTGTGATACGCTGAAGGACTATGAGACAAAGAAAACAGAAGTTATCGGCAAGCTTCAGTCTCTTTGCAGCAAGATCTTCCGCAAAGAATATCTGCTGGCCGATGTGACAGCCAACGAAGAGGGGCTTGAACTCTGCCGGAAAGAGATTGAGCGCTTCGGCAGCAGTCTGAATACAGAGTCAATGAGCGAGGAGGAACGTCGCCGAATCAGCGTCGGTGTATGTCCGACTCACAATGAGGCATTTATCACAGCCGGCATGATCCAGTACAATGCTTGTGCAGCCAACTTTGGTGAAAAAGGAATCGCCTACAACGGCAGCATGAATGTGATCAAGAATATACTGAGCAATGAGTATCTCTGGAATAATATACGTGTCAAAGGCGGCGCATATGGCTGTATGTGTGGCTTTGCTCCAAGCGGGAATGCCTACTTCACATCTTACAGAGATCCGAACCTGGAAGAAACCTATGCAGTTTATGATGGAGCGGCAGATTTTGTTGCCTCCCTTGAACTGGACAACAGGGAACTGACAAAATATATCATTGGTGCTGTCGGTGCCATTGACACACCGATGACTGCATCCATGAAAGGTGTACGGTCACTGGCAGCCTGGCTGGGTCATAGAAGCTATGAACAGATCCAGAAGACAAGAGATGAATTACTCGGCACAACAGTGGAAGATCTGCGCAATCAGGCAGCAGCCGTAGCCGCCGTGGCAGCAGCCGGACATATATGCGTCGTAGGCAGCGAAAGCCGGATCATGGCACAAAAAGAAAAATTTGAACATGTGACACAATTACTGAAATAGCAGTTCAACTTTCCGATTTTCTAACGCACAATACGGACAGTTTCCCCTCAGCCCTCTCGTTTTGATGGACTGTCCTGATGAACTTCCTCCTGAAAACTTACTCATCGTAAAATGTTTTCAGGAGGAAGTTCATCAGGAACAGCCCTTATCAGAGGCATACAGGTATGGCTGAGTAGGAAAACTGCCGCATTTGTGCTGTCAGATGTAAAACGTGTTGAACTGCAAGCAATAAGTAATTGTGCACAAAGTTAAGGGAGGATTTATGAATCAACAATACAAGTCAGGGTTTGCGACGCTGATTGGCAGGCCGAATGTGGGGAAGTCGACTTTGATGAATCATCTGATCGGTCAGAAGATTGCTATTACGTCCAATAAGCCGCAGACAACGAGGAACAGGATACAGACAGTTTATACCAGCGAGGGGGGACAGATAGTGTTTGTGGATACACCGGGTATTCACAAGGCGAAGAACAAGCTGGGTGAATATATGGTGACAGTGGCGGAGCGGACCCTCAGTGAGGTGGATGTGATTCTGTGGCTGGTGGAACCGACCACGTTTATCGGAGCCGGAGAGCAGCATATTGCAGAACAGCTGCGCAAGACCCATACGCCGATTATTCTTGTTATCAATAAAATCGATACGGTGAAGAAGGAAGAGATTCTTAAAAGCATTGCCGCTTACAAAGACATCTGTGATTTTGCGGAGATTGTGCCATGTTCGGCCCTGAAAGGGGACAATACGGATGATCTGATCCAGGCAATCATGAAATATCTGCCCTATGGTCCGCAGTTCTATGATGAGGACACAGTGACGGATCAGCCGGAACGCCAGATCGTGGCCGAGCTGATCAGGGAAAAGGCACTGCGGTCTCTCAACGAAGAGGTTCCGCATGGTATCGCTGTATCCATTGATCAGATGAAGGCAAGAAAGAAGGGCGGCATCATCGATATTGACGCCACCATTATCTGTGAGCGGGATTCTCATAAGGGTATTATCATCGGAAAACAGGGCGCCATGCTGAAGAAAATCGGCTCCATGGCCCGTCCCGAGATTGAAGAGATGCTGGATTCAAAAGTGAACCTGAAGCTCTGGGTCAAGGTGAAGAAAGACTGGCGAGACAGCGATTTCCTGATCAAGAACTTTGGTTATGACAAGAAAGAGTATTAGGGTAGATTTCAGACAATGGCAGATCAGATAAAAGTAACGGGTATGGTTCTCTCGGCCATGCCCGTTGGTGAATATGATAAACGGCTCGTTATATTGACGAAGGAGCGGGGCAAGATCCACGGCTTTGCCAGGGGCGCCAAGAGACCGGGCAACAGCCTGATGGCACCGTCCCAGCTCTTTGTATTCGGGGAATTCATGCTGATTGAAGGGCGGAATGCCTACACCGTGGTCAGCGCAAAGGTGCAGAACTATTTTGAAGAGCTGAGGTCAGATGTGGATGCCACGTGCTATGGCTGTTATTTTCTGGAATTTGCAGATTATTACGGGCGGGAGAATGCCGATGATCTGGAGATGCTGAAGCTTTTATACCAGACGATCAGGGCTCTGTGCAAAAAAACGATTCCGTATCCTCTGATCAGGTGCATCTATGAATTGAAGCTCATGGTGGTCAACGGGGAATATCCCGAATGTTTCGAGTGTGTGAATTGTCAGAGTGCGGATGATCTGCAGGTTTTCAGCGCCCAGCGCAGAGGCATGCTCTGCGGCGGCTGCAGAAAGCAGGGAGGCATGAATGCCATACCCGTGAGCCCGGCAGCCCTGTATACGATACAGTACATTATCAGTGCCCCCATTGAAAAGCTTTATACTTTCCGTGTATCGGAGGAAGTGCTGGATAATGTCAGAAATATCATGTACAGATACAGGAATATATGCATTGACAGAAAGTTTAAATCCCTGGAAGTTCTCACGCTTATGGAAAATCTGTAAAAAGGGATTGAAAAACTGGTATATTAAGGATACAATAGATGGGTGTATGCGGGCGGGAGGTGTTGGGATGAGATATAGAATTTTACTGGCTGCCTTTCTCTGTATGGCGGTTCTGGCCGGATGCAGCGGGAAGAAGGTCAATCTGGCGAAGGTGACGGAATCCACTGTTGGTATCAATGCCGATGGTTCCGTTGATGAAGTTGTCATTGAGTCCTTTGATAAGGATTATTACTCACTGGAAGAATTGACGGATTTTGTCAATGAAGCGGTAACAGCATTCAATGAAGCCAATCCCCAGGAGCAGCCGGAGAATCAGAAGAATGGAGAAGCAACTGCTGCCATAACCGTTCAGACTGTTGAAGAGAATGCGGATGAGAAAACAGCGCGTATGGCACTGTCCTATCTCAATACGGATATCTATAATGCATTCAACGGGACCGGACTGCAGTTCATGTCAGTGGAGGAAGCGGCTTCCGAAGACAGCATTGCTGGAACGGATCTGATCAGTGTGAAGACAGGGGAACCGGCGGCATTTGGTGATCTTGCCGGATCAGAGAAGCTGTACGTGGTATGTACCAGTGAGCCTTTACAGATCAGGACAAGCGGCAGGATCATATATTACAGTGAAGCAGCATCATTGATTGATGACCATACGGTCAGTACGGCCGAAGGCCAGTCAGTGATTGTATTTAAATGAATCTAAAATATATTTGCGAGGTAAGTAACATGGAAAAAACAATGGAAAAAATCGTTGCGTTGGCCAAGGCCAGAGGTTTTGTATATCCGGGCTCAGAGATCTACGGCGGTCTTGCCAATACATGGGATTACGGCAATCTTGGCGTTGAGCTGAAGAACAATGTGAAGAAGGCATGGTGGAAGAAATTTATCCAGGAGAATCCATACAATGTTGGTGTTGACTGCGCCATCCTCATGAACCCTCAGACATGGGTGGCTTCCGGTCATCTGGGCGGCTTTTCAGATCCTCTGATGGACTGCAAGGAATGTCATGAGCGTTTCAGAGCCGACAAGCTGATCGAGGATTTCTGCCAGGAGAACGGCATCCAGCTGGAAGGCTCCGTTGACGCATGGTCCAACGAAGAGATGCTCAGGTTCATCGATGAGAAGAATATCTGTTGTCCGACCTGCGGCAAGCACAATTTCACTGATATCCGTCAGTTCAACCTGATGTTCAAGACCTTCCAGGGTGTTACGGAGGATGCCAAGAACACGGTTTATCTGAGACCGGAGACAGCCCAGGGTATCTTTGTCAACTTCAAGAATGTTCAGAGAACATCCCGCAAGAAGATTCCGTTCGGTATCGGTCAGATCGGTAAATCCTTCCGTAATGAGATCACACCGGGCAACTTCACTTTCAGAACCCGTGAGTTCGAACAGATGGAGCTTGAGTTCTTCTGTGAGCCGGATACAGACCTTGAATGGTTTGCATACTGGAAGGAATTCTGTATCAACTGGCTGAAGAACCTCGGCATGAAAGAAGAGGAGATGAGAGTCAGAGATCATGAGCCGGAAGAACTGTCCTTCTATTCCAAGGCAACATCGGATATTGAATTCCTGTTCCCATTCGGATGGGGTGAATTATGGGGTATCGCAGACAGAACCAACTACGATTTATCCCGTCATATGGAAGTATCCGGTGAAGATCTGATGTATTTTGACGAAGGCAAAAAAGAAAAATATATTCCTTATGTTATTGAACCGTCACTGGGCGCAGACCGTGTGGTACTGGCATTCCTCTGCGGCGCTTATGATGAGGAGAATATCGGTACAGAAGAGAAGCCGGATATGAGAACAGTGCTTCATTTCCATCCTGCACTGGCTCCTGTCAAGATCGGCGTTCTGCCGCTGTCCAAGAAGCTGGGTGAGAAGGCTGAAGTTATTTATCAGGAACTTTGCAGGAACTGGAACTGCGAATACGATGACAGAGGCAATATCGGTAAGCGATACAGAAGACAGGATGAGATCGGTACACCTTTCTGTGTGACCTATGATTTTGATTCTGAGGAAGACGGCTGCGTAACTGTCCGCGACAGAGATACAATGGCCCAGGAGCGTGTGAAGATCGAAGATCTGACTGCTTATTTCATGGAAAAACTGGCTTACTAGAAAATTTTGTTAAAAAAATCTCAAATAGTGTTTTACATTTGGATTTTTTGTGATACAATTATTGTGCTAAATTGCGGACATGCCTTTTGGCATGGCTGCTTTAAATAATATTTTTAAGTTTCATTTTTCAAGGAGGATTATCAAATGGCAAACAAATGGGTATATTTGTTTAGTGAAGGTAATGCCAATATGCGTGAGCTTCTCGGTGGTAAAGGTGCCAACCTTGCCGAGATGACAAGCCTGGGACTTCCGGTTCCACAGGGCTTCACAATCACGACAGAGGCTTGTACACAGTACTATGAAGATGGCCGTGAGATCAATGATGAGATCATGGGTCAGATCAATGAGTACATTGTAAAGATGGAAGAAATCACAGGTAAGAAGTTTGGTGATAAGGAGAATCCTCTTCTTGTATCCGTACGTTCAGGTGCCCGCGCTTCCATGCCAGGTATGATGGATACTATCCTTAACCTTGGTCTGAATGAAGATGTAGTAGAAGTTATCGCTGCAAAGTCCGGCAATCCCCGCTGGGCATGGGACTGCTACAGAAGATTTATCCAGATGTATTCTGATGTCGTTATGGAAGTTGGTAAGAAGTATTTTGAAGCGCTTATCGACGAGATGAAAGCTAAGAAGGGTGTCACCTTCGACGTTGAGCTTACAGCTGATGACCTGAAGGAGCTGGCTGGCCAGTTCAAGGCTGAATACAAGAACAAGATCGGTGCTGACTTCCCGGATGATCCGAAGGAACAGTTATACGGCGCCATCAAGGCTGTATTCCGTTCATGGGACAACCCTCGTGCCAATGTATACCGTCGTGACAACGATATCCCATATTCCTGGGGTACAGCTGTTAACGTACAGTCCATGGCATTTGGCAACATGGGTGATGACTGTGGTACAGGTGTTGCGTTCACACGTGATCCTGCTACAGGCGAGAAGAAGCTCATGGGTGAGTTCCTGATCAATGCACAGGGCGAGGACGTTGTTGCCGGTGTTCGTACACCTATGCCGATCGCCAAGATGGCAGAGGAGTTCCCGGAAGCATACGCTCAGTTCGTTGACGTTTGCAATATTCTTGAGACACATTACAGAGATATGCAGGATATGGAGTTCACAGTTGAGAACAAGAAGCTCTATATGCTCCAGACACGTAATGGTAAGAGAACAGCTCAGGCTGCTTTGAAGATCGCATGTGATCTCGTTGATGAAGGCATGAGAACAGAGGAAGAGGCTGTTGCAATGGTAGAGCCTCGTAACCTTGATGCACTGCTTCATCCTACATTCGATGCAGCTGCACTGAAGGCAGCTACACCTATCGCCAAGGCTCTTGGTGCTGCACCGGGTGCTGCCTGCGGTAAGATCGTATTCACAGCTGATGACGCTGTAGAATGGGCTGCAAGAGGCGAGAAGGTTGTTCTGGTTCGTCTTGAGACATCTCCGGAAGATATCACAGGTATGAAGGCCTCCCAGGGTATCCTGACAGTTCGTGGCGGTATGACATCCCATGCAGCCGTTGTTGCACGTGGTATGGGCGCATGCTGTGTATCCGGCTGCGGCGATATCATTATGGATGAAGAGAATAAGAAATTCACACTTGCAGGCAAGGAATATCATGAAGGTGATATCATCTCCTTCGACGGTTCCACAGGCTGCGTATATGATGGCGTTATCCCTACAGTTGATGCTCAGATCGCCGGTGAGTTCGGCCGTATCATGGCATGGGCTGACAAGTACAGAACATTGAAGGTTCGTACAAACGCTGATACACCAGAAGATGCTAAGAAGGCTGTTGAGCTTGGTGCAGAAGGTATCGGTCTGTGCCGTACAGAGCATATGTTCTTCGGTGAAGGCAGAATTGATGCTTTCCGTGAGATGATCTGCTCCACAACAGTTGAAGAAAGAGAAGCTGCAATGGAGAAGATCCTGCCATATCAGCAGGGTGACTTCGAGCAGTTATTCGAAGCTCTTGAAGGCAGACCGGTTACTATCCGTTTCCTGGATCCACCTCTTCATGAGTTCGTTCCTACAGAGGAAGAAGATATCGAGAAGCTTGCTGCTGCTCAGGGCAAGAGCGTTGAGACAATTAAGGGTATCATTCAGGGTCTCCATGAGTTCAACCCAATGATGGGTCATCGTGGCTGCCGTCTGACTGTAACATATCCTGAAATCGCTGTTATGCAGACAAAGGCTGTTATCCGTGCAGCTATCAACGTACAGAAGGCTCATGCAGACTGGACAATCGTACCAGAGATCATGATCCCACTGGTAGGCGATATCAAAGAGTTAAAATATGTTAAGAAGTTCGTTGTTGAGACAGCTGATGCTGAGATCGCTGCTGCAGGCATGGATCTGAAGTATGAAGTTGGTACAATGATCGAGATTCCAAGAGCTTGTATCACAGCTGATGAGATCGCTACAGAAGCTGACTTCTTCTGCTTCGGTACCAACGACCTGACACAGATGGGCTTCGGTTTCTCACGTGATGATGCCGGTAAGTTCCTGAACGCTTACTATGATGCTAAGATCTTCGAGAACGATC
>JBJEJD010000186.1:0-8504 GCA_051877705.1 Coprococcus sp. | reverse complement strand
CGGTTATTATGGCTTTAGCCGGTGCCACACGAATCTTTGAACTGATGGATGAGCAGCCGGAAGAAGATCATGGCTATGTAACGCTGGTCAATGCCCGGTATGAGAATGGGAAACTTACAGAATGTCCGGAGAGAACGGGGCTCTGGGCCTGGAAACATCCGCACGGTGACGGAACTCTGACCTATGAAGAGCTGAAGGGCAATGTGGTGCTGGATGGTGTGGATTTTGGCTATAACGAAGATAAACTGGTACTGCATGATATTTCTCTGTATGCGGAGCCGGGACAGAAAGTCGCTTTCGTAGGTGCAACGGGTGCGGGAAAGACGACCATCACCAACCTGATCAACCGTTTTTATGATATTGCCGATGGTAAGATCCGCTATGATGGCATCAATATCAATAAGATCAGGAAAAGCGACCTGCGCCGTTCCCTGGGTGTTGTTCTGCAGGATGTGAATCTGTTTACAGGAACGGTTATGGACAATATCCGCTACGGTAAGCTGGATGCCACAGATGAAGAATGCATTGCGGCCGCAAAGCTGGCTAATGCCGACGGATTTATCCGGATGCTGCCAAATGGTTACCAGACGGTGCTGGAGGGAGACGGCAGCGGTCTGTCTCAGGGCCAGCGGCAGCTGATTTCCATTGCCAGAGCAGCTGTGGCAGATCCTCCGGTTATGATTCTCGATGAAGCCACATCCTCCATCGATACACGAACAGAGGCCATTGTTCAGAAGGGTATGGATGCCCTGATGCACGGCAGGACTGTATTCGTCATTGCCCATCGTCTTTCCACTGTCAAAAATTCAGATGTGATCATGGTACTTGAAAATGGAAGAATTATCGAGAGGGGCAGCCATGAGAAGCTGATTGCAGAGAAGGGCAAATATTATCAATTATATACCGGGGCATTTGAGCTGGAATAAAGCAAATAACGAAATGTATAGTGAATAATTTCGTTTAGAACGATATAACTTGAAAATTTCTCGATTCTGGTATCAGACATATCATAAAGATCGGTATTGCATTTCGTGGCAAGAATGGTGTTGTGAAAAGGTAGGTATATGTCAAGATTATAAAAAGTGATTCGGTCACAACAAAAAGAATTTACAGAGAATGGATTTCAAAGAACCTCCATAGGGAAGAATTTTCAGGCGGGCAAAGAGCTGCCTGATGGATTTTGCCTTATGGAGGTTCTTTTATTTGTGGCTATTAATTTATGATTTGAGATTGAGTGGACTCTCTGGATGATTGGCCATATCTATTATAGGTGCAATGGTATTTTTGTCGGTAAAATCAACTTTTTGTCCATAGGTATCCAGCATGAGCTGATCTTCTTTTCTCAATGAAGCATAATCCTTTTTCAGCATGGCCTTGTGGAGCATGGCCATCATGGCTTTATGTACCAGATTCAGTCTGGAATAGTCGATGGCACCTCTGAGATGGAAGAGATGGAATATGTTGAGCATCTCCGGTGTCAGGACCTTTGCCAGTCCCTCACGGATGTGGGACACATTATCCGGATCTGTCGGGTCAGCCAGACCGCAGGTAAATAAGATAACGTTTTTATCTTTCAGCTTATCAAAGTTTTCAGTCAGCAATGAAATGCCGCTGACTCCGCCTGCATACAGGCCGCCCCCATAGATGATCGTGTCATAATTGCTCAGCTGCCCGGGGGCGAAAGTTTTCTTTTCGAATGCCTGACACGCAAGGGCTTCGGCAATCCAAAGGGCATAACGTCTGGTGGAACCGTATTTTGAATCATAGATAACAACGATTTTATTCATTTCAAATCTCCTTATAAAGTGGCACAGTTGTAACATTTGTTTAAGTATAGTATACTGGAGTGGGACGGAATTGCAAGTGTGTAAAAGGAAGTGCTACATATTCACTGTTTTGTGTCAGATGAGGTGTGAATGAGATGAATGGACATCAGAAACAGAAGGAAACATCAGCTAAAATGATCGAAGATGCCTTTTTTCAATTGATTGAAGGGGACGATTATGCAAAAATAACCGTATCGGAGATTGCAGAAATGGCAGGAGTGGCCCGAAGAACCTTCTATCGCTTATATGACGGAAAGGAAGCGGTATTGAGGGCGTGGATTGAGAAAGTATTTCAGGAATACCGACGGGAGTGCGGTCAATTGCAGAATTATGATATTGGACGAATTGCCGGGGAATATTTTAGTTTCTGGTACAGGTACCGTGAAAGGCTGATGCTGCTCCACAGGAATGGACTGGATGTGTGGATGTTATATCATATGGCAGGTCCAATGTCTCAGAAAATCATTGGACAGCGTATTGCAGAACAAGTACGGGAGCAGACGAATGTGGAATATTTTATGCTTTTTTCCGCAGGTGGATTTGCGAATTTGTTATACAGCTGGATTGCGAACGGAATGGAGGAAACACCGGAGGAATATGCTCAGAAGGTCAGCCGCTCTATTCTTGGCTTCATTCAGCCGGCCATCAGATTGTGAGTATTTGATACAATACAGTAGAATTTTCCTGTATTGTATGGTATATTTTTTGATAGTACAGGATAATGAATCAATGATACAGAAAGAAAAAGTAATAAAATGAAAAAAATACATGTTTTAATTTTGCTATTATTTATTTTTTTATTGACTTCCTGTGTTCGACCGAAGGCTGAAAAGTTAATAGATTCCTCTGATACAGCGGGTTCTGAAACGGATGAACCATTACAGTTGTCTGAACAGACGGAGTCATTGTCATCGGCCCTGTTTGATGTCAGTGAGATGTGTGTGATCAGGGACGGAATGTCCATATTCGGCAGGATCTATGTTCCGGATGTGATGGCTGAGAAAATGCCTGCCGTTATTCTTTCCCATAGTGCGAATATGACGAGTGATTCTATGATATCCTATTGTGAGAGGATCGCGGCTCAGGGAATGGTTGCTTATGCCTTTGATTTCTGCGGAGGCAGCAAGGCCAGCAGGAGTGACGGTGACCAGGCAGATATGACTGTGTTTACTGAGGTTGAGGACTTGAAAGCTGTTTTGAAGGCGGTTAGTGAACTGGATTATGTGGACAGTCAGAATATATATTTATTCGGAACAAGCCAGGGAGGGCTTGTATCGGCGCTTACTGCGGAAGAATGTTCATCGATAGTGAAAGGACTGATGCTGTTCTATCCTGCTTTTAATATCGCGGAGATGGCTCAGAAATATGGCGGTGTCATACCGGGCAATGCAGAGACAGCGTTTATTTCTTCGCTGGCAGATTTTGATGTTTATGATCAAATAGGCGATTTTGAGGGGGATGTTCTGATTTTACATGGTACGAAGGATTTTATTGTTTCCAGCTCCTATTCGGAAAAAGCGGCAGAGATTTATCAGCATTGTGAGCTGCATCTGATCGAGGGGGCATCCCATGGATTCAACAAGGATAATTATGCTGTGTTTGGTGACTACGATGAAGAAACCTGGTGTTATGTTGAAACGTTTTTGGATGAACATATTTCTAAATAAGGATTGGAGAAGGTCATGGATAAGAGAATCGTCGGGATTAAGAAGGAGACGGATTACCGTTTCCTGAATTTTTATAAGATGGATGTGCGCCACAAAGACGGGAAACCGTCGCAGTATTATGTGGCATCAAGGGCAAAGTCTGTAGATGAACTGAAGGCAGTGAACCATAAAAATAAACCGGATGGTGTGATTATTTACGGTGTTTATGGTGACAATAAGGACAAGGTGGTTCTGGTGAGACAGTACCGTTATCCACTTGGGGATTATATTTATGAATTCCCTGCGGGACTTGTGGAGGACGGTGAGAATGTTATGGAAGCCGGTGTGCGGGAGTTCCATGAGGAGACGGGGCTTTATCTGGAAGCGATTCCGGCGGAGGATATGTTTACTTTGCCTCGCTTTACAACCATTGGCATGACCGATGAATCCTGCGCCACGGTCTATGGTTATGCTTCCGGCACACCGGATCCATCCTTTCAGGAGGAATCCGAGGATATTCAGATCGTACTGGCGGACAGGGAAGAAGTGCGGAGAATTCTGAAAGAGGAAAATGTAGCCATTATGTGTGCTTACATGCTGATGCATTTCCTGAATACGGAGGGGGATCCTCTTGAATTTGTAAAGAACCGGTAAATTGCAGTGAGAGACGGGGTTTGTGCAGAGAAGTACAGGTGGTGTTTAAGATGAGTGAAATGATTTTTTTGAATCCGGAAGTCAGAGGATCCTGCTATCTGGCAAAGAGCGACAAAGCAGCTATTCTCTTTGATCCGGGGATGGCTTATTATGCTGATATAACGATTGAAAAGGTTAAAAAAATACTGGGGAAACGGCCATTGGATGCTGTTTTTCTTACCCATTCCCATTATGACCATGTGGGAGCGCTGCCTTATATCAGGCAGCGCTGGCCGGATGTAAAGGTCTATGCCGCCGAATATGCGCAGAAGGTGCTGCTTAAACCGGCAGCCAGGCAGACGATCGTTGAATTGTCCCGGGAGGCTGCCGGGACTAACAGACGGAGCTGGGATACCGGGTATCCTGTTGATCTGCTGTATGTGGATGAAGCGGTGAAGGACGGGGACGAGTTTTGTATCGGAGATATGAAGATCCGGGTTGTTGAATGTATCGGACATACCCGGTGCTCCCTGTCTCTGGTCATTGATGACAGATATTTGCTTGGGGCGGAGACCCTTGGTACCATCGGTGTCAATGGAGAATATATGCCTCAGTTTCTTGTTGATTACGGAAAATCCTTTGAAAGCATTCGGAAATGCCGGCAGCTTGGAGAAAAGCAGCTGTGGCTGCCTCATCATGGACTGGTGGGACAGACGAGTGAAGAATTGTGGCAGTGGTTCGAAGATGAGCTTGTGAAGACAAAGGATTTTATTTTAAATATTATCACGGATTTTGCATCACCGGAGGATCAGCTGGAGGCCATGGCAAAGGCATTCTGGCGTCCAAAGCGGAAGGGTGGATGGCCGAGACCGGCCTTTGATCTGAATGCGCAGGCCATGCTCCGGACGATTGCCAGAGAATTCCCGCATCAGTGATAACACATAGTTACAGGAGGATTAAGAAAATGGAATTAAAAAGCGCCTTAGAGCAGCTGTGTCTGCTTCAGAAAAAAATGTATGCTTATAATGCCGCTTCGTCAGCATTGTATCTTGACAGTGTGACAGTGGCACCGAAAGATACAGCAGAAGGGAGAGGTGTTGCGCTTGGTATTCTGGCCGGTGAGAGTCAGAAGCTGATGACTTCACCGGAGGTGGGAGAATTACTTTCTTTTCTCTCAAAGCATCAGACGGAGCTGTCTCATGTGGAACAGCGTCAGGTGGAAGAACTGCAGCGCAGCTATGAGCGGATGCTGCGCATTCCGGCTGATGAATATATGGAATATGCCATGCTGACCAATGAGGCCAGTGATGTATGGCATAAGGCAAAAGAAAACAGTGATTTTGCATTGTTTGCGCCGGTGTTGGAGAAGCTGGTGAATTTTAACATAAAGTTTGCGGGCTATTATGACAGCACGAAGGCCCCTTATGATGCGCTGCTGGATGAGTACGAGCGTGGTGCGGATATGGCCTTTCTTGACGAATTCTTCAGGACAGTTCGTGAGAGGCTGGTTCCTTTAATCAAAGCCATTGGAGAAAAGCCGCAGATCGATGACAGCTTTCTGCACCGTCATTATCCGGTGGAGGCACAGAGGAAGTTTTCAGACTACCTGATGGAGGTTCTGCAGCTGGACAGAGGACATTGCGGTATCGGTGAGACCGAGCATCCTTTTACCCTTGAATTTAACAATAAAGATGTACGTATCACAACAAACTATAAAGAGGACAGTCTGGCTGATTCCATGTATTCGGTGATTCATGAGGGCGGTCATGCCAAATATGAACTGGGTATTCGCGATGATCTGCAGTACACCTGTCTCACCGGCGGTGTTTCCATGGGTGTACATGAAAGTCAGTCCAGATTTTATGAGAATATCATAGGCCGTTCGCGTCCGTTTATTGAAGCCATTTTCCCGAAAATGCAGGAGTTTTTCCTTGAGCAGCTGAAAGATGTGACGGCGGAGCAGATGTATCGGGCTGTGAATAAGGTAGAACCGTCTCTGATCCGAACAGAAGCTGACGAGCTTACTTATTCAATGCATGTATTGATTCGTTATGACATTGAGAAACAGCTCATTGCCGGAACACTTTCGGTAAAGGATATTCCTCAGGTATGGAACAGATTATATAAAGAGTATCTGGGTGTGGATGTGCCTGATGACAGGAGAGGATGTTTGCAGGATTCTCATTGGTCCGGCGGATCTTTTGGCTATTTTCCATCCTATGCTCTGGGAAGTGCCTACGGTGCCCAGATGCTTCAGAATATGGAAAAAGATTTGGATGTGTGGACAGCTGTCGGCAAGGGAGATCTGTCAGCTGTGTCTGCATGGCTTGGCGATAAGGTTCATCAGTACGGCAGTCTCATGACACCGGCTGAAATTGTAAAAAATGCCTGTGGTAAATTTGATCCGACAGTTTATACAGATTATCTGACCAGAAAATATACAGAGCTTTATGATTTGTAAGTTTGGAATAATTAATAAATAGAGGGTGGGGATACATATATGTATTATGATCAGAAAATATGGATCGGAGAGTCAGATGGTGAGAAGGTATGTATTTATCCGAAAATGGCGAACCGTCATGGCCTGATTGCCGGGGCAACGGGCACTGGCAAGACCATTACACTGAAGGTGCTGGCAGAGTCTTTCAGCGATGCGGGTGTGCCGGTTTTTCTGGCTGATGTGAAGGGGGATCTGTCGGGGATGTGCAGACCTGGAGTTGATACAGAGAATATGCAGGAACGAATCCGTCAGTTCGGGCTGGAAGAATGCGGTTTCAGATATCAGTCTTATCCGGCGGTTTTCTGGGATATTTACGGAAAGACCGGCATTCCTCTCAGAACGACCATCTCAGAGATGGGGCCGCTGCTTTTAGCCAGACTGATGGATCTGAATGATACACAGACAGATATTCTGACGATTGTATTCAGGATTGCGGATAAAGAGCAGCTGCTTCTGATGGATACAAAAGATCTGAAGGCGATGCTTCAATACGTCGGTGAGCATAACAAAGAGTACGCGGAAGAATACGGCAATATTGCAAAGCAGAGTATCGGTGCCATTCTCAGGGGCGTGACGGCACTGGAGGCTCAGGGCGGCGAACAGTTTTTTGGTGAACCGGGGCTGAATATTGCAGACTGGTTTGTCAATAGTATGGACGGAAAGGGTGCCATCAATATTCTGGACTGCAGGGAGCTGATGCAGAATTCCACCATGTATGCCACATTTCTTCTGTGGATGCTGTCTGAGCTTTTTGAAACACTCCCGGAGGTGGGAGATATGGATAAGCCGAGAATGGTCTTTTTCTTCGATGAGGCGCATCTGCTTTTCAAAGATATATCAAAGGCTCTCAGAGCCAAGATCGAGCAGGTGGTCAAGCTGATTCGTTCAAAGGGTGTAGGTATTTATTTTATTACCCAGAGTCCGAAGGATATTCCGGATGAAGTACTGGGACAGCTGGGTAATAAGATTCAGCATGCCCTGAGAGCTTACACACCGTCCGATGAAAAAGCGGTGAAGGCAGCAGCAGCTTCCTTCCGTCCGAATCCTGATTTTGACACAAAGCAGGCTCTGACCTCTCTTGGTACAGGAGAAGCGCTGATTTCAGTACTGGATGAGGATGGCATTCCGGGTATTGTGAAACGATGTCGGATCCTGCCGCCCCAGAGTCTGATGGGAGCTGTTGATGATGATATGAGAAAACAGGAGGCCGTCAGAAATAACCTTTATCTGAAATATCAAAATATGGAGGACAGGGATTCAGCCTATGAGTTTTTCCAGAGAATGAAGCAGCAGAATGCCCGGGATGCCGAAGCGGCGGCTAAGGCTGCAGAGGAAGCCAAAAAGGCAAAAGAGGCGGAAAAGCAGGCAGCAAAACAGGCTGCGGCAGAGGCAAAGGAAAGAGAAAAAGCGGCTGCAGCGGAGGCAAAGAGAATAGAAAAGGAAGAGGCTGAGAGAGCAAAGAAAGCTGCCAGAGAGCAGGAAAAACGGGAAAAGGCAATGAAATCCGGAATGAAGAGCGTGGCGAATACGGCTGCCGGAACCATTGGGAGAGAAATCGGCAATTCCATAGGAAAATCTGTTGGCGGAAACTTCGGTAAGAAGCTGGGCGGCAATCTGGGTGCTTCTCTTGGAAGAAGTATTCTGGGTACATTTTTGAAGATGTAGGAGATAACTGTCGATGATCACAACGGTATTGCTGGATGTGGATAATACTCTGCTGGATTTTAACCGGTGTGCTGCCTGGGCCATGAAAAAAGCCATGACAGAATGGGGACTTCCCTGTCATGAACAGCTGTATCATCATTTCCAGATAGTGAATCAGCAGCTGTGGCATGAGATTGAAGAAGGAGAGAAACCAATAGTCAGCAGCCGTTATTCTATTGTTATTGCAGCAGCAAA
>JBJEJD010000185.1:0-8629 GCA_051877705.1 Coprococcus sp. | reverse complement strand
GTTATTTCAACGGAGAGAATCCGGATCCACAAAGAGATCTTCTTACTGTGGGATCGGCTTCGCTTATGATGAGTGATGATGAAATGATGGAATTTATCAAAGCCTACGGCGAACTGATTCAGAGATATATGCCAAACAAAGCGGCCGAGGGCAGGAAGGTAAGAAAGGTTACATTTGTGATTTCACCAAATGAGGGAGATGTTTTGAAGTGAAAATCTTCAAGAGTTGTTGCAACAAAGAGCAGATAGATACCAAAGCAGGTGAATGAGGTGATTCGTGATGAAAGAAAATATAATAAAGAATCTGACGGAAAAAGATGATAAATATGCCTGCGCACAACACCAAGGATAGAAACCAGCAGATTATCACTTAGGGAGATACAGGAAACGGACGTGAAAGAAATTTGCGGAGAGGATTAATATGATAGCTTTTAGTATAATGATGTGGTTTGTTTCTATTATATTCGTGGTTTTAAGCATTTCTTTATTACGAGGAAATTATGCAAGTGTGCATGGAAAAGTATTAGATAACACAAATGATAAGGAAGGGTATGCAAAGGCTCTCGGAAAACCTGTTTTATTACTAGGAGTTGGTTTTGCTGTGGCGGGAATAACAGCTGTTGTATTACCACAGAGGTATTCAATACGTATCTCTGTTGCCTTTATAGTGATTATACTGATGATCGCTGTAATATGGGTTGGTAAGATTTCAAATAAATTTTCGTAAATCGGTATTTTTACGAGAAATGAATCAAATCGTCTGGAGTAACAAATCATTATTATGAAATAACGGATATCGGCCTGTATATCGAATGACACTTCAACATAGCAGTGTAAAAAGATCGTCGCGTTAATGTATAGAATTATCGCGTTAATGTATAGAATTGTCTATTGACATTTCTTAATTATATGCTATAATGATTTCAAACTTTTGAGACGGAGATAACGTCTGTAGAAGCGCCGTACAGAGAGCAGGAGGAGCTGAGAACCTGTGGAGAGGCTGGCAGGCAAATGGACCGTTGAGGGCCAGGGGAAAGGCATCGTGAGATGCTTAGTATCTGAGGACGTAGACCGGCGTTAACGGTAGAGAATGTGTTGGCATTTTCATTATGAGTGGATTTTTATAATCAATAAAGGTGGTACCGCAGATATGTCTGTCCTTTAAGCAAGGGGCAGATTTTTTATTTTCTGAGGAATCAGCACAGCAGGTAAGTTCACCATATGAAAAGCCGGAAAGGAGTAATAATGGAGAATTACAGTATTTATCTCCCAAGCTATTCCATTGGCGACGATATCTACCGCAAGATTCCTGAAGTGTGTGAGCCATATGGTCGTAGGATCATAGCTGTCGGCGGAAAGAAAGCCATTGCTTCAGTGAAGGAACTGCTTCTGGAAGCAGTCAGAGATTCTTCACTTATATTTGAAGATTTTCTCTGGTATGGCGGTGAGTCCAGCTATGAGAATGTGGAAGCTCTGATGGCGGATCCAAAGGTACAGTCAGCGGATATGCTGTTTGCCATTGGCGGCGGAAAGGCCACGGACACAACAAAATGTCTGGCGGTTAAGCTTGGAAAACCGGTTTTTACAGTACCGACGATTGCATCCAATTGTTCGGCCTGCACCAGTGTATCAATTATGTATAATCCTGATGGGAGCTTTCGTGAGCCTTTCTTTTTCGCGAGGCCTCCGGTGCATGTGTTTATTCAGACATCGGTGATTGCAAAGACACCGTACCGTTATATGTGGGCGGGTATCGGTGATACTTATGCGAAATATTTTGAGAGTACGATTTCTTCCAGAGGCGAGAATCTGGTCCATTATACGGCGTTGGGGGTAGGAATGAGCCGGATGTGCTATGAACCGCTGATGCAGTATGGCCGGAAGGCATTGGAAGATCAGAAGGCAGGAAGGGTTTCATGGGAATTTGAGCAGACTGTACTGGCCATCATTGTTACAACGGCAGTTGTGTCGATTCTTGTGACAACGGAGCATATTATTGATTACAATACAGGTCTTGCCCATGCCATCTACTATGCTTTGACATCCTTCCCGCATATTGAAGAGGGGCATCTTCACGGCGAACTGGTGGGCTTCGGAGTTCTGCTGCTGCTTCTGATTGATGGTCAGCAGGAGGAATTTGAAAGAGTATATGCTTTTAATCAGAGTGTGGGGCTTCCGACCTCTATCGAAGATGTGGAGATTACAGAAAAGGATCTGCCGAATGTTATCAAAAAAGCTGTATCCATGAAGGATATTGATCATAATCCTTATGTGATAACAGAAGCAATGCTTACAAAAGCTTTTGAAGATCTGGCAGTATATGGAACAGGCAATTTGAAATAAGATAAAAGATTAGATAAATAATAAAAGGGAAAGAGGTATTTACCATGAAGAAATTATTTGCGGCAGTATGTATTTTAGCATTATCCATGATGACACTGGCAGGCTGTGGTTCATCCAATAAGGAGACGGCAGCAGCAACAGAAGCTGTGAACGAGGCAGCAACAGAGGCGGCAGAAAGCCTTGAATCAGCAGCAGAGCAGGCAGAAGGCAAGGTACTGAGTGTTGGTATTATCCAGATGATCGAGAACGGCGCTTTTAATGATATGCGTGAAGGCTTTATTGCAGAGCTTCGTGACAAAGGCTATACAGAAGATAAGCTGACCGTTGATTATAAATGTGCTCAGGGTGATGCAACTAATCTGCAGACGATTGCCCAGTCCATGGCTGACGGTGATTATGATCTGATCTGTACGATTGCAACACCGGCAACTCAGGCTATGGTTAATCTTGAAGTTGAGACTCCGGTCGTATTTATTGCAGTATCCGCTCCGGTTGCAGCAGGCGTTATCACAGATATGGATCATCCGGACAAAAACGCAACAGGCACATCCAATGCTATTCCGGTTTCTGATATTTTTGCATTAAGTGATACGCTGACTCCAGGATGTGAGACTTATGGTTTCCTGTACTGTACAAGTGAAGTTAACTCTGTCAATACTGTTGAATCCGCAAAGGCTTACTGCGATGAAAACGGTATCGCTTATAAAGAAGCGACGGTTACCAATTCCTCAGAGGTACAGCAGGCAGCACAGTCTCTTATAGGCAGTGTAGATGCCATCTTTATTCCAAATGATTCCGTAGTTCAGGCCAGCATGACGCTTGTAACAGAAGTAGCAAGAGATGCAAAGATTCCTGTATACGGCAGTTCTGCAACCATGGTCGATTCCGGAGCATTCGCAACAGTAGCTATCAGTGATACAGGAATCGGTGCCATGAGTGCTGATATGGCTATTCAGATTCTCGAGGGTGCGGCAGTGGCAGATGTTCCTGCAATTGTTGTTCCGGCGTCTTCAACAGTTATTAATTCACAGACATTGGAAGCACTTGGGATCACATTACCGGAAGATATACAGAATTCTGCAGTTTTTGTAGAAGATGCTCAATAAGTGATAGAGAGGGCAGCAGATCATGACTTTATTAATTGGCTCTTTGCAGCTGGGATTCCTTTACAGCATCATGGTGCTGGGAATTTATATCAGCTTTAGAATATTGAATATTCCGGATTTGACAACGGAAGGCAGCTTTACCTTCGGGCTTGCTGTATCTTCTGTGCTGACGGCTGCAGGCCATCCTTTGATCGGTCTTGCCGGAGCGGTGGCAGCCGGTGCCATTGCAGGTATTGTGACAGGTTTTTTACAGACCAAGCTGGATATCCATCCTGTTCTGGCAGGAATTCTGACCATGAGCGGACTGTATTCTGTGAATCTGTTTGTGATGGGTGGTGCGTCCAATGTAACACTGCTCAACAGCGAAACATTATTCAACCTGGTTCAGAAGCTTCTGCCAGCACTTTCGAAAGATATGGTGAAACTGTTGGTGGCAGTGATGGCGGTGCTGATCGTTACAATCATTCTGGTGTTGTTCTTTAAGACTTCTCTTGGCCTGTCCATCCGTGCTACGGGAGACAATGCCGATATGGTAAGAGCTTCATCCATCAATGTGGATGCGGTCAAAATGGTATCTCTGGCTATCAGCAACGGATGTATTGCTCTTTGCGGCGGTCTTATTGCCCAGTATCAGAGCTTCGCGGATATTAATTCCGGCGTGGGTATTCTGGTAGTAGGTCTGGCATCTGTTATTATCGGAGAGGCATTCTTTGGACGCAGAAGTCTGACTATTGGTTTTATATCAGCTATTGCGGGTTCCATTGTGTACAGATATATTATTGCTCTGGCAACCAAGACGGATATGTTCCCAGCCTATATGCTGAAGCTTGTTTCGGCTCTTATCGTAACCATCGCTCTGGCTGTTCCTGCCATCAAAGCCAAAATGGCCAATGAACAGTTGAAGAGAAATGGCATGAATGCGGCAAAGGAGGAAGACAAATGCTTAAAGTAAATAATGCATCAAAGACCTTTGCAAAGGGAACACCAAATGAACATAAGGCGCTGGATCATTTGAGCCTGTCTCTGGAGAAAGGGGAATTCGTGACGATCCTCGGCTCCAACGGTGCAGGCAAGTCCACACTTTTTAATGCTATCTGCGGTAATTTTCTGTTGGATGAGGGCAGTGTGATCCTGGATGGAGAGAATATCTCCTATTTGCCGGAATATAAAAGATCCAGTAAGATTGGAAGACTGTTTCAGGATCCAATGAGAGGAACTGCACCGAACCTGACCATTGAGGAGAATCTGGCTCTTGCCTATTCTAAGAATACAAAGGGAATTTTCCGATTTGCCATTACAAAGAAGGATAGAGAAATGTTTCGTGAGGAACTGAAGCGTTTTGATATGGGACTTGAAGACCGCATGGAGACAAAGATAGGCCTTTTGTCCGGCGGACAGAGACAGGTGGTCACATTGCTCATGAGTACCATCGTGACACCGAAGCTTCTTTTGCTGGATGAGCATACGGCGGCCCTTGATCCGGCTACTGCAGAAAAGGTCATGGCTATTACCAATCAGATCGTATATGAGAGAAATCTGACCACATTGATGATCACCCATAATATGGGAGCTGCCCTGACCACAGGAACAAGAACCATCATGCTGGATTCCGGTTCCATCATCTTTGATATAAAGGAAGAAGAACGAAAAAATCTCTCTGTATCAGATCTTTTGGATATGTATTCAGAAAAGAAAAAAGAACAGTTTGATAACGATAGAATATTATTGGGATAAAAATATATCCGGCAGTTCATTCTTGCAAAATTACAATTGCAGGGTGGGCTGCTTTTTTTGTAGAATCAGGTATTGACTTTTTTTTGGAGTTTATTATAATGTTGAGTGTACAACAGTTTGATATGCAACAAATTCAGAGATGGAATTTGTGTATTGTCAGAGAAAGGGGTCATGGTATGGCTGAAAAATGTATATTGTGCGGGGATGATCTGGGACTTTTGATCATGCGTACAGCAACTATGATCCGGAGACATGCGGATGCCAATGTTTATATGAGTCGTGTAAAAAAAATTACAGGTGCCAATGGATGGATCATGCGGTATCTGAATGAGAAAGACGGGGAGGACGTTTATCCGAAGGATATTGAGGAGAAATTCGGAGTAACCCGGTCTACAGTGTCAAGGGTCCTGAAGGGGATGGAAGCTAAGGGACTTATATACCGCGAAAGTGTTTCCGGGGATGCCCGTTTGAAAAAAATAATATTGACAGAGGAGGGCCGAAGGATCAATCAGCATGCGGCGGCGGAATGCAGAGCTCTGGAAGACAGAGTCAAGTCGGGGCTGTCGGATGAAGAAATCCGGACGCTGGAACGGCTTCTTAAAAAAATTGCCGATAATATGTGTGATAAATAAGATTTTGATCAATAAAAGGAAGAGAGGGTGGATAATTATGGTTAGAACTTTAGCCGGAAGTATCCGGCAATATAAGAAACAGACGATTTTATCGCCGATCACTGTTTCTTTTGAGGTTATATTTGAGATTATCATTCCGTTATTGATGGCTCGACTGATTGACGAGGGTATTGATATGGGTAATATGGCAGTGATATGGAAATACGGAATGCTTCTGCTGGCGGTAGCGTTGCTGTCATTGCTGAGCGGTACATTGTCCGGGCGGTTTGCGGCTCAGGCTTCGGCCGGTTTTGCCAAAAATCTTCGGCAGGATATGTATTATAAGGTTCAGGACTTTTCATTTGCCAATATTGATAAATTTTCAACGGCCAGCCTGGTGACACGTATGACAACGGATGTTACCAATGTTCAGATGGCTTTCCAGATGATTATCCGTGTGGCAGTCAGATCTCCGATCATGCTTATTGCTGCCCTGATTGCGGCAATCAGTATTGATGCGCGGCTGTCTCTCATTTATCTGATTGCAGTGCCGATTCTCGGCATTGGTTTGTATGTGATCATTACCAGGACGCATCCGATTTTCGAGAAGGTTTTTAAGATATACGATCGATTGAATGCCATTGTCCAGGAGAATCTATATGGTATCCGTGTTGTGAAGTCTTTTACAAGGGAAGACCATGAGATTGAGAAGTTCAATAATGTTTCGAATGATATATACAAAAATTTTGTCAAAGCCGAACAGCAGTTGGCTTTTAACATGCCGCTCATGCAGCTGGCTGTTTATACATGTATGCTGATGATCTGCTGGTTCGGTGCCAGGGCCATTGTAGCCTGTGGCGGAGACAGTGCGCTGGGACTTTCCACTGGTGAATTCATGAGTTTGTTTACCTATACCATGCAGATCCTGATGAGTCTGATGATGCTGTCCATGATATTTGTTATGACCATTATGGCCAGAGCTTCTGCGGAGCGTATTTGTGAAGTGCTGGCAGAAGAGAGTAATCTGACTAATCCGGAAAAGCCGGTATATGAGGTGAAGAATGGTAATGTGGTATTTGAAGATGTTGAATTTTCTTATAATAAGAAATCAGATAAACCTGTTCTGAATCATGTGAATCTGAATATCCGGTCCGGGCAGACCATTGGTATCCTGGGCGGTACCGGTTCTTCAAAATCCAGTCTTGTCCAGTTGATTCCGCGCCTGTATGATGTGACAGCGGGCCGTATACTGGTGGGTGATGTGGATGTCCGCAATTATGATATTGAGAGCCTCCGTGATGCAGTTGCCATGGTACTGCAGAAAAATGTTCTTTTCTCCGGTACTATTAAAGATAATCTCCGATGGGGCGATAAAAACGCGACAGATGAGGATATTGAGAGAGTATGCAGACTGGCTTGTGCCGATGAATTTATTCGGACCTTCCCGGATGGATATGATACCTATATCGAACAGGGCGGTACAAACGTATCCGGCGGACAGAAGCAGCGTCTGTGCATCGCCAGAGCTCTTTTAAAGAAGCCGAAGATACTGATTCTTGATGATTCTACCAGTGCGGTGGATACAAAGACCGATGCGTCCATCAGAAAGGCCTTTGCGGAGGAAATACCTGATACTACAAAGATTATTATTGCTCAGCGTGTGGCTTCCGTGCAGGATGCCGATCAGATCGTCGTACTGGATGATGGTGAGATCAGTGCTGTCGGTACCCATGAGGAATTGGTGGTGTCATCGCATATTTACCGTGAAGTATATGAATCTCAGATGAAAGGAGGGGAAGATAATGAGTAGAGGACCACATGGACCGGGATTTGACCCGAAAGCGGGCAAAGCACAGCGTCCGAAATTCAATCCACAGACAATGAAACGTCTGCTGAGTTATTTTGGTATTTACAAAGGGAAAGTGATTCTTGTCATTGTCTGTATTCTTCTGAATGCGGTGGCCAGTGTCATGTCCTCCCTGTTTATACAGCGTTTGATCGACGATTATATTTCCCCGCTCCTTTTGGAAGCGAATCCGGTATTTGATGCATTGTTCAGAGCAATCGTGCAGATGGCCTGCATCTATGCCATTGGTATTATTGCCGGCTGGATTTATAACAGGACCATGGCAGTCGTGTCCCAGGGAATACTGAAGAAGATCAGGGATGATATGTTTGCGCATATGCAGACGCTGCCGATCAAATATTTTGATACCCATACTCATGGCGATGTTATGAGTCATTATACCAATGATGCGGATACTTTGCGCCAGATGCTGTCACAGAGCCTGCCTCAGCTTCTGTCATCACTGGTGACCATTGTGTCTGTCTTTTTTGCCATGTTGTATCTGAGTCTTTGGATGACTTTATTTATCATCGTTTTTCTGTTCCTGATATTGAAGATCGTCAAATTTGTCGGCGGACGAAGCAGTGTTTATTTTATCAGACAGCAGAAGAGTATCGGTGATGTGAACGGATATATAGAGGAAATGATCAATGGGCAGAAGGTTGTCAAAGTCTTTTGTCATGAAGAAGAAGCAAAAAAGGTATTTGATGAGAAAAATGAAGAACTGTGCAATAGTATGGCTGCAGCCCATACCTATGCCAATATACTGATGCCGATCATGGGTAATATGGGAAATATTCTCTATGTATTGCTGGCTGTTGTAGGAGGCAGTCTGGCCATTGCCGGTGTTACCAACGTCAGTCTGCAGGGAATCGGAACTATGACACTGGGTACCATTGCCTCGTTCTTAACCATGTCCAGAGGATTTATTAGCCCAATCTCTCAGGTGTCTCAGCAGATGAATCCGGTTATTATGGCTTTAGCCGGTGC
>JBJEJD010000184.1:32236-35205 GCA_051877705.1 Coprococcus sp. | reverse complement strand
CCCTGCAGCAGGCCATCGATGACACCCTGGCTATCGCTCTGGTTCATAATAAAATAGACATTGGGATTATTTTCACCAAAGGCGGGAAGGATCTCCGGCAGTATGTATGCAGATGGTATCGTCGATGTGCCAAGCCGGATGATCCTTTTTGTATCGTCGGACCACCGGCGCAGCAGAAGATCCCGGCACTCCATGGTGTTGACAGCCCATTCATAAAATTCCATGCCTCTTGGTGTGATGGTCAGGGATTTCGTTGTGCGTACCAGAAGCCGGGTGGCCAACTCATCTTCAAGATTCCGGATATGGGAGCTGATGGTCGGCTGTGAGGAATAGAGTACTTCGGCAGCTTTTGTAAAGCTGCCATATTTGACGACTGTAATAAATGACTGCAATTGTTTGAAATCCATAATGATCCCTTTCTGTCAGTTCTGTTTTGTCAGTTCTTTGAGGGCAGTTAAGGCCCGGGCTGCATCTTCTTCCGTATTATGCCAGCCGAAGGAAAAACGGATGGTGCCTGTCGGATAGGTGCCAAGGGTTTTATGGGCGGATGGTGCGCAGTGGAGACCGACGCGGGTCATAATGCCGTAGGTATCATCCAGACTGAAGGCAATGTCCGAGAGTTCATGGCATGGCGTCTGGATAGAAACGACCCCGGTACGGCAGAGGATATCTTTTTTGCCGACGAGACGGATATATTCACCATCGGGATCAAGATCAAGGATACCATGGATGAATTGTTCAGTGAGCTTCAATTCGTGAGCGCTTATTTTTTCCATTCCTGTTGCATCAATCCATGCCAGTCCGGCATGAAGACCTGCGATGCCGGGAAGATTCATGGTGCCGGGCTCGAACCGGTCAGGCAGAAAGTCCGGAATAATTTCCGTATGACTCAGGCTGCCGGTGCCGCCGGAGAGCAGCGGATTCATTTCCTGGGCCATATCGTCACGAACGATAAAGCCGCCGATACCCTGGGGGCCGAGCAGTCCCTTGTGGCCGGTGAAGGCCAAAGCGTCAATATGCATCTCTTCCATATGTACTGGACACGTTCCGGCAGTCTGGGCCGCATCTACGATAAAACGCAGGCCATGACGGGAACAGAAATTTCCCACTTCCCGGATCGGCAGCAATGTGCCGCAGACATTGCTGGCATGTGTCATGATGATTGCTCTGGTCTCCGGGCGAATATACGATTCCAGAAAGGTATCGATTCCTTCTTTTCCCACATCAAGGCACCCTTCTTTTGTACAGGGCAATCGTGTAAAGGAGACCCCGGCCTGTTCCATCTGTACAAGAGGACGCATTACGGTATTATGCTCCATGGATGAGACGAGGACATGATCGCCGGTCTTAAAAAAGCCTTTGATGATGACGTTCAGGCTCTCTGTAATATTCTTTGTAAATATGACATTTTTGCAGTCGGAAAAACCGAAGAGGTCACAGAGCTGACGGCGGGTATCATAGACCATCTCTTCTGCAGAATAGGCATCTTCATAACAACCTCTGTTAATATTAGAACCGATCCGGGTCATATACCGGTATACGGCATCCGGTACGCATTGTGGCTTTGGGAAGGTAGTACTGGCATTATCCAGGTAAATCTTTGCTTTCATTAAATAGGCTCCTGTCTGATAATATATATTTAATATATCATAGAGTTATTATAAAATCAAATAAATACATCAAATATATTAATAAATTCCATTGGACATGGGCAATGGCGGATGATAGACTAAATGCAGATGAAAGAGGAGGTTTGTTATGGACACAAGAAAAGAAAAAACAATGATTATGATTGGCGGTCTTGTTATTGGTGTGATTGCCGCATTGCTTGTCTTCTTTGGAAATCCTGCCAATATGGGCTTCTGTATTGCATGTTTCCTGAGAGATACAGCAGGTGCACTTGGACTGCACAGAGCGGGTGCCGTTCAGTATATCCGTCCGGAGATCATCGGTCTGGTACTGGGCAGCTTCATTATGGCGGTTAGTAAGAAGGAGTTTGTGGCCAAGGGTGGAAGCTCGCCGCTGACACGTTTTATTCTGGGATTTTTTGCCATGATCGGCTGCTTAATGTTCCTGGGATGTCCGTTCCGTATGATTCTTCGTCTGGCAGGCGGAGATTTGAATGCGCTGCTTGGTCTGGCGGGATTTGTTCTTGGTATATTATGTGGTGTATTTTTCCTTAATAAAGGTTATTCATTAAAGAGATCTTACAGACAGCCGGTGGTGGAAGGCGCGGTACTGCCTGTTATCCAGGTTGTACTTCTTGGCCTTCTTGTGGCGGCACCGGCATTTATATTCTTCTCGGAAGAAGGAGCCGGTCCGGGCGCGAAGCATGCGGCAGTTGCCATCAGCTTGATTGCGGGTCTTATTGTGGGCGCCATTGCCCAGAGAACCCGTCTCTGTATGGTAGGCGGTATCCGTGATGTTGTATTGTTCAGAGAAACAAAGCTGCTTTTTGGCTTTATCGCTATTTTTGCAAGTGCCCTTGTATGCAATCTGATTCTGACAGCTGTGACAGAAGGTACATATTTTACAGCAGCATTTGCAGGTCAGCCGGTAGCTCATACAGATGGCCTGTGGAACCTGCTGGGTATGCTGCTGGTTGGTTTTGCCTGTGTTCTCCTGGGAGGATGTCCGCTTCGTCAGCTGATCCTGTCAGGTGAAGGCAACAGTGACAGTGCAGTTGCTGTCCTTGGACTTATTGCCGGCGCTGCTTTTGCCCATAATTTTGGTCTGGCTTCCAGCGGTGAAGGACCGACGATGAACGGTAAGATTGCAGTTGTTATCGGTATTATTGTTGTTGCAGTCATTGCTTCGGTTAATACATTTAAAAAGGATAAGGCATAAAGGAGAGTTCGTATGAAAACATTAGATGCAAGAGGACTTTCATGTCCGGAACCGGTCATCATGATCCGCAAGGCGATGACTTCAAAAGAAAATGTGTATGAGATGCTGGTGGACAACCAGAC
>JBJEJD010000184.1:28232-32136 GCA_051877705.1 Coprococcus sp. | reverse complement strand
AAATGGTTTATATAGCGACTTTTTATTCGCATTTTGGTGCTATACGATTTAAAAAGATTTGTGAAGGGGCCGGGATGAAGGCGAGGATGATGCCTGTGCCCAGGGATCTGAGCAGCAGCTGCGGGACCTGTGTCCGCTATGAAGGTGATGAGCCGTGTCCCGGAGGTGCTTATTCTGAGGAAATTGAACAGGTCGTGGAAAAAACAGACAGTGGATACAGGGTTATTTACCAGATCAAGGATAGTTAGGGAGAACAGGTATGGAAACAGATGTTAAGTTGACGAAGCTGGCGAAGTGTGCCGGATGTGGTGCCAAGGTTGGTGCGGGCACACTGGTGCATATGCTGGAAGGATTTAAGACCCACAGAGATGAACGGCTGATCGTGGGATATGATAAAAGTGATGATGCCAGTGTGTATGTGATCAATGAGGAGACGGCGCTGATCCAGACAACGGATTTCTTTCCGCCGATTGTGGATGATCCTTATCTGTATGGACAGATTGCGGCGGCCAATGCGTTGAGTGATGTCTATGCCATGGGTGGAACGCCGAAGCTGGCCATGAATATCATGTGTCTGGCAGAGAAAATGGAGAAGTCTGTGGTACAGGAGATTCTGCGGGGCGGCTATGATAAGGTCTATGAGGCTGGTGCTATCATTACGGGAGGCCATACGATTCAGGGGGCAGAACCTATTTACGGGCTGGCTGTGTCTGGATTCGTACATCCGGATCGAGTGCTGACCAACAGCAATGCAAAGCCGGGGGATGTCCTGATTCTTACGAAACCTCTGGGCATCGGTATTCTGACGACGAGCATCAAGGCTGATCTGGTGCCGGATGATGTGTGCCGGCGTATTTACAGGCAAATGGCAACGCTCAATAAAACGGCCCGGAATATTATGGTGAAGTACCCGGTGAACAGCTGCACGGACGTGACGGGTTTTTCTCTTCTGGGGCATAGTTTTGAAATGGCTCAGGGAAGTGATGTGACCATTCATCTGATGGCGGATCAGATACCGTATCACCCGGAAGCCTATGAACTGGCGGAGATGGGATTCATTCCGGCGGGGGCCTATAGAAACCGGGAATATGCGTCCGGCGGTGTTGAAGTGAGAAATGGTATCACAAGGGCGCAGCAGGATATTTTCTATGATCCCCAGACAAGCGGCGGCCTGTTGATGGCTGTGCCGGAAAGATATGCAAAGGCATGTCTGGAGGAACTGAAGGCACAGATTCCGGAGGCGGCCATTGTCGGATATGTGGAGCCCATGGGAGAATGGAGTATTGTACTGGAATAAGGAATGATTAATATTTATGTTTTCCTATTTTAGTTCCTGTTAATTTTTTTGAATAAAATTTGAGTTCCTTGCATATATTTTAGTTGTATGTTAAAATATTAAATATAAAAGGGAGGAACTGAAATGACAACTGAAGAATTGCTT
This sequence comes from Coprococcus sp., assembly GCA_051877705.1. Lineage (GTDB taxonomy): Bacteria > Bacillota > Clostridia > Lachnospirales > Lachnospiraceae > Coprococcus_A. The sequence continues at coordinate 30,695 of JBJEJD010000184.1, read as the reverse complement.
GAAAAATTACAGATAATTCAAAAAATGAAATGTGAAACTCAAACACTTGAGTTGAAAAGTGCAGAACGGGGATGTCCGAAACGTCTTTATGATTCTTTGTCCAGTTTCTCTAACCAGGATGAAGGTGGAATCATTGTTTTTGGTATTGATGAAAAGCAGGATTATAAAGAAGTAGGAGTTTATGATCCACAGGATATCCAGAAAAAAATCAATGAACAATGTCTGCAGATGGAACCGATTGTACGTCCTTTGCTTACTGTAGCAGAAAAAGATCAACATTTTTTTGTCTCAGCAGAAATCCCGGGTATTGATTTGTCTGACAGACCCTGTCATTATAAAGGACAGGGAAGAATAAAAGGTTCCTATACAAGAATTGGAGACAGTGATGAGCCAATGACAGAATACGAAATTTACAGTTATGAAGCATTTCGTAAAAAATATCAGGATGATATTCGAGAAGTACACCGGGCTACATTATCGGCATTGGACAAAGAATTGCTGGCTGATTACATTCAGCTGTTAAAAAATGGAAAACCCAATCTGTCAGCTATAAAAAATGTGGATATTTATGAATTAATGAGCATTACGAGAAATAATGAAGTTACATTAAGTACTGTTTTATTATTTAGTCCGTATCCGCAGGCCTATTTCCCGCAATTGTGTATTACTGCGATTGCTGTTCCTGGCGAAGAATTGGGAGAATTGGGAGAAGCCGGGGAGCGCTTTCTGGATAATGAGCGTATTGAAGGAAATATACCAGATATGTTGAATGAAGCAATTAAGTTTGTGAGAAAGAACATGAGAAGAAAAACGATTATTAATCCGGAAAGTGGTCTGAGGGAAGACAAAACAGATTATCCGATTACAGCTGTCAGGGAAGCGATTATCAATGCATTGGTTCATCGTGATTATAGTATTCATACAGAAGGGATGCCAGTTCAGATTATAATGTATGAAAATCGAATTGAAATTCATAATCCAGGTGGACTTTATGGCAGAATCCGAGCAGATCAATTAGGTAAGGTACAGCCCGATACAAGGAATCCGGTATTGGCATCGGCTTTGGAAGTGCTGGGAATTACAGAAAATCGTTATTCAGGAATACCAACTATCAGGAAGGAAATGGAAAGATATCATTTGCGTGAACCCGAATTTATAGACGAAAGAGGGAATTTCGTTGTGAAGTTCTATAAGGATATGAAGTCTGATGCAGAAAAAGTGATAAACAGCGATGAAAAAGATAATTTGATTCTGTTTTGTAAAACTCCAAGGACGAGAAAAGAAATTTGTGAGTATTTGGGATTATCTTCTGTTACTTATGCTATTCAGACTCATGTGATGCCATTAGTAGAGCGTGGAGAGATAAAATTAAGTATTCCGGATAAACCCAAAAGTCCAAAACAATTGTTTTATAGTGAATAATTTCATTGTTTGTGATAGATTCATTTAATCTGCTGTTCGTCAGTACAGATTAATGCTATAATTAGGTTAGTATTAAATCTGGTTATAGGAATTTTGATCTGTTGGTGAAAGGGCGGGAGAAAGGATGAATAATTATAAGATTCAGAAAGTGACAGAGTCAATGATTTTACTGCCATGGGTGAATTCCATGGGCGTGATCGGTGATCCCGGATGTGAGGGATTGGGTACCTATAATATGAAGGTCTATGCAGGAACTCTGGAAAAGAGTGCAGAGGATGATATTACGCTGATTGCAGGAGACCTGGTTCCAACGGGTAATAAGCATTATTATGAGGAAATTAGTGAGCTGACGGAGATTATTGCTCATAATGATGTTTATGTACTGCGGGGGAATCATGATACAGGAACCTATACGGATTATTTCGGAAGAAAAAATTACGCATTGCTTGCCGGAGAGTTTACGGTGGTTGTATTGGACAATGCCATGCGTACTTTTGAGGAAGAGGGACTGGAGCTTTTGCAGCAGGTATTGAAAATGGAAGAGGTTCATCGTGTGATCATTGCCTTCCATATTCCTGTTCCAAATCATTATATCCGGAATTCCGTATCGGAGGAAGAGTTTGCACGGCTGAAAGAGGCCTATGGACCGTGGAGGGAAAAAGTAAAATACCTTTTATGTGGACATGTTCATTCACGCTTTGAGGATGTGGTGGATAATATCCCACTGATCTGTACGGGTGGCGGCGGCGCGCTCATAGAAGATGTGTCTGAGGATATCCGGGCCTGTGATGTTGAACATCATATGGTGCATTTTTTCATGAAAGACGGGGAACTTGCGTACAGGTTTGACAATCTTGCAGAGGACGACTACGACAAAGAGAGAAAAGTCAATGTCCTGAAGGAAAATATTGAAAAGACCGTTGCGGCGGAACTGATGGCCCATTTGAAATATCTGATGTTTGCGGATCGGGCAAGACGGCGGGGAATGGAGGCAATCGCCAATCTCTTTGAGGCCCTCGCGTCTTCAGAATATCATCACGC
>JBJEJD010000184.1:26818-28132 GCA_051877705.1 Coprococcus sp. | reverse complement strand
TAGAATAAGCATTGTTCATCGGAGGATAAGCACTCAGAAGAAGTGATTATGCCGGATAAGATGGCAGGTTGAGATACCTGCTGTTTTATCCGGTTTTTTTGGTTAAAGGAGAAAGAACATGAAAGACAATGCTAATTTTACAGAAGGAAGTATCGTGCGCCCTCTTATCGGATTTGCCCTGCCGGTGCTGCTGGCTCTGTGTCTGCAGTCATTGTACGGTGCTGTGGACCTGCTGGTGGTCGGTCAGTTTGGAACCGCAGCGGATGTGTCTGCGGTAGCTACCGGAAGTCAGATGATGCACATGGTCACTGTTGTGATCACAGGACTTGCCATGGGTACGACGATTCTTCTTGGACAGGCTATGGGCGGCCGAAAGGAGAAGCTTGCGGGCGAGATTATGGGCAGCAGTATCTGCTTTTTTCTGCTGGTGGCAGTGGGCGTGACCGTTTTGATGCTGGGCATTGCGGAACCATTTACCAGTCTGATGCATGCCCCGGAGGAAGCATTTTCAAAAACGATGGGATATGTCCGGATCTGCTCATGCGGGACAATATTTATAGTGGCCTATAATGTATTGGGAAGTATATTCAGGGGACTGGGTGATTCCAGAACACCGCTCTTTACAGTGGCATGTGCCTGTGTTTTTAATATTGCCGGGGATCTGATATTTGTGGCCGGTTTACATATGGAGGCCTCGGGAGCAGCGCTGGCCACGGTTCTGGCTCAGGCATTCAGCGTCATTTTGTGTTTGGGAATCATAAAGAAAAAAGGTCTGCCATTTCCATTTTCCAGAAAAAATATAAGATTTAACAGGGAGATAAACGGGAGGATATTGAAGGTGGGACTGCCGGTGGCTCTGCAGGATGGCCTTGTCAATATATCGTTTCTGGTGATCAATGCCATTGTCAACAGTCTGGGCGTCGTTCCGTCAGCAGGTGTGGGTGTCGCGGAAAAGGTATGTGCTTTTATCATGCTGGTGCCGTCTTCTTTTTCTCAGTCACTGTCAGCTTTTGTTGCCCAGAATATCGGCGCGGGAAAAAGAAAGAGAGCAAGGGAGTCCATGGCGTGCGGGATGGCTGCTTCTCTGATGGTTGGTATTGTGATGGCGTATCTCGCTTTTTTCCATGGAGATATGCTGGCAGGTATTTTTTCGAAGGATCAGGCGGTTATTCTGGCGGCGGCAGATTATCTGAAGGCCTATGCCATTGATACTCTGATTGTATCCTTTCTCTTCTGTTATATTGGATTCTTTAACGGATGTGGTAAAACAAAATTTGTTATGGTACAGGGAATTGCAGGTGCATTTGGTGTCAG
>JBJEJD010000184.1:0-26718 GCA_051877705.1 Coprococcus sp. | reverse complement strand
CAATGAAGAGATCAAAGATTAATACAGAAATCAGACATATGGAAGAACTGATCCGGGCCCATGGTTTCGAGCTTCCGCCATTCTGTAAGTGGACGCCGGAGGAATGGTACAGTAAAGGTACCGAATATGATGAGATCCGTGACAATATGCTGGGATGGGATATTACAGATTATGGGCTGGACAGATTCGATGAGGTTGGATTTTCACTGATTACTATCCGTAACGGCAATCTGAAAATGGATAAGTATTCGAAAAACTATGCGGAAAAGCTGCTGTTGGTGAAAGAAGGCCAGATGGCGCCCATGCATTTTCATTGGAACAAGATGGAGGACATCATCAATCGCGGCGGCGGTAACGTGCTGATCACTGTGTATAATTCAACAGAGGATGAGGCGTTTGCGGATACGGATGTCACTGTTCACTGCGATGGACGAGAATATATTGTTCCTGCTGGTACGCAGGTGCGGCTGACACCGGGAGAAAGTATCACCATTTACCCGTATATGTACCATGATTTTCATGTGGAACCGGGGACCGGCGATGTGCTTCTGGGAGAGGTATCCATGTGCAATGATGACGAAAACGATAACCGCTTTTATGAGCCGATCGGACGTTTCCCTGAAATTGAAGAAGATGAGGCGCCGTACCGTCTTCTTTGCAACGAATATCCGAAAGCAAAATAATCATGTTAAAAAGGTGCTGTACCTGAATTTGGAACAGCACCTTTTTATTTACAGCTTCAGATATTCTTTTGCAAATTCAACGACTTTTTTCACGCTGCCTTCTGCATAGGCCGGTTCCAGTCCTGCCTGGGCCAGAGTGTCCGGGTAGCTGCGGCTGCCGCCGGAGGCGCAAAGCTTCTCATAGGATTCCCATGCGCCTGCAGGGTCATGCTGCATTCTGGCGAAAAGCTCCATGGCGCACATTTCAGATAATGAGTAGCTGATGACATATCTCGGGAACATGTAGACGGCCATGCTGCGCATCAGATCGGCTCCCTGCCGGTGGTAAGTATCCAGTTCTCCATAGTCCAGATTCGGATTGTAGGCCTGCTCGATACGGATCTGTGCGGCTGTCAGTTCCTCAAAGGATGCATCCGGATGGGTATAGATCCATGTATTGAACTCGTGGATGGAACAGTAGGAAGCGATTTCCTGTAATGCGGAGCGGAAATGGCCCTGACGGAATTTATCAGCATCCTTGCCGAAGAAGTTTTCCGCATATGGATAGGTGAACAGCTCCATGGTCTTGGATGGGATTTCCACGGCATCCAGTGCCATATCGGCCAGAAGGGATGTCTGTACATGCTGTGAGGTCAGCTGTGCCTGCCAGGAATGTCCGATCTCATGGGTGAAGACAGCCACATCAGTCTCAGTGCCATTGCAGTTGCCGAATACGAAAGGATAATAATCTTTCTTCATAATACCGGTGCAAAAGCCCATGCCGGCCACCTTGTTAGGGGAAGCTGCCACATCCAGACTTTCAGTTTCCACCATGCCCCGGAAGAATTCACCGAAGTCAGGTGACAGGGCATCATACATGGCTTTGGATGCTTCTGTCAGATAGGCGGCATCGCCCGCAGGTCTGGCATTGCCGTCTGCGAAGCGTACACCGAGGTCGTAGACCATCATCTTATCCACGCCAAGGGCCTGTCTCTGTTCTTCCTGTAATGTCTGAAGCAGCGGTACCAGATCAGTTTTGACCTGCTCACAGAAGGCGGTCATCTCTGCTTCGCCATAGCCCCTGCGGTCGTAGGTGGCATTGGCATATTCCAGATAATTGTCAAATCCGTTGGCCTTTGCAATCCGATTGCGCAGAGAGATAAGCTCCAGCAAAATGGCGGCAAAATCGTCCTTCTGGGCAAGGACGGTCTGAGCAAGCGCTTTTCTTGATTCCAGACGGATCCGGCGATCCGGATCGTCGAAGAAAACATACAGTTCACCTTCTGAGCGTCTGGCACCCCGGAAATCAATTTGCAGCAGGGCTTTCTTTTGCTGGAACTGATTCACCAGTTCCTGTTCGCGGGCCATAAATTCCTGACCGGCTGCATGAATCCGGAATTCCTTTTCCAGACGGGGACGGAACTCCGGACCAAAATGCTCCTCCAGCTGCGGAAGGAACGGGCTGTGCAGCAGGGCTTCATAATAAGGCGATGTCAGTAAAGACGCAAATCCAACGGCCTCCTTCTGAGCAGCCTCTGCATAGAACTGGTCTGTGCAGTCCAGTGTGCTGCGGATATAGGCCATTTCGGCCGCAAGGACGGCATCCTGCATCATGTCATCATACCGGGAGATAATATCAAAAATCTCATCGGCAGATGCAGCCTGTCTGATCTGCTCTGTGCAGGTGTTGATCTTTTCCTGAAGGCTGCCATAATCATTCGCTTCATAGGGCAGCTGTGAAAATTTATATTGTTTCATCATTAAATTTCCCCCAAAATCGTATAGTCTGGTTGTATTGTACCACAGAATCATCAGAACTGACAGCTTTATATCAGATGAGAGATGGTTGTTCAGTTATTCAGTTGATGCTATAATCATGATAACAACAGATAGTTCCAGATGATAGAAGAATGATCATACGGAAGATTAAAGTGAAAGAGGGGGAGAAAAATGTATATAGAACCAAAAGACATCATTTTAAAAAACGGTCAGAAAGTGATTTTAAAAAGTCCGGAAGCCGCTGATGCTGCGGCACTGCTTGAATATATGCGGCAGACTTCCGAGGAGACCCATTATATGCTGCGCTACCCGGAGGAGATCTGTATCAGTGTGGAACAGGAAAGAGAATATATTCAGAACCTCATCGAGGACGAGAAGAGCTTTATGCTGGCAGCTTTTGTTGAAGGAGAACTGGCCGGTAATGTGGGAGTGAATCAGCTCGGCAGCTGGATGAAAATAAGACACCGGGGAGAGCTGGGGATTGCCCTTAAAGAGAAATTCTTCAATCTGGGACTGGGGTCGATACTGGTTAAAGAAGCACTTCAGATTGCACGAAATGCAGGCTTTGAACAGGTAGAACTGGGCGTTTTTGCCGATAATTCAAGAGCCATACATGTTTATGAGAAGCTGGGTTTTAGAAGAACAGGTGTCATACCGGGCGCCTACAAATTAAAGAATAATGTTTATTGTGACGAGATACACATGATATACAATGCGAACGTGGAGAGTGAATGATGAATTTTTCCCATGAGCTGATTACACCTAATAACGATCTTCCTTTTAAGATTTTTGAGTTTGAGGGGCGGGATGGACATTATTACAGGGAAAAGCACTGGCATCGTTCCATAGAGATTTTCGCCCTTTTTGAGGGAAGCTTATGCTTTTACATTAATGACAGGGCTTATCCTTTGAAACCGGGAGAATTTATGCTGGTGAATTCCCATGAGATCCATTCAATTGCGTCACCGGAGCCGAATCATACGGTTGTCCTGCAGATGCCGCTGACTACCTTTGCCAATTATTATACGGATGACAAATTTATCTATTTTTCTCACAGCGCAAAGCTGCAGGATGAGAACGTGATGGCTTTGATCAGGGATATGTATGAGACTTATCAGGAGAAAACTCTGGGCTATGAGCTGAAGGTACAGAGCGATTTTTACATGCTGATCTATCTCCTGGTGACGAAATACAGAAAGACGGAGGTAAACCGGGAGGAACTGCAGCGCAGCAGAGGGCTGTTCCGGCTTTCGGCTGTCACTTCCTATATGAAAGAGAATTATATGAAAGATCTGTCACTGGAGAGTGTGGCGGAAGTTTTCGGCTATTCACCGACTTATCTTTCCAGAATGTTTCAGAAATATGCCCAGACAAAATATAAGACCTATCTGAATCAGATCCGGCTGGAGCATGCCTATATTGATCTGATGAATTCAGATATGACCATAGGGGAGATTGCCATGCGCAGCGGATTCCCGAACAGTAATGCGCTGACGAAGGAATTCAAAGCCAGATACGGGCTTTTGCCGAGTGAGTTCAGAAAAAAAGAAAAGGATAAGAATTTAATATAAAATGGCCAAATATATGGTGATATTATGCTGAAAAAGTTGATAAAATGGTATTGCAAATTGAATGACGGATTATTAGGCGCTGGCGGCAGATATTGAAGGATTTGCCGGAAGAGCGCCGGAGGAGGTAAAATATGATGAATAATATGCCGGAGGTTAAAATCGGTATTGTGGCAGTCAGCCGTGATTGTTTTCCTGAAAGCCTTTCTGTGAACAGAAGAAAGAATCTGATCAAAGCTTATACGGAAAAATATGGCTCAGATTATATTTATGAGTGTCCTGTCTGCATCGTGGAAAGTGAGATCCACATGGTGCAGGCTCTGGAGGATATTAAAGCGGCAGGCTGTAATGCTCTCTGTGTATACCTTGGTAATTTTGGCCCTGAGATTGCAGAAACACTGCTGGCTAAACATTTTGACGGACCAAAGATGTTTGTAGCTGCGGCAGAGGAAAGCGGCAGCAATCTTGTGCAGGGCCGCGGCGATGCCTACTGTGGTATGCTCAATGCCAGCTACAATCTGCAGCTGCGCAATATCAAAGCTTACATACCGGAATATCCTGTAGGTGACGCAGAAGAGTGTGCGGATATGATTCATGAATTTATACCGATTGCCAGAGCAATCATTGGACTGAACAATCTGAAGATCATCAGCTTCGGTCCGCGTCCGCTGAACTTCCTGGCCTGCAATGCGCCGATCAAGCAGCTGTACAATATGGGTGTCGAGATTGAAGAGAATTCAGAGCTGGATCTTTTTGAAGCTTTCAATAAGCATGCCGGTGATGAGCGGATTCCTGCCATTGTAAAGGAGATGGAGGAAGAGCTGGGCGCAGGCAATAAGAAGCCGGAGATTCTTGGCAAGCTGGCCCAGTATGAGCTGACACTGAAGGATTGGATCGAGGAACACAGAGGCTACCGTAAGTATGTGGCCATTGCCGGCAAATGCTGGCCTGCTTTCCAGACACAGTTCGGATTTGTGCCGTGCTATGTCAACAGTCGTCTGGCAACTCAGGGCATTCCGGTTTCCTGTGAAGTGGATATTTACGGCGCTTTAAGTGAATTTATCGGAACAGTTGTCAGCGAGGATATTGTGACTCTGCTGGATATCAACAATTCCGTGCCTAAGGATATGTATGAGGAGGATATCAAAGGAAAATTCAGCTATACCCAGAAGGATACCTTCATGGGCTTCCACTGCGGAAATACATCTTCTAAAAAGCTGTCCTTCTGTGAGATGAAATATCAGATGATCATGGCAAGATCTTTGCCGGTGGAAGTAACTCAGGGAACGCTGGAAGGAGATATTGTGCCGGGTGATATTACATTCTTCCGTCTTCAGAGCACGGCTGACAGCAAGCTGCGTGCCTATATCGCCCATGGCGAGGTGCTGCCGGTTGCATCCAGATCCTTTGGCTCCATCGGTGTATTTGCCATTCCTGAAATGGGACGTTTCTACCGTCATGTACTGATCGAGGGAGGATTCCCGCATCATGGCGCCGTAGCCTTCGGACATTTTGGCAAAGCATTATTTGAAGTGTTTAAATATATAGGCGTTCCTGTAGAGAATATCGGCTATAATCAGCCGGCAGGTGTCAGATATCCGACGGAAAATCCGTGGGGTTAATATCAGGGGGAGAATATGCTGTATATAGGTATTGATCTCGGAACCTCGGCTGTGAAGCTTCTGCTGATGAACAGCGAGGGCTGTATTGAAAAAATCGTGTCCAGAGAGTATCCCCTGTATTTTCCTCAGTCCGGATGGTCGGAACAGGAACCGGAGGACTGGTTCAGAGAGACCATGGCAGGTATCCGGGAACTGACGGCGGAATGTGATAAGAATCAGGTGGCCGGTATCAGCTTCGGCGGTCAGATGCATGGTCTGGTGGCTCTGGATGCCGATGACAATGTGATTCGTCCGGCTATTCTTTGGAATGACGGAAGAACAGGAAGAGAAACAGATTATCTCAATGAGGTCGTTGGCAGAGAAAAAATTGCCGAATATACGGCCAATATTGCCTTTGCAGGCTTTACGGCACCGAAGCTTCTATGGATGAGGGCCAATGAACCGGACAATTTTGCCCGGATCAGTAAAATCATGCTGCCGAAGGATTATCTGGCTTATCGTCTGTCAGGGGCATTCTGCACGGATGTATCCGATGCTTCCGGTATGCTTCTGATGGATGTAAAAAACAGGTGCTGGTCTGAGCATATGCTGAACATCTGTGGTATTACCGAAAAACAGCTTCCGAAGCTTCATGAAAGCTATGAAGTTGTGGGAACATTAAAGCCGGATATTGCCGGGGAGCTGGAGCTTCCGGAAAGTGTGAAAGTTATTGCAGGTGCAGGTGACAATGCGGCGGCAGCCGTTGGAACCGGAACTGTGGGCGACGGCATGTGTAATATTTCACTGGGAACTTCTGGAACTATTTTCATTTCCAGCGATAAGTTCCTTTCGGATAGCCATTATGCCCTTCATTCATTTGCCCATGCAGACGGTCATTATCATCTGATGGGCTGTATGCTCAGCGCTGCTTCCTGTAATAAGTGGTGGAATGAGGAGATCCTTAAGACCATGGATTACTCCGCTGAACAGAAAGGCATAACCGATGAGAAGCTGGGAGAAAATCATGTATTTTTCCTGCCATATCTCATGGGTGAGCGTTCACCTCATAATGATCCGGATGTCAGGGCCATGTTCATGGGCATGTCCATGGACACCACAAGGGAGGATATGACTCAGGCTGTACTGGAAGGCGTTGGATTCGGTCTGAGGGATTCACTGGAGGTGGCCAGAAGCCTTGGCATCCGTCCGGAACGAACGAAGATCTGCGGCGGCGGTGCAAAAAGTCCGCTCTGGCGTAAGATGATCGCCAATATTATGAATATGAAGGTGGATGTCATCGAAAGTGAGGAAGGACCGGCCCTGGGCGGCGCCATGCTGGCGGCTGTAGGCTGTGGAGAATACCCGGATGTGGAGACAGTTGCCGCGAAGATTGTCAAAGTGGTGGAGACTGTAGAACCGGATCCGGTGCTGGCTGCGAAGTATGAAGCAAAATATCAGCAGTACAGAGCCATCTATCCGGTAATTAAGAATCTGTACTAATATATTTTAAACCAAAAAAGACAGCGTGACTAAGCATAATGCTTTTCACGCTGTCTTTTTGTATAGACTTTAAATTGCGAAGCTTTTTTGTCAGACTTCTGAAGTTTCATAGGGTGAGAATACCTTGACCATTATTCTGGAATTCAAATAGGCCAGTATGGCGAATCCGATGAGCAGCATGAATATCTTAGCCTGAGATACAGCCAGACAGAAACCGAGAAATGTTGCCTGAAGGACGATCAGAATCAGGGTCTGTCTCATGTTCATCAAAGCCAGCAGAACAGAATTTTTTAATGTCTGTCTGAGTGTATTGGAGAATCTCGCAATCAGGGGATAGGTATATAAAAATGAAAGGATCAGGATCATGCCCAGCAGAGCCATGAGAACCAGGAGGATGTTGCCGGTTATGGTGTGCTGTGCTCCCCAGAATACAATATTATACAGCAATATCAATGACAGAACCAGATGCAGCAGAAAAGCGGCTGTGGACTGGAAAAAGTTTTTCTTAAAGGCCTTGAGGTAGTCTGAAAAAATATAACTTGTGTCTCCCCGTGCTTCCTGCATGGTGACAGTATAAAGAGATGACAGTGCCGTGCCGATGGTGAAAACCGGAAGACAGGTGATCAGGAACAGAACATTAAGTCCTATAAAGGAAGCAGCCCCGGTCATAAACTGATAAAAAGCACCGTCAGGATTATATCTCATTTCTATTAATTCCTCCTTTAAAATCAATTAAATTGTACAATGTGCCTTAATAATTTCGGATATAAACCTATATTATAGAGTAAAAATTATGTCGTCTACATGAAAAATCAGACATTCCATGCTGCTATAATTGGCGTTATGCATAAAAATAGCATAAAAAATCTAAAATTTCCATACGAAATGTAAAAAAACTCGGGTGTTTACAGTGAAAAAATAATGGTATGATTTCTAAAAAAAGGGAGGGAGACGAAATGTCTAAATCAAAGTCTGCGGCCAATGCCGCAATGATCAACAAGCCAAAGACCAATAAGAAGCTGACGCTGATGATTCTGCCGTTTATTGTGCTTTGCTTCCTGTTCTCATATTTCCCGCTGCACGGATGGATTTATGCGTTTTTCGATTATAAACCGCCGCTGCCGCTGAGCAAATGTGAGTTTGTGGGTCTGCAGTGGTTTAAGATGATGTTTGGCAATGAAACCCAGCGGCTTCAGATGATTCAGGTTATGAAGAATACTTTTGCCATGAGTTTGCTTGGAATTGCCACATCTCTGCTGCCGGTTTTCTTTGCCATTCTGCTGAATGAGATCAAATGTAAGTGGTTCAAAACTCTAGTTCAGACGTTGACCACACTGCCGAATTTCATCAGCTGGGTTATGGTTTATTCCGTTGCTTTCTGCCTGTTCTCCAATACAGGTATGATCAATACGGTTCTGGAGAGTATCGGTCTGATTTCTGAGCCGGTCCGTTTTCTGGACAGTGATTCTCACACATGGCTGGCTATGCTTTTGTGGAATACATGGAAGGGCCTGGGATGGGGAGCAATTATGTATCTGGCTTCCATTACCGGTATTGATCAGGAACAGTATGAAGCGGCCAGAGTGGATGGGGCTAATCGTTTCCAGCTGATGCGCCACATAACATTCCCGGCGCTTCTGCCTACATATTTTGTTATGCTGATGATGTCCATTGCCAATTTCCTGAATAATGGTATGGATCAGTATTTCGTATTCCAGAACTCATTCAACAAGGAACATATTCAGGTACTTGACCTGTATGTTTACAATATCGGTATGACGGGCGGCAGTCTTTCAATGGCCACAGCCCTCAGTATGCTGAAGAGTCTTGTCAGCATTGCATTGTTGTTTATTGTGAACTTTGTATCGAAGAAGACCCGTGGAGAGTCGATTATTTAGAAAGGAGGCAGAGATTGATGGCTAAGGAAAAAGTTGTTTATAAAGAGAAGGAAAAACCATTATCTGCTTCCGATAAGGTTTTTAATGTTTTCAACTATGCATTGTTTGCCATTTTGACGCTGATCTGTGTGTATCCCTTTTATTATCTGATTATCAATACCATCAGTGCCAATGATCTGAGTGCCAATGGTATGATCAACTTCCTGCCAAAGGGATTTCATCTGGAGAATTATAAGCAGGTGCTGCAGCTGAGCGGGCTTCCGAGAGCAGCACTGATCTCAGTGGCAAGAACGGTCATAGGTACGGCCTGTACGGTTATGGCTTCCTGTTTCCTGGGATTTATGTTTACACAGGAAAAGATGTGGGGACGAAAGTTTTTCTATCGTTTTGTTGTTATCATTATGTATTTCAATGCCGGTCTGATTCCAATGTTTATTACAATGAAGACCCTGCATCTGACCAATACCTTCTGGGTTTATGTGCTTCCGGCCATTGTTCAGCCATTTAATATCATTCTGGTAAAGACCTATATTGAATCCATTCCAAAGGCGCTTCAGGAGGCAGCGGAAATTGACGGTGCCGGGATATTTACGATCTGGTACAAGATCATTCTTCCTGCCTGTACGCCAATCATGGCGACTGTTGCAATTTTTGCCGCTGTAGCACAGTGGAACTCTTTCCAGGATACTTTGATCTATATTACTGATCAGAAACTGTACTCTTTGCAGTACCTGTTATATACTTATATTAATCAGGCAAGCTCGCTGGCGGCCATGGTTAAGAGTTCCGGTGGTGCAGTGAATATGGCAGCTGTTGCTACACAGCAGACGCCAACGTCCATTCGAATGACGGTTTCTGTCATTGTTGTTCTGCCGATTCTCTTCATCTATCCGATGTTCCAGAGATTCTTTGTTAAAGGTATTATGATCGGTTCCGTAAAGGGTTAATAATGATTTATATTTATGGAGGGTAACAATTATGAAAAAGAGTAAGATCATCAGCGCACTGGTTTGTGCGTCCATGGTAATCGGCATGCTGTCGGGCTGCGGCGGCGGAAGCAGTTCATCCGGAGCAGCTTCAGGTGAGAATGCAGGAAGCTCCGATTCACCGTATTCAGAATTTATCACAGTTGACGTGTTTGACAGTCAGGCCAATTATCAGGGCATTCAGTCTGGATGGTTTGCCAAGATCGTCAAGGAAAAATTCAATATGGAACTGAATATCATCGCTCCGAACGTTGCAGGCGGCGGCGATACACTGTTCCAGACAAGATCAGCTGCAGGGGATCTGGGTGACCTGATTATTACAGGCGCTAACAATGGCCGTCTCCAGAATCTGGTGGAGGCAGGGCTGGTCATGGATATGACAGAATATCTGGCCAATGCAGAAAATGTGCATCGCTATGACGCTGCTATCGAAAAGACGGCAGAACTGGTAGAGCAGGATGGTATCTATGCAATTCCGTCCGAGGTATCCAGCAATTCACCGACAACTTCTTCTGAAGGTCTGGAGCCGAACTATGGTGCTTATATCCGCTGGGATGCCTATAAGGCAGCCGGTTATCCGGAGATCAACACACTGGAGGATCTGCTCCCTGCCCTGAAGGCTATGCAGGATGCCGTTCCTGAAAGTGACAGCGGTAAAAAGACCTACGCGATTTCACTTTTCAAGGACTGGGATGCCAACCTTATGAGCAATGCAAAACCGGAGGCAGCTTTCTATGGTTACGATGAGCTGGGCTTTGTCATGGCTAAAGCAGATGGTTCTGATTATCAGAGCTTTATTGATTCCGATTCTTCCTACATCCGTGCTCTGAAATTCCTCTTCCAGGCTAATCAGCTGGGACTGGTAGATCCGGAGTCCACAACACAGAACTATGATATGTTATTTACAAAATATCAGGATGGACAGATTCTGTTTGCACCTTACCCATGGCTTGGACAGGCTGCCTACAATACAGATGCCCATAAGGCTGAAGGCAAGGGCTTTATGCTGGCACCAATCGCCGATGAGACCATCTTCTCCTATGGATGTCAGATCAATGGCAACCCGAATAACTGTATCATGATCGGCAGCAAGGCTGAAGATCCGCAGAGACTGGCTGATTTCATCGACTGGCTCTATTCTCCTGAAGGTGTTATGGCTTCCTGTGCACAGACAGCAAGCTCCTGTGGTCCTGAAGGCCTGACATGGGAAATGCAGGACGGCCAGCCTGTTCTGACAGACTTTGGTAAGCAGGCATTATACGGTGAAGCAGTCAATGTACCGGATGAATGGGGCGGCGGCACCTGGAAAGATGGTGTATCCGCATTAAATTACAAGGCAGTTAATCAGCTGGACAGCAATCCGGATACGGGTATCTGCTATGATTACACAACCTGGGATTCTGTACTGGCATCCAAGACAGATCCATTGACAACGGACTGGCAGGAAAAGATGGGCGCTCAGACTACTATGGAATATCTGAATTCCAAGGGGCAGATTCTTGTGGCACCGGGCAGCGGTTACGTTGTTCCTGAAGAGGATTCTCAGATCACAACTCTCAGAGGGCAGTGTAAGGCTTCCATCGTTGAATATTCATGGAAGATGGTATTTGCGGCTGATGAGAATGAATTCAATTCACTGCTGGCTGAAATGCAGAAGACAGTACAGGGTCTTGATTATCAGACCGTACTTGACTACGATATGGACTGCGCAAAGGCCCAGAATGATGCCAGAGAAGCAGTTGTGGCAGAATATGAATCACAGAATAATCAGTAAAATAAAAATTAAATAATTCACAGCAAGAGGACAGTTTTGGCTCTGTATACGTTAAGGTTAACGTTGGGACTGAAACTGTCCCTGTTGTGTATAAATACGACGAAGGGAGCAATTTGATGATTGATAAGGTTTTATATGGCGGCGACTATAATCCGGAACAATGGCCGGACGAGACGTGGGAGGAAGATATGCGTCTTCTGAAGCTGGCCGGTATTGATATTGTGACATTGAATGTATTTTCCTGGGCGATGCTGCAGCCTGACGAGAATACATGGTGTTTTGATAAACTGGACAGAGTTCTGGATATGGTGGAGAAAAACGGGATGAAGGTGTGCATGGCCACATCCACGGCAGCCCATCCGGCCTGGATGGCCAAAAGGCATCCGGATGTATTGAGAACGGAATTTAATGGTATGAAGCGAAGGTTCGGCAGCCGTCACAATTCCTGCCAGAACAGCCCTACCTATCGGAAATATTCGGCACTTCTGGCGGGAAAGCTGGCAGAACGTTATAAGGATAGAGCGTGTATTGTGGCATGGCATGTCTGCAATGAGTACGGCGGGGAATGCTATTGTGAAAATTGTGAGAAGGCTTTCAGAAAATGGCTGAAGAAGAAATACCACACCATAGAAAATGTGAATAAGGCCTGGGATACGGCATTCTGGGGACATACCTTTTATGATTGGGATGAGATTGTGGTACCGAATCTTCTGAGTGAGCATTTTGAGGAGAACCGTACCACATTTCAGGGAATTTCTCTGGATTACCGGCGCTTTAATTCCGAGGGGATGCTGGCATGCTTTCAGGCAGAGTATGGGGCTATCCGTGCTGTGATTCCGGATGCAAAGATCACCACCAATCTTATGGGCTTTTATAAACCGCTGGACTATCAGATGTGGGCAAAGGCCATGGACTTTATTTCGTGGGATAATTATCCGGCCAATGAGGATCCCTATTCGAGAATTGCCATGAACCACGATCTGATACGCAGTATCAAGGGCGGTCAGCCTTTTGTGCTCATGGAGCAGACGCCGAGTGTAACCAACTGGCTTTCCTATAATGCCCTGAAACGGCCGGGGGTTATGCGGCTCTGGAGCTATCAGGCCATGGCCCATGGCGCCGATGCCATTATGTTTTTTCAGATGAAGCGGTCAGTGGGGGCCTGTGAAAAGTATCATGGGGCAGTTATTGACCATGTGGGTCACGAGCATACGAGGGTATTCAGAGAAGTGGCAGCCCTGGGGCAGGAATTAAAGAAGATCGGCAGCAGGACGCTGGAAGGACGGAGTCGGGCGAAGGCGGCTATTCTGGTGGACTGGGATAACTGGTGGGCCCTTGAATATTCTGCCGGACCGAGCTGTGATCTGAAATATCTGGATGAGGTGTATTTGTATTACCGTGCCATGGAAGAGCAGAATTATGCGGTGGATTTTATTGGTGTGGATGATGATCCGGCGGATTATGCTGTGGTGGCGGCACCGCTGCTTTATATGACCAAGGACGGATATGATGAGAAGCTGCGGCATTTTGTCAGGGAGGGAGGTACTTTCATCACCAGCTATTTCAGCGGGATCGTGGAGGAACATGATCTGGTGGTCACCGGCGGTTATCCGGGTAAACTCAGGGATATACTGGGGATCTGGGTGGAAGAGTCGGATGCGCTGCCGCCAGATGCTTTCAATTCCTTTATTTACAAAGGTGAAGAATATGAAGCGAAGCTTTTATGCGATATTATGCATCTGGAAGGAGCGGAGGCCCTGGCTGAATATCAGCAGGATTTTTATGCCGATACGCCGGTACTGACCCTCAATCATTATGGTAAAGGAAGGGCTTATTATGTAGGAACCCGTTCTTCAATATCCTTTTATAAGACTTTTTTGCGGCGCTGCATGAAGGAACAGGGAATAAATCCGGTTCTGGTGGCTTCCGAAGGTATTGAAGCAACGGAAAGATTTTATGATGGAAGAAAATATCTGTATATACTGAACCATAATGAGAGAAAAACGGGGGTTACCATTACCGGGGACCGGACGGATATTCTGACAGATATCCATTATCCGGCAGGCAGCCATATTATTATGGAACCGAAGGATGTGCTGATCCTGGAAGGATTTGAGGAGAAACCGGATGAAACTGACATTTAACAAACCGGCAGTGGAACTGACAGACACACTGCCTGTGGGAAACGGACGGCTGGGCGCATTGATATACGGGGAAATGATGCGGGAACAGGTGGTTCTGAATGAGAATTCCATGTGGTCCGGCAGCCCTGAGGAGGCAGACCGCCTTGATGCGGCGCAATATCTGCCGGAGATCCGCCGACTTCTGGCGGAAGGAAAAAATTATGAAGCAGAGCAGTTATTTGGAGAGCATTTTACCTGTCTTGGGGCAGGGAGCAATTACGCTCATGGGTCTACAGCTCCCTTTGGCTGCTATCAGATAATGGGGCGCCTGCATTTATCCTATTTTCAGGCGCTGTCTTCCGGCAGGCAGGATTGCTGCTGTGTGGAAAATTACCGAAGAGAACTGGATATAATGACCGGCACGGCCTGTGTGTCTTTCAGGCTGGGCGATACGGATTATCAGCGGACGTGGGTTGTATCTGAAAAAGAACAGGCCATCTATCTTCATCTGACGGCTTCGAAACCGGGCATGATCCATGTGGGGATCGGGCTTGACCGGGATGAGCATTTTATAACAGAGGTATTGAATGATCACAGCATTTATATGCATGGTCAGCTGCCGGACGGCTTTGGCGGCAGAAATGGTATCTGCTATGCCTGTGTGGCGGGTGCCCGTGCTGTTGGCGGAAAAGTCTGTACAGAGGGCAGCCGCCTGTATGTGCGGAATGCGGATGAAGCATTGATTGCCATAACGGCCCGGACGGATATGCAGGGGGATCTGCTGGATGCCATATATGAAAATGTGTCAGCCCTCACAAGCCCCTGGGAACAGATATATACTGAGCATTGTCAGGAAATGCGCAGTGTTATGGAAAGCATGACTTTGTTTCTGGGAGATACAGAGGAGGCCGGAAAGCTTGCCTTTTATGTTATGTATAGCCGGTATCTGCTTCACTGTTCCTCCCGTAAGGGAGGACTTCCGGCCAACCTTCAGGGAATCTGGGCCGATGAGATACAGACACCATGGAATGGCGACTGGCATCTGAATGCCCAGCAGATGATCTACTGGCTGGCAGAAAAGGGAAATCTTTCCGATGATCATCTTCCCTATCTGGAACTGATTGAAAAGCTTGTGGAGCCGGGCAGGAAAACAGCCGGGGCCTATTACGGTGCCAGAGGCTGGCTGGTTCATACATGTACGAATCCATGGGGATTTACAGCTCCGTTGGAGAATGCCGCCTGGGGATCCACCACCGGCAGTCCGGCCTGGCTGTGTCATCATCTCTGGGAGCATTATTTGTATACGGAGGATGAAGTTTATCTTCAGCATGTTTGGCCGGTGATGAAGGAAGCGGCGGAATTTTATATGGATATGCTGGTGAAGGAACCGGAACATGACTGGCTGGTTACTTCTCCGTCCTCATCGCCGGAGAATGTCTTCCTTGATGAGCAGGGAAGACCATGTGCTCTGTGCGAGGGGCCGGCTTATGATCGGGAACTGATAGCAGCCCTTTTTGAATATTGTATTGAAGCACAGTATGTGCTGGGAGCAGATGAAGATTTTAACAAAGAACTGAAGTCCTGCCAGATGAAGCTGGCTCCGGTTCAGATCGGCCGGGATGGCCGTATTATGGAATGGAACAGGGAGTATCCCGAGAAGATGATCCATCACAGGCATTTGTCTCATTTATGGGGTGTTTATCCCGGACAGCTGATCACAGCGGAACATACCCCGGAACTGGCTGCGGCTGCGGAGAAATCCCTGCGGCTGCGGGGGAGAACTACTGTTGGATGGGCCATTGCCCATCGGATGTGCCTCTGGGCGCGACTGAGACAGGGGGAGGAAGCATATGCCTGCATTCAGGATATGCTTCGCTATGCGACTGGCAGGAATTATCTGAATCTGGCCTATCACTGTGATGAGACAGAGCAGGATCCGGAAGAACCGGATCTGGAGAACTGTCGTTATCCTTTCCAGATTGACGGTAATGAAGGCAATGCAGCAGGCATTCTTCTGATGCTGGAGGATGATTTGGCCCATGTGCGGCCGGATGGCACCATGGAGGTGGAAATCATACTGCTGCCGGCTCTGCCAAAAGTATTTTCGAAAGGCTGTGTCCAGGGACTTCGTGCCAAAGGTGGCATAACAATAGATATGGAATGGAAGGACGGGATTTTGAAAAAAGCAGTGTTCCGGGGAAAGATGGGAGCACAATTTCTGGTTCGGTACAAAAAATGCAGGAGGACTGTGGTAATAGGGGAAAACAGCACAGTCCTCTGCGGTGAAGATTTTAAATAACAGGGGGAAACTGTATTCAATGATTCCTGCGGTATTCGGCGGGACTCTGCCCCACGTATTTTCTGAATTTTTTGTGGAAATAATCCACGTTCTTATAGCCGATGCGTTCGGCTATCTCATAGACCTTCAGTGACTGATCGGTGAGAAGCTGTTTGGAGCGCTCGATGCGGACCCGGTCCAGATAGGAATTGAAGCTTTCGCCTACCTTTTTGGTAAATAGCTTGCCGAGATAGGCGCTGTTATAACCGAAGAGGCGGGCGATGGTTTCAAGCTTCAGATTACTGCTGTAATTATGGTTGATATAATGCAGAATGTTATCCATAATGGTTTCGCTGCCCGGAGAGCCAATGGTGTTCATGCATATTTCGAACTGATCCATCAGCATCTTTAGTATCTCGTATAAATAATAGGTGTTGTCGATGTTATTGATAATGGCCGAATTGGTTGCAAAGGGAATAGGCATATTGGTGTACAGCTGAAGGATCTTCTGTTTCACCTGCAGGTAAATATCAATGAGAAAACGGCGAATGGCGGCTATATCGTCCTTGCTGTAAAAGAGATTATTGCCGATTTCCTTCAAAAGCTCTTCAATCTGGCGGCGGTTCTGAGTCTGGATATAATCTGTCAGAAGTTCTGCGTATCTGTAGACATCTTCATCACCGGCATGATAATTATATTCTTCTCCTTTTGGCAGAGATTCGAATCCGATGACATGCTGGTTGTGTTCACAGAAGAAGCGGCGTTTCAGAAGGTTTCCGGCATCCTCCCGGGACAGATGGATATCTTCAGGTCTGTAAACCTTGCGTCCGTAAGCAAGAAACAGTGAGTCCAGAGGAGAGCCCTTTTGAGGATTGATTTTGTAATGTGTCAGCAATCTTTCAAACCGGTCAATGGCAAAGTTTCCTTTTAAAAGTACGGCTGACTGACGGTCGATGGTGAGATGATCCAGGGAATTATGATCCTGATTGCTGACTCTCAAAAGCTCCGCAAAATCCCATGTAATCTGAAAGGCTTCCTGATTGTAGCGCTCATAAAGGACCACCTGATAGACATCTGCATTCAGATTCAGGTCGGTCAGATTCAGAGAAGTGTTATCGCGGAAATTACCTGTCAGCAGCTGCCGTACGATCGTATCGCGGGCATTTTCTCTGTACTGGCTGAGAGTGCGGGCGGATTTTTGCTCTTTTTCAATCTGATTGCGGACGTTGATGATGGCATTTTCCAGTTCATCTTCATCGATAGGTTTAGTCAGATAATAATCCACACCGTATCGGATGGCTGTCTGGGCATAGGTAAAATCGGAATAACCGCTGATAATGATAAAATGACCCTGATACCCTTTTTCGCGGGCAATACGGACGATTTCTGTCCCCGGAAGCTGTGGCATACGAATATCCAGCAGGACGATATCAGGATTGAGACGCAGGATTTTGTCCAAGGTCTCATTACCGCAGCGGGTCAGACCGCAGATGGAAAATCCAAGCTTTTTCCAGTCTATAATATATTGAAGCCCTTCCAGAACAATGGCTTCATCATCGGCGATAAGAACCTTCATTTGTTAATTCCTCCTTGGTTTTACTGAGCGGGAGTCTCATGGAAATGGTTGTCCCCGCGCCTTTTATACTGTCAATCATCAGTTGACAGTCTGGTCCATAGCACAGGGAAAGTCTCTGGTTAATATTATAAAGACCGATACTGCGGGTGCGGGTCTGATCATAACTGTTGATTTGTATACGCAGCGCGGTCAGTTCCTCTTCTGTCATACCGTTGCCGTTATCGGAAATACCTATGTACAGCCATTCACCTTCTTCTCTGATCCGAAGGAGAATATGACCATTGCTCTCAATGCCTTCCAGACCGTGGATGATGGCATTTTCCACAATGGGCTGTAGAAGCAGGGGCTGGATGTTGTATTCATCGGGATCCAGTCCTGCCATGATATCTTCATCAAAATGAACCCGGTCACCGAAACGGAATTCCTGAATAGAGATGTAAGTATGGATCTGGTTCAGGACAGTGGACAAAGGAACTGTCGATTTGCCCGTACCGTTTAACACGTAGCGCATGGATTTTCCGAGGAGTTTGATGGCTGTTGCTACTTCGCGGTCTCCATTGGTAAAGGCTTTCATACGAATGGTTTCCAGTGTATTGTAGAGAAAATGAGGATTGATCTGACTGGAAAGCATTTTGAATTCCATTTGCTGCTGTCTGTTTTCAATTTCCTGCTCTCTGATTCTGGACTGATAGATCTCAGCCTCTTTCTCCTTGACGGCTTCAATCATGAGCCGCAGATCCTGGAATGTCTCGGATAATTCATCATTGCCGGAGAAAACATCCATGATTTCATAATTGCCATGGCTGGCCTGATGCATGGCTTTTCTTAGTGTCATGACTCTTGCGCTGAAATACTGGGAATAGATGAAGAACATCACGCATGGAATCAGTATGACGGCTGCGATGATGAGAATATAGTTTCTGATCAGCTGAGTCAGTTCGTTTAAGGCAGTTGGATGGTAAGAAACAATGTATAATCTGTCATCGGAATTCATGGGCAGCAGGGTGCTGATTACGGTAAACTCAGGTGTTCCGCTCAGCTCTATGATACCGGAGGCGTTGGTTATTCTGGATTCATAATCAATGTCAACTGGTATGGACTTTCCGAGAAAATTTTTGTCGGTACTGAAAAAAACAGGATTCTCATTGATCGTCATGATGCATTCCATTGAATTATTGATGATCCGGTTACGAAGATAGTTGTCGCTGGCAGTGACGGACAGAACTGCATAGCTTCCCAGCTGCGGCAGCGGTATTTTCCTGTAGAGACTTAATTCCCAGTAGATATTGCCGCGGCTGTCCGTGCGGCAATGGGTTCTCCAGAATGGGGAGGCTTTTTCAGAAGCGGAAATAAACCAGTCCGATTTCTGAATTTCGGGTGTAATGGTGTGAAAATAAGAATAGTCACCGATTGTCTCGTTAAAGGTATAAATATTAACAGAGGAAATAGAGGTATCCTTAATCATAATATTGCTGATGGTCGGATAACTGCTGACTGCCATACGTACATCCTGCGGAGATGCATATTGTGTATTGATGACGTCTAAAAGCAGTTGATCATGGGCAATATCCTCTGAAACATTGTATAGATTCGTGGTGACTTCAAAAAGTATGGAACGGACACGCAGATTGTCGGAGGCAATCTGTTCCAGATAATGTTCCCGAAGGGAGGTATAGGATTCATATAAAAGAAAGCAGCAGAAAGCAATGGGTACAAGCAATACCAGAATAAAAATGGTGACCAGCTGCTTCTGGACCTTTGGACGGCTGAAAAAGGATTCAAAGCGTTCTCTGAAAGGCATAAATGGATTCCTCTCTGTCAAATTATTTACTTATATCATACAGAAAAATTAATTATTTGTAAATGTATGACAGGACCGGAAGGATGGTAATTATTAGATGTAAAATACGTGAAAAATCAGAGATTTCGGTGTAAATGTCACTAAAAGAGCGGGCAGTGAACATTGAAATTTGACGGTATACAACTAATGTGAATTCTCTTATAATCAAAATGAAAAAGACAAAAATGATGGATAGAAAATGAAAAGGAGTATCAATTTATGAAGTTCTGGAATGGATGCTGGCTGCAAAAAGAGGGTGTAGGCTGTTTTGCGCCGAAGGAAGCCTATTTTGTCAGATGTACGGACAGAGATGTAACAATTTGTGCACCAACTATAAAAATAGCTAAAAGGGGCGACACACTGGGCGGAATCAATCTGACGGTGCGTATCAGTACCCCTGCCGAAGAGGTGATTCGTGTACAGGTGAGTCACCATCTGGGAGTCCAAAAGAAATCACCGGAGTTTGACCTGAATCTGGATGAAAGCAGACCGGCAGATATAGAGGAAACAGAACAGGAAGTGATCATAAAAAGCGGTTCACTGGCACTTCGTATAAATAAGGTGACATGGAGCATGCGCTATGAAAGAAACGGACGTTTACTGACACAGAGCTGTCAGCGGGATTTGGCCTATATGCGTACCGGGTGGACAGGAGAAGCCTATGATATGAATCCGGAAGGTAAGGCATTCATGCGTCAGCAGCTGGAACTGTCTGTCAATGAACATGTGTACGGATTGGGAGAAAGATTCGGAGCCTTTGTCAAGAACGGTCAGTCTATCGATATATGGAATGAGGATGGCGGCACCAGTACGGAACAGTCCTACAAAAATATACCTTTTTATCTGACAGATAAAGGTTATGGGGTTTTTGTCAATGATCCGGGGAAAGTGTCCTTTGAAGTGGGAACAGAGCAGGTTTCCAAGGTGGAATTCTCTGTGCCGGGCGAAACGCTGGATTATTTCCTGTTTAACGGACCGTCCATGAAGGAAGTCCTGGAAAGATATACAGATCTTACAGGCAAGCCGTCTCTTCCTGCCCCATGGACCTATGGTCTCTGGCTTTCCACATCCTTTACCACCAATTATGATGAAGAAACAGTTATGAGCTTTATTGACGGCATGAAAGAGCGGGGAATCGGACTCAGAGTATTCCATTTTGACTGTTTCTGGATGAAGGATTTCCATTGGTGTGATTTCCTCTGGGACAGCCGTGTTTTTCCTGATCCGGAGGGGATGCTGGCCCGTATCAAGGCCAAAGACCTGAACATCTGTGTCTGGATCAATCCATACATTGGCCAGGAGTCCTATCTGTTTAAAGAAGGTATGGAAAAGGGGTATTTCATCAAGCGTCAAAATGGGGATGTCTGGCAATGGGACATGTGGCAGCCGGGAATGGCCCTGGTGGATTTTACCAATCCGGAGGCATGGAAATGGTACCAGGAGAAGCTGGCAGTTCTGCTGGATATGGGTGTGGACTGTTTTAAGACGGATTTTGGTGAGAGAATTCCTGTAAATGGCGTATATTATGATGGATCCGATCCTGCCAGAATGCACAATTACTATACATATTTATATAACAAATGTGTATATGAACTGCTGGAGGAAAAGCGAGGCAGAGGAGAGGCGGTTCTTTTTGCACGTTCAGCAACGGTGGGCGGTCAGAAATTCCCTGTTCACTGGGGCGGCGACTGCTGGTCGGATTATGTGTCCATGGAAGAAAGTCTTCGCGGCGGTCTGTCATTGACCATGTCCGGTTTTGGATACTGGAGTCATGATATCGGAGGATTCGAAAATACATCCACACCGGATGTGTATAAACGCTGGGCGGCCTTTGGTCTTATGTCTTCCCATTCGAGACTGCATGGCAGTACCTCTTACCGGGTACCATGGGCCTATGATGATGAAGCCGTTGATGTTGTCCGTTACTTTACGGCAGAAAAAGCAAAGCTGATGCCATATTTGTACAGAAATGCCATTGAGACAGCGAGGACAGGCATTCCGATGATGCGGAGTATGGTTTTGGAATTTACATCAGATTTAAACTGCTCCTATCTTGACAAACAGTATATGTTCGGCGATTCTATACTTGTAGCGCCAGTTTTTAATGATGAGAGCAAAGCCATATACTATCTGCCGGAAGGTCATTGGACCAATTATTTTACCGGAGAGAAAAAGGAAGGCGGCCGCTGGTATGAGGAATACTGCGATTATCTGAGCATTCCGGCTTATGTCCGGGAAAACAGCCTGATTGCAGTTGGTGCAAGGAGTGACCGGCCGGATTATGATTATGCAGATCATGTAACAGTTAAGGCCTATGCACTGCAGGAGGATAAGGAAACTTCTACAGTTGTTTTCGGTATGGATGGAAGTGAGGAGACAAAGGTTTGTGTACTGAAAACCGATGGCCGTGTCCATATCTGTGTGAAGACTAAGAAGCCGTGCCAGGTATTGCTCGTAGGTGAGCATTCCAAAGATAGTACGGGAACGGATACGGATGAAGGAACACTGCTCACGTTTGAAGAAGGCGGAGAAGCAGATATTTCGTTGGTTTAGACAGGTTATCCGTGCAGATGGCCTGCCGAGAGGCAATTGGGTCTTTTGAACAATCAGAATGTGAAAAATAGAGGGAAAATAATATGGGGAAAATAGCAGAAGCAGGGATGGAAACAGCAATCAGAGAATTGATGGAAGCACTTACTCTGGATGAGAAGATCAGCATGATCCATGGTGCCGGGTTTTTCCGGACAGCGGGTGTGAACAGACTGGGGATACCGGAGCTGAAGATGTCTGATGGACCGATGGGGGTGCGCAATGACTTTAAGAATGCCGAATGGGTTGCGATTGGCAATTCCGATGATTACGTCACTTATCTGCCGAGCAACAGTGCCCTGGCAGCCACATGGAACAGGAAACTGGCCTATGAATCCGGGAAAGTCCTTGGTGAGGAGGCCAGAGGCCGTGGGAAAGATGTGATTCTGGCACCGGGCATTAATATTAAAAGAAGCCCTTTATGCGGAAGAAATTTTGAATATATGAGTGAGGATCCGTATCTGGCAGGAGAATTGGCTGTGCCGCTGATCCAGGGAATCCAGACTGCAGATACGGCGGCATGTGTCAAGCATTTTGCCATGAATAATCAGGAAACGGAGCGTCTCTGGGTCAATGTGGAGATCAGTGAGAGGGCTCTTCGTGAAATTTATCTTCCGGCATTTAAAAAAGCTGTTCAGGAAGGGAATGCCTATTCTCTGATGGGGGCTTACAATCGGTATAAAGATGAGCATTGCTGTGAGAGCAAGGTTTTACTCAATGGTGTTCTCAGAACAGAATGGGGCTATGATGGTATGGTGGTCTCTGACTGGGGCGGTGTTCATAAGACAAAAGAAGCGGCTGAAAGCGGTTTGGATATTGAAATGTCCGTGACAGATAATTTTGATGAATATTGTATGGCTGATCCTCTGAAACAGGCTGTGGAAGCAGGAGAAATACCGGAATCACTGATTGATTCCAAGGTGGAGCATATACTGAAGCTGATGTTCCGGCTTCACATGCTTGGTGGTGGTGAGAGAAAGAGCGGCTGTTACAATACACCGGAGCATCGGTCATCGGTACTGGATGCGGCCAGAGAATCTGTGGTCTTATTGAAAAACGATGATCAGCAGCTGCCATTATCGCCAAAGAGTATTCGAAAGCTGCTGGTTATCGGGGACAATGCGTCACGTATGCATTCCAATGGCGGCGGCAGTGCTGAGATTAAGGCTCTTTATGAGATATCACCGCTTATGGGCATCAAGAAACGCCTTGGCGGCAATGTACAGGTGGATTATGTTCAGGGGTATTTTGCCCATGATCTGGAGAATGCAGGCAGCGATATAAACTGGCAGGCGGACAGTCTGGAAAATGGCGGCGGCTACATTGCTGCAGCAGGTGAAGATGAAGAAATTACCAGACGACAGGCGGCGCTGCGGTGTGAAGCAGTGGAACGGGCAGCAGACAGTTCCTACGATGCGGTTATTTTCATTGGCGGTCAGAATCATCAGCAGGATACAGAGGGACATGACCGACCGGATATGCGGCTGCCGTATGCCCAGGATGAACTTATTCGGGAACTGTTAGGTGTACGTCCGGAACTGATGGTGGTAATGGTATCTGGTTCTGCAGTGGAAATGCCATGGCTGTCTAAGGTTAAAACCCTTGTATGGCACTGGTATGCAGGCATGGAGGGCGGCACTGCGCTGGCAGAGGTATTATTTGGTGATATCAATCCATCAGGCAGACTTCCGGAAAGCTTCCCGATTACCCATACGGATTGTCCGGCACACTGTGTAGGAGAATTCCCGGGAGATAATAATGTCCGGTATGATGAGGGTATCTTTGTCGGCTATCGTTATTACGATACTAAAAAGAAGAAGGAGTTGTTCCCATTTGGCTACGGACTCTCTTATACGGAATTTACATTCAGCGATATGGTTATTATGGGCAATTACCCGGAGATCCAAGTATGTGTGGATGTGACAAATACCGGCAGCAGGAGCGGTCAGGAGGTTGTTCAGCTTTATGTGGGTAAAAAAGATTCTGCTGTAGAACGGGCTGCAAAGGAATTGAAGGGATTTGAAAAGATTTCTCTGGAACCTGGCCAGACGAAGAACGTTGTTCTGACTCTGGATGAGGAAGCTTTTTATTATTATAATGAGGAGAAGCATGCCTTTGATGTGGAGAGCGGTGAGTATCAGATCTATATCGGAAAATCGGTGGAGAATATCTGCCTGGAAGGTAAGTGTACAATATAGCCGGAGCTCTGCCTGAACAAACTGCTCAGCCTGTACATGTTTTAGAGACAGGGAACCTGTCCCCCTGTCTCTTTTTTAAATGGATTTCAAGTTAAATGGAATACAATCTGTTTTTTATGATATTATTAATATAAACGGACTGTAATCCGATAATTGTTGATAAAATTATAAAAACGGAATATAATATCATTATAATATGGAAGGAGGAAACGGCTGTGAAAAGAATTGACAGGACAGAGTATCTAAACTGGTTGATCCGGCAAAAGGATAAGCAGATTATTAAAGTTGTGACCGGCGTAAGGCGTTGTGGCAAATCGACGCTGTTTGAAATATACCAGGATTACCTGAAGGGTCAGGGAGTTGCGAATGAGCAGATTATTGCTTTGAATTTTGAAGATATTGAGAATGAGGATTTATTGGATTATAAAAGCCTGTATATATATATTAAAGAGCGCCTGGCTGCAGATAAGATGAATTATATCTTTTTGGATGAAGTACAACACGTTGCGCAGTTTCAAAAAACGGTAGACAGTCTTTTCCTCAGAGAAAACTGCGATGTGTATATTACAGGTTCTAATGCTTACTTTATGTCAGGCGAACTGGCCACATTGTTAACGGGAAGGTATGCGGAATTATCCATGATGCCGCTTTCATTCAAAGAGTTTTGTGAGGGACTTGAAGGAGAACGGAGAACGCTGACCTTGGCAGAAAAGTTTAATTTGTATATTTCTTTGGGATCTTTCCCCTATGTATTGAAATATCAGTATGGGCTGCGGGAGGCCAGGGAATATATGGCAGGAATATATAATACGATTCTTCTGAATGATATCGTAAGGCGTTTAAAAGTTGCAGATGTGAATATGCTTGAAGATATTACACGTTTTATGCTGTTTAATATTGGAAACAGAACTTCACCGACAACCATTGCTCATACGATGACATCCAGACAGAAAAAAATCGATCCTAAAACTGTTGACAGGTATATACGCGGGTTGACCGACAGCCTGATGCTTTATGAAGCAAGAAGATATAATATTCGTGGAAAGGAGTTCCTGAGTACAATCAATAAATATTATGCGGCGGACATCGGGATGAGGAATATGCTGGTGAAAGGCAGCTCTTCGGATATAGGTCATATCCTGGAGAATATTGTGTATCTTGAATTGAAACGGAGAGGTTATGAAGTGTATGTGGGTCAGCTTGGTCCTGACGGAGAAGTGGATTTCGTTGCAATGATGGATGGAAAGATCAGCTATTATCAGGTGGCAGAAACAACACTTTCACAGGAAGTGCTTGTGAGAGAATTGGCACCGCTTCAGAAAATTTCTGACAATTTCCCAAAGTATCTTATTACACTGGATCAATTGTTTGAAGAAATGGATTATGAAGGAATTCAAAAAGTAAACGCATTGAAGTGGCTGCTGCAGTAGTTCTGGCAAGTGTGACTTGGCCGCCGAAGATAAGGGGGCAGTAAGCTTGCCAAATAAAGGAGGAAAAGCGATGAAACACGAAAAGATAAAAATTCAGCTGCCTGGTTGTGAAAGCAGCGCGGCACTCTACACATACATACTGGACAATTCTCCGGAAACGGGGATGGAGCGCATCCGGCCGGCGATCATTATCTGCCCGGGCGGTGGTTATGAGATGACTTCTGACAGAGAATCTGAAGCCATTGCCATGCAATTTCTTGCTGTGGGATGTCATGCGGTGGTACTGCGGTATAGTGTGGCTCCGGCACGATATCCGGAAGCTCTTCTGCAGCTGGCAATGACCATAAAAATGCTGAGAGAAAATGCGGAAAAATGGCATATCAATCCAAATAAGATTGTTGTTCAGGGCTCCTCGGCCGGTGGACATCTGGCGGCATCCCTGGCTGTGTTCTGGAAAAAGCCTTTTCTGTCAGAGAAGCTTGGAGTGGCATCCGAAATGCTCCGGCCAAATGGACTTATGTTAAGCTATCCGGTGATTACATCCGGGCTGTATGCCCATGCTGGCTCATTTGAAAAACTTCTGGGACCGGACAGCAGTACAGAACTTCGGGAGGAACTGTCTCTCGAAAAGCAGGTTTCAGCAGACACACCAAAAACATTTTTATGGCATACCGCTGCAGATGATACGGTGCCGGTGGAGAATTCACTGCTGTTTTTTGAGGCACTGCATCGATTCAATATCCCGGTGGAAATGCATATTTATGCGGAAGGCGGTCATGGTCTGGCTCTTGCCAATGAAGAAACCAGTTACCCGGACGGTTATGGTATCCAGAAAGAATGCCAGAGCTGGATAGGCCTGGCACAGCAATGGTTATTAAGATTATAAGCATAAAGATAGTTTTGATTATGAAAACTT
>JBJEJD010000183.1:0-8738 GCA_051877705.1 Coprococcus sp. | reverse complement strand
GCAAGACAGAAAACGTCCTGTGCAGCGGCGTGCTCTTTCGCCCGGCGGAAAAATATACACAGGCAACAAAGGCCAGAACCATGAAAAGCGCAATCTCCATTCTCAGCATACAGTTTCCCCCTTTGTTATCATTATAAGGATTCTTATTGAAAAAAATAGGTCGATAATCTATCCGATTGTGTCAATTTCACAGGTATACAATAAAGTCTTCTGAAACAATTTGCAATGAGCATGTTTCAGAAGACTTTATTATTATATTTTTTATTGTTTTGTTCTGACCATATCAATATTCAGTTCATCGTACTGAGCCACATTCTCCAGCACGCCTCTGTCATCTGCTTTGGAGATCTGGGTATTTCTGTCTTTCATAAAGGTTCTTTCTTTATTGATCATGGCCGGTCCATTGACACAGCCTCCTACACAGGCCATACCCTCAACAAAATCCTCCGGCAGCTTGCCGATCTTCAGCATCATCAGTGCCTTCTTACATTCAAGAGCACCGCTGCAAGTCTTTACCTTCAGGTCAACTTCCTTATTAGCTTCCTTGAATGTCTGCAGTACAGCCGCCGTTACACCGCCGGAAATAGAATATTGTTTACCGTACTTGCTGCCCTGCTGCAGATCTTCTGTACAGTCAGCCGGATCAATATCCTTTGCCTCGAACATACTTGCCAGTTCCTCATAAGTCATGGCATAGTCAGCACCACCGAAGGTAATAGAATCAATGACCTCAGACTTCTTGGCAATACATGGTCCGATAAAGACGCAGATGGCATCCGGATACATTGCTTTGATGATACGTCCTGTTGCCGTCATCGGTGATACTGTAGTAGACATATTCTTCAGCACCTGCGGAAAATGCTTCTTAATTAAGGACACAAAGGCAGGACAACAGGATGTAGTCATCTTCTCACCAGCCTCATAATGCTCGATCAGTTCCTCACCCTCATGTTTGGATACAAAATCGGCACCAAGAGATACCTCATACATATCTTTAAATCCAAGCTTGATAATAGCCTCACGAATCATACCCACACTGACATCTGCTCCGAACTGACCCTCAATAGCCGGAGCAACCATGGCATAAACACTGGCTCCGCTATTGATCAGCTTAATAATATCCACCATAAAAGAACGGTCAGATAATGCACCGAACGGACAGTTAATGACACATTGACCACAGTTGATACATTTCTCATCATTAATATCAACAATATTATCCTCATCCATTGTAATAGCATCTACCGGACAGCTTCTCTTACATGGCCGCATCAGATCAGCAATGGCATTGTACGGGCACGCTTCCGCACATTTACCACATTCCTTACACTTCTTGTGATCAATGACCGCATGACCACCCTCAAACTTAATAGCACCAAAATTACATGCTCCAAGACATTTCTTTGCCATACACATCTGACAGTTATTTGTTACATTGAAACGGTTGATCGGGCAGCCTTCACATGCCGCTTCTATAACCTGAACAATATTTTTCTGTTTTCTGTCAGGAACCGCTGAACGTCCCATGGCCAGCTGCACACGCTCTCTGATAATTTCTCTTTCCTTGTAGACACAACATCTGTATTGTGCAGAACGTCCCGGAATAAGTTTGTATGGAATCTCGTTCGCCTTCTCGTCAAGTTCTCCGGCAAAGGCCAGACGGGCAACTTCTGTATTAACTTCATATTTAATTTTATTAATATCAGTAACAAATTTTCTCTTCATACTCATCATCCTCAATAATATTTAACACTGACTATTTTCCCCATTTTCTTACCTTCTTCTATGATCCTGTCCACCAATCGCATACGAATGCTCAGATCAAATGGCAAACCTGCAGCCTGATGAGCCGGATTCATGGCCTCACCAACAAATAAGTGAATATGCGTGCTGCTCTCGATAATGAGCTTGGCCAACTGTGATGCGCCATTGTCCTCATCCAGTATTTTAAAGAACTTTTCATCCTGCTGCCCTTTATTATAGGCCTGCAGCAGACTAACTGTCCTGTTCAGAGTCAACACTCCTTCTGTCACCAGATCCAACCCCTCAATTTTCGCCGTGGGCGGAATATCCGGATCTGTATATATAAGAGAGGCAATAATTTTCTTCTTCAATACTCTCGCAGCGATAGTCGCACTGGTACCTCCACTGACCACATGAAGTCCCGGAGAATTCATAAAATCGCGCATCAGCACTTCATCATCATCACTGCTGGTCGGAGGTCCTGTAAATATATTCAGATCCTTCCGTACTTTTACACCTGCAACAACGACTGTTGTATCATCTCCCGGACGCTGATGATAAAGATAACTGCATTCATTGATCACCGCTGCTGCCAGTCGTGCTGCTGTTATTTTCTCTTTTTTAAACTGCTCCTGAATAAATTCTCCGATTCGTGTACGTCCCCATC
Organism: Coprococcus sp.; assembly: GCA_051877705.1. GTDB lineage: Bacteria > Bacillota > Clostridia > Lachnospirales > Lachnospiraceae > Coprococcus_A. The sequence continues at coordinate 6,328 of JBJEJD010000183.1, read as the reverse complement.
CAAACCCATACATGCCACCAACACCAGCATGGGTCACGCCATCACTCATCATAATGAAATAATCATTTTCCTGTATATCCAGACGATATTCTCTGATAGCTTTCCCCGCAATCTCTCTCTCAGTATAGGACAGGTCCAGTTTTTTACCATCGCGGACCACAATACAGGCCGGAGTATCATATTCCACAAGATAGGCATGTCCATCTCTGAAAAGCTGAAGAATCGCAAAGGTTGAATAAGCCACCTGACGAACCTTGCAGATCGGCAGGGTCATTGCAATCGTTTCTACACAATCTTCAATACTCTCGCCGTTCTTCAGCATCGTTCCGAGGATTTTCGTTGTCAATGTCGACAGAATGTTAGCTTTGACACCGCTTCCCATACCATCTGACAAAATCACGATTTCTGCATCTGCAGTCTTAACTACTTCAACTGTATCTCCGCAAAGCTCTTCTTCCTTTTTATTCAGGCTTTTATTGCAGATATCCAGACTTACATTCATACTTTCATATCCTCATCGCTATCCATCAGCATATCCCGCAGCTTACGCAGCGTTGATTTTGTCTCTGCTGTTGTCTCACCCAAAAGCCCGGCAATTTCCTGCGCCACCATCATCTGCCTGTTAATAACATTTTGGGCCATAGCCACCGTATCAAGTTTCACACGTTTCAGCTGTTCCTGTTTTCGTACACCATCTGTTATATCACGCATGATAACAAGTACCTTTTCCTGATCCCGCATATAAATAATATTCTGCATCGTTTTAATATGATATTTATCATAATCCACGCGCAGGTCGATCAGACTTCTTTTCTCCTCAAAAACCTTTTCAAAATACTCTGTCGGAATGATTCTTGAAACAGGACGCCCCATAGCTTCTGTCTGTGAAATACTAAAAGCAACCTCCGCTGCATTATTAAATTCGCAGATATTATAATCTTTATCCACTACAATGATCATATTTGGCATGACCGATAAGATGACATCGGACATACCTTTGGCCTGCTCATACATGTATGGTATACACATTGTCAGTTCTGTCTTACCCCTATACGCAGCAATCGCCTTATCACGGCAGGTTCTGAATCCGCACGCACCACAGTTCAGTTCTTTTTCCGGTGAATCTTTACCAATCTGTGTCAGAATCGCCCGGATCTGTTCATCGGACGGAGCTCTTTTCTCCCTGCATCTGTTGGCAAATTCTCTGCTCAGGTCAACACTCTCCGGTAATGGCGGAAGCTCCGGTGCTTCATGTTCATCCACCTTCTGACTGACACTTATTTTAGCCCTGAAACGATCTCTTTTTCGTCCTCCGGTCATTGGCCCATTGATGCATCCCCCTACGCAGGAATTCAGTTCTATGACACAATTTTTGATCTCGCCATTGCGAATACATTCAAAAAGCTCCTCACATGGCCCGATACCACTGACATACAGCCTTTTATGCTTGTATTTCCGCCCTTTCGAAGCTTTAATAGCTGACAAAACACCGCCGCTGACCGCATAAAGCCGCATTACCTTTGGGTCCAGACTGTCCATATGGCTCTTTGGACATTCCGGAATCTTGATGCCGAGCCCTCTCAGCCAGTCTCTCAAAGTAGCAAAATCCAGTACAGCGTCAATAAGGCCCTCTATCCTTGAATTTCTCAGGGCATCTCCTCCATCAGCCACACATGGGCTGATGTAAATAATTTTTACATCCGGTCCATATTTTGCACGCAGCATTCTTGCATGAGCAATGGCCGGCGTTACAACAGGCATCAGATACGGAATCATATCCGGATGATATTTCTCAATAAGATTATTAATGGCCGAACAGGATGATGTCAGCAGTACAGCATCTTTGTCCGATCGGTCACAATAATCCATATAAGCCTGTGTTACATAGCCGGCGGCCTCGGCCGTCTCATGCACATATGTAAAACCAAGCTGGTGGAGAGCTGCAGCCATCTGATCCGGCTCTGCGTCTCCAAACACACCGAGATAAGCCGGAGCCAGCGATACGACTGTTGTCTCTCCATTCGCAATCATGGATTTTATCTTTTGAATATCTCTTATAAATGTGATAGCATTTTGCGGACACGATTCCAGGCACTGACCACATTCCACACATTCACTGGCCCTGAACTGCGCATGTTCATCTTTTATTCGTATGGCTTTTACAGCACAAAGGCGGACACATTTATAGCAATCCTTGCATTTTGCCTTTTTAAAACCAATGACGCCCACGCTTACAGCCTCCTAAGTACTTCTGTCTCAAAAAATGATTCTACCGTATCCGGTGAAACTCCAAACAGCTCCTCGTTAATTTTTACACAAACTCCATTGGCACATTCACCCATACAGAATGAACCATTCAATTCAATTTTATCGTTTAACTGACGGGCTGTGATCAGCTCACCCAGTTTTTGAATTATTGTTCTTGAGCCTTTCAAATGACATGAGCTCCCGATGCAGATTGTTATTGTCATACTAAATCCTCCTTATCTTACTCAACCATCCACGCTTCCGAATGATTAACAACATTTTAACAATATTCCATTGCCCTTGCAACTATGAATCCCTTATTTTTTTATTTTTATTCAACAGCTACAATCTTTAACAATAGAGGGGAATATTTTGCATTACTATTTATCTCTATTATAGTTTTATATCCAATTTTATGACTGTTCTGTCCAGAAATTCTCCACCTGACCTGCAATCATAGGTAAACTTGTCCTGCCGCAGTTCTGCCATTCCCGTGGGAAAATTTTTCTGTATTGCTGATAATTGAATCTTTCATCCAGAAGCGCAATGACACCCCTGTCCTTCTCAGTCCTGATAACTCTCCCTCCGGCCTGCAATACTTTGTTCATTCCCGGATACAGATAAGCATACTCAAAACCCAGACCACATTTCTCATTAAAATATCTGCTTAGAAGTTCTCGTTCGTAACACACCTGGGGAAGCCCCGTTCCCACAATGATGGCCCCGATAAGCCGATCTTCCTTCAAATCAATGCCTTCCGAGAAAATACCGCCCATAACACAGAAGCCAATCACAGACTTCTGGGGATCCGACTGAAACTCACTGAGAAATGCCTGGCGGGCATCCTCGCCCATCTCCGACTCCTGCATCACAATATGCAGACCATGGCCTGCTTTAACCAGCTCCATTTCCGTGAAGACATCAAATACATCCTTCATCAGCTGATAGGATGGAAAAAACACCAGATAATTCCCGTGTTTGCCCCGTATGATATCTCTGATGTAAGCTGCCATTTTTTCATACTCCTTAGGTCCTCTCCGACTGTAACGGCTGCTCACATCCCCTGCCGCCACAAGCAGACGGTTGCTCTGGTCAAAGGGCGAATCCACATAAAGATCATAGTCCTTCTCTGCCGTATCACTGAGCATTTCCTTATAATATTGTACAGGCAGCAATGTAGCCGAGAAAAAAACAGTTCCGCAGCCCTGAGACAGACGCTCTCCCAGATCCTTTGACGGATCCACACAGAAAATCTTTATTTCAAAAGATTCTTTCTCCCTCAGTGCATAGATCAAATATCTGTCGTCGGACCGGTCAAATGTATTGACAAATCTCCGCACATCAAAATACATGTCCATCAACGTATCTCTCATATCGGGATGCATTTCTGATTTCAGTTCTTCTTCCAGCACCTCTGTCAGCTTCGTCAGGCAGACCACCAGACTGCCGATATTATTCAGCAGCTCACAGGCCGCTTCCGATTCATCCCGAATGGTTCTCATGGAGCGTATGCATCTCTCCAGGTGGCCACTCAGCTTCCTGTCCATTCCCTGGATTCCCCTCATAACCTTCTCAAAACTTTCCAGTATCAGAACAGCGCTGTACATATCCCGTGCCCGGTCCACCAGATTGTGGGCCTCATCAATCAGGAAAAGATAATCACCGCTCCGGTCACTGAAAAACCTCTTCAGAGCAACATCAGGATCGAAGACATAATTGTAATCACATATAATGGCATCAGCCAGCAAAGCTGCATCCAACTGAAATTCGAAAGGACAGACATTATGCTTCGCAGCATATTCTGTCAGGCATTCCCTGGTCAGCCGGTCTTCATGAATAATCAGATCATATAAAGCTTCATTCACCCTGTCATAATGTCCCTTCGCCCTCGGACATAAATCGGGGCTGCATGCCGCCTCATCAAAAATGCAGATTTTGTCTTTCGCTGTCAAAGTGATCACTTTCATGACAAGACCCCTGTCCTGAAGCAGTGAAAAAGTATCCTCGGCCACAGTCCTTGCAATAGTTTTGGCTGTAAGGTAAAATATCCGTTCCGCCAGACCATTGCCCATGGCCTGGACAGACGGATAAATAGTAGCAATGGTCTTTCCGGTGCCCGTAGGCGCTTCCACAAAAAGGCGGCGATGTCGGATAATGGTCTGATAAACGCCGGATATAAGCTTACGCTGGCTGTCTCTGTATTCAAAGGGAAATCTGCATTCTCCGATGCTTGTTGTTCTTTTCTCATCCCAATCCAGCTTCCATCTGGCCCACACAGCAAATTTTTCAATCAGCTCCGTATACCAGACATCCAGTTCCTCCAGGTCTTTCTTCACCATAAACCGCTTTACTCTGCCTGATTCCAGGTGCACATAGGTCATTTGAATCTGAATGTCCGTCAGATCCTCCTGTAGCGCATAGAAATAGGCATAACACATAGCCTGTGCCAGATGAACAGTCACAGGCTCCGTGATATGCCTCAGATCTCTGTAGGTTCCTTTTATTTCATCGATGGTCACCACTTCCCTCATGGACAGCACACCTTCTTCATCGGCGGCCATCTCCGATTCAGTGATAACACCATCGGTGCGGCCTTCCACAACAATGGACAGCGCCTCATCGATAACAGTTGTATGTTTCAGCGTGACCTCCGCCTTATAAGACGGTCCCGCCTCCTGCTGGAGCTTCCGGTGCATCCGGCCGCCCTGCTGCATGGCATCCATTTCAGCAAAAGTGCCCGAAACCGTATCAATATCACCCGTCCTGAGAATAAACTCTACCAGACGGCGCACTGAAACCGAAACTGTTTTCTGTGCCATGCTGTACTCCCTTCCATATCGGTAACCGTTCAGCCTTTTAGATTTCTGATGCACAATGTGGACAGTTTCTACCTTCAAACACGCTCCCGCTCGGCGAAAAACGCAGCGGATACTATGACTTTTTGTTCATTACACTCCAAAAAGTCAAGTACCGGCGTTTTCCGAACGGTTTGAAGGTAGAAATCTGCCACATATGCGCATTTTTACAAAATTTCGAAGCTGAACTGTTACACTCTCATGTACTCTCGTAAAAAGTTAAATAACCGGTCCATCTGCTCATCGGTTCCGATTGTTACCCTCAGGTAATCATCGATGCGGGGCTGATTAAAGTAGCGGACATAGATGTCCTGTTCCCGCAGTGCCGCGAATAATTCCCTTGCCGGATATTCAGGATGGGTAACGAAGATAAAGTTAGCTCCCGGTTCCGGATAAGTAAATCCCAGAGAGGAAAAATCTGCTTTGGCTCGTTCTCTTGTGTCCCTGATCTTATTCACGCATTCCTTAAAATAAGCTTCATCTTTTACAGCCTCCGTACCCAGAACAAGGGAAGTCTGATTCATGGTATAAGAGTTAAAGGAATATTTCACATCATTCATAGCCTTGATCAGATCAGGATGACCTATAGCAAAACCTATTCTCATGCCCGCCATGGATCTTGATTTCGAAAAGGTCTGTACCACCAGCAGATTTTCATAACGCTCCAGAAGCTTCAGCGCGCTTTCACCGGCAAAATCAATATAGGCTTCGTCAATGATGACGATGACATCCTGATTGTGTTCAAGTATATCTTCTATGACTGATAACTCCTCATAACGTGAGGTCGGTGCATTAGGGTTTGGAAAAATCACACCGCCATTGGCCGGATAATAATCCTCCGCACAAATCGAAAAATCCTCTGTCAGCGCCTTCTTCACATAAGGTACCTTAAACAGATCTGCCCATACCGGATAAAAGGAATAGGTGATGTCCGGAAAGAATATCGGTTTATCAGAATTAAAAAATGTCATGAATGCCACAGCAAGTACATCATCGGAACCAACTCCCACAAACACCTGATCGCTGTCCACGCCATAGTAATCTGCCAGTGTATTGACCAGCAGTCCCGCTGTAGGATCAGGATAAAGACGCAGTCTGTCTTCATCAAAGCTGTCCAGAAGCTGACGCACTCCCGGTGCAGGTGGATAAGGATTTTCATTTGTATTTAACTTGATCATATTCTTCCTGTTCGGCTGCTCCCCTGGTGTATAAGGAACAACAGAACG
>JBJEJD010000182.1:0-8787 GCA_051877705.1 Coprococcus sp. | reverse complement strand
ATTGTACCGAGAACTATGGGAGCGCTTGGATATACCATGCAGGTGCCGGAGGAAGAGAAGTACCTTATGTCCAAGGCTGAGATTGAAACAGAGCTTGTGACATTGCTGGCAGGCCGTGCTGCGGAGGAGATTGTCTTTGACAGTGTGACAACGGGTGCTTCCAATGATATTGAGCGTGCCACAAATCTGACCCGCGCCATGATCACTCAGTATGGTATGTCAGAGAAGTTTGGCCTGATTGGCTTGTCAACGGTAGAAGATCAGTATCTAAGCGGCCGTGCAGTGCTGAACTGTGGTGAAGCCACTGCGGCTGAGATAGATCAGGAAGTGATGCGTGTTCTCAGGGAAGCTTATGAGAAGGCCCTGACCCTGCTTCGCAGTAACAGGGAAGCCATGGATCGAATTGCTGCTTTCCTTATTGAAAAGGAAACAATTACCGGTAAGGAATTTATGGAGATTCTCGGAGAAGTGAACGCGCCTCCGGTTGATTCACAGATTGAAGGACAGGAAGACTAAACTGGACATTGGTAGAAAAGCAGGCTGCTGCAAAATAGACGACGGGGAGTCCGATGATTTTGCAGCAGCTTTTTATGGTATGAAAGTTTTCTGAACTTTATTGTATAGGGAAATTGTGAAGAAAGGGAGCGGAAATACATGTTTGACATTGACGAGGAATTGAAAAAGCTGCCGGCAAAGCCTGGAGTCTATATCATGCATGATGAGCATGACAATATTATTTATGTGGGGAAAGCGATCATCCTGAAAAACCGGGTACGGCAGTATTTTCAGAGCAGCAGGAATCTTACTCCGAAAATCCGTCAAATGGTCAGTCATGTATCCAGGTTTGAATATATTATCACAGATTCGGAGCTGGAGGCACTGGTGCTGGAGTGCAATCTGATTAAAGAGCACCGGCCAAAATATAATACCATGCTGAAAGATGACAAGACCTATCCTTATATCAAAGTCACAATGGGAGAGGCTTATCCGCGGATTATGATGGTGCGCGCCATGAAGAAGGACAAAGCTAGATACTTTGGCCCTTATACCAGTTCTCAGTCTGTCAGAGATATTATCGAGCTGGCAAGGAAGATATATAAAATACGCAGCTGTAATAAGAGTCTGCCGAAAGAGGCGGGCAATGACCGACCGTGTCTCTATTATCATATGGGACAGTGTCAGGCACCTTGTCAGACATATATTTCGCAGGAGGCGTATCGTGAAAATGTCAGACAGATGCTTCACTTTCTTGGCGGCAATTTTGAACCGGTGACAGCCATGCTGACAGAAAAAATGTATGCTGCATCAGAGGCATTGGATTTTGAGAAAGCAGCGGCATGCCGTGATTTACTGAACAGCGTCCGCCAGATTGATCAGAAGCAAAAGATTACCAGTGCCGAGATGGATGACAAGGATGTCATTGCTTTTGCCCGGGAGAAGGATGAGGCGGTGGTTCAGGTCTTTTTCATTAGAAACGGAAAGCTCATTGGACGGGAACATTTTTATGTATCCGGTGTTGAAAATGAATCGGAGGGAGAGATACTGACTGCTTTTGTCAAGCAATATTATGCATCTTCACCTTTTGTTCCGTCCACATTGATGCTGCAGTATCCGCTGGAGGATAAAGACCTTATCCTGGAATGGCTGTCAGCCAGAAAGGGACATAAAGTGCGTATGGCTGTGCCGGTACGGGGGCAGAAGGAACGGCTGGTGGAGCTGGCGGCTCAGAATGCGCAAATGGTGTTGACGAAGGATAAAGAAAAAATCAGGCTGGAAGAGGCAAGGACAATCGGGGCAGTCAAAGAGCTGGCTGATATGCTGGGACTTGCCGCGGGGATCCGCAGAATGGAAGCCTTTGATATTTCCAATATCAGCGGTGTTGAGACAGTCGGTTCCATGATCGTCTATGAAAATGGCAAACCAAAACGCAACGCCTATAGAAAGTTCCGGATAAAAACAGTTAAAGGACAGGATGATTATCGCTGTATGGAGGAGGTGCTGACCAGGCGTTTTCTTCATGGGATGGAAGAAGCCAGGACAGCCGGAGAAAATCCGGATGGACAATTTATACCGGATTTTTCGGATTTTCCGGATATCATCATGATGGATGGCGGGAAGGGGCAGGTTAATGTGGCTCTCCGCGTATTGGAACAGCTGCATCTGGATATTCCTGTCTGCGGTATGGTCAAGGATGATCACCACCGTACCCGGGGACTTTATTTTCAGCAGCAGGAACTGCCTATTGATAAACATTCAGAAACCTTTAAATTAATTACAAGAATGCAGGATGAAGCGCATCGTTTTGCCATAGAATATCACAGGCAGCTTCGAAGCAAGACTCAGGTCAAATCGGTGCTGGATGATATCCCGGGTATCGGTCCGGCCAGGAGAAAGGCATTGATGAGATATTTTGGCAGTATTGAAAAAATCAGAGAAGCGGATATGGAAGAACTGAAGAAAGCTGATAATATGAACGTACGAAGTGCACAGTCGGTGTATGAGTATTTTCATTGATGAAAGAAAAAAGATATGATACAATGGGTAATAATTGTATCTTACAGAAGGAGATGTAGAATGTACAATACCAGTAAGGGAAGCTACAGTGTGAAACTGAGCAAGGTGATTGAGAAGTTTAATCTGAAGAATCTGACGCCGGAAGTAGATATCAAGAAGATCGTTATCCGTCAGACAGATGTGAATCGTCCTGCGCTGCAGTTCGCAGGTTATTTTGAATACTTTGATTATAGTCGTATACAGCTTATCGGCAAGGTGGAATATTCTTATCTGAAGATGCATGAAGATAACTATATCCGCGAGATGACCACAAAAATATTTAAAGCCGGAGTTCCGTGTATCATTTTCTGCCGGGGACTGGAACCGAATCCGCTATTCATTGAACTTGGCAACAAGTATGGTGTGCCTGTTCTGTGGACAGAAGCGGGGACATCCTCCTTTCTCTCCGAATTGAATCGCTTTCTGAAGATCGAGCTGGCACCCAGAATATCCATTCACGGTGTTCTGGTGGATGTGTTTGGCGAAGGTGTTCTGATTACCGGTGAGAGTGGCATTGGTAAAAGTGAGGCTGCGCTGGAACTGGTAAAAAGGGGACACCGACTTGTGTCCGACGATGTAGTTGAGATTAAGAAAACAAATGATGATGAGCTGGTGGGAACGGCACCGGATATTACCCGGTATTTTATTGAACTTCGTGGTATCGGTATAATAGATGTAAAAACCCTGTACGGTGTCCAGAGTGTCAGAGAAAGTCAGGTCATCAGTCTGGTGATCAAACTGGAGGAATGGGACCGCGAACGGGAATATGACCGTCTGGGACTGGAGGAACAGTATGAAGAGATTCTGGGCAACAAAGTAGTCTGCCATTCTATTCCGATTCGTCCGGGCAGGAACCTTGCGATTATTGTGGAGACCGCGGCTATCAATCACAGACAGAAACAGATGGGATACAATGCAGCCCATGAGTTATATCGTCGTGTAACGGGCAATCTCCAGCGAAAAAAAGATGACGATGAATAAATATTAATTGATAAGGAAGGGGCAGTAAAAAAGATGGATAAGTATTGTTTTGGTGTTGATTTGGGAGGAACAACGGTAAAGATGGGGTTGTTTACTGTCACAGGTGAGCTTTTGGATAAATGGGAGATTCCAACAAGGACAGAGAATCATGGAGAGTATATTCTCGGTGATATTGCGGCTTCGATTCAGGCAAAGATGTCGGAGAAGCAGCTGACGGATAAGAATGTGACAGGTGTGGGCATCGGCGTGCCGGGACCGGTTATCAAAGAGAGTATTGTTCAGCAGTGCGTTAATCTCGGATGGGGAACGGTGAATGTTGCAGAGACATTGGCATCATTGACTCATCTGCCGGTTAAAGCTGCCAATGATGCCAATGTGGCAGCTCTGGGAGAGCAGTGGCAGGGCGGCGGCAAAGGATATGACAGTCTGATCATGATGACACTGGGGACAGGTGTTGGCGGCGGAATTATATCCGATGGAAAGATCGTTTCCGGTGCCAATGGCGCAGCCGGTGAGATCGGGCATATGGTCATTGTGGATCCTGCTGATATTACAGGTGTCTGCGGCTGTGGACATGTGGGATGTCTTGAACAGGCGGCATCAGCAACCGGTCTTGTCAATATGACCAGAAAACTTCTGACAGAAACAGATGAAAGCAGTTCGCTGAGAGGAATGGATCCTCTGACAGCAAAAGATATTCTTGATGCTGCCAAGGCAGGCGATGATCTGGCTGTACGTGCTGCTGATAAGATGATGATGTATCTTGGACGTGCAGCTGCCTATCTGGCATGTGCAATGAATCCGGATATATTTGTTATCGGCGGCGGTGTTTCACGTGCCGGGTCCTATTTGACGGATGGTATCCGGAAGTATTATAGAGAAACTGTGTTCCACGCTTCCACCGAGACTCCGTTTGTTCTTGCAACTCTTGGCAATGATGCCGGAATTATAGGAGCTGCAAAGCTAGTCTGTGATATGATTGATTAGAGAGGTTTTTATGGACTTTTATCATAATTTGTCAGAGGCGGTGGGCCACGGGAATATTTTAAGAAATGAACCGATGGCTGATCATACGACGTTTCGCATCGGCGGACCTGCCGATTATTTTGTTATTCCTGAAAATAGTGAGGCTCTGGGAAAGGGAATCGCTCTTTGCCGAAGTACGGGTATTCCATATTTTATTACAGGCAATGGCAGTAATCTGCTGGTGGGAGACGGTGGATACCGGGGGGTCATATTCAATATCTGCCGAACCATGGATGAAGTGATTTATGAAGAGGAGAACAGCCGGATCATAGTGACAGCCGGTGCAGGTATTATGCTGGCAAAGCTGGCCAGGGAAATATCAGAGAAAGGTTATGTTGGATTTGAGTATGCAACAGGTATACCCGGAACTCTGGGCGGAGCAGTGACCATGAATGCGGGCGCTTATGGCGGTGAGATCAGAGACGCCATTTTGTGGGCGGAAGTTATGGATGAAGAGGGTAGGATTCTTCGTCTGGAAAAAGAAGAACTTAAGCTTTCCTACCGTCACAGTGTGATGATGGAAGAAAAATATATTGTTCTTAAGGCTGCTTTTTGTTTTGACAGGGGCGAGAGGGACAGTATCATGGAAAGAGTAGGACAGTTGGCCAGAACAAGAAGAGAGAAGCAGCCTCTGGAATATCCAAGTGCGGGCAGTACATTTAAGCGCCCTGAAGGGTATTTTGCCGGAAAGCTGATCCAGGACTGTGGTTTGAAGGGGTATCGCGTTGGCGATGCGATGGTCTCGGAAAAACACAGTGGTTTTGTAGTCAATGCCGGACATGCTACGGCCAGTGATGTTGTGGCTTTGATCCAATATGTTCAGCAGACTGTAAAAGAACGGTTTCATGTAGTGATAGAACCGGAGATTCGGATGCTGGGAGATTTTTGAGGTGTTTAAATGCGTTTTGTAATTGTAACCGGAATGTCAGGGGCAGGAAAAAGTTCTGTCCTGAAAATGCTTGAAGATGCGGGCTATTTCTGTGTGGATAATCTGCCGGTGCCGCTGGTGCTGAAGTTTGCTGAAATCAGCTGGCATGAGGAAAATAATATTTCGAAAGTAGCTCTGGGAATCGATATCAGAGGACGGGATTATCTGAATATGCTGGAAGATGTGCTTCGTTCCATCAGAGAGGAAGGTTATTCTTACGAGATTCTTTTTATGGACTGTCGTGATGAAACGCTGATCAAGCGGTATAAGGAGACAAGAAGAAGTCATCCGCTGGCCGGTAATGGCCGCATTGAAACGGCTATCGCTGAAGAAAGAGAAAAGCTCCGCTTTTTAAAGGAGCAGTCTGATTATATCATTGATTCAAGCACATTACTAATCCGTGATTTGAAAAAAGAAATACAGCATATATTTGTAGAGGATAAGCGTTATGGCAATTTTTACATTACTCTTTTATCCTTTGGTTTCAAGTATGGAATTCCTTCAGATGCAGATCTCGTATTTGATGTACGGTTTCTGCCTAATCCCTATTATGTGGAGGAATTGAAACATCAGACGGGCAATGATGCTCCTGTGTATAATTATGTCATGCAGTCTGAAGATGCCGGTATTTTTTTGAAACAGTTATATGATATGCTTGTGTTTTTGATTCCGAGGTATATTACAGAGGGAAAAAATCAGCTGGTGGTGGCTATCGGATGTACCGGAGGGAAACATCGTTCGGTAACTATGACCAATGCGCTGTATAAACGGCTGGAGAGTCTTGAATATAGTGTAAAGGCTGAACACAGAGATATTGATCGTGATGTGCAGCGCAGGAATCAGCAGATGAGGTGATGGCATGTCTTTTTCCAGCAAGGTAAAGGAAGAACTTTCAAAAGAATGCAATGAACCGCGGCATTGTTGTATTGCTGAGATTTCAGCTATCATCAGCATGTGCGGACGTGTCATTTTTGATGAGAATGACTGCGTATCGATAAAAATTCATACAGAAAACGTAACCGTTGCAAGAAAGTACTTTACATTATTGAAAAAAACATATAATATAAATACGGATGTTTCAATTCGACGTAATTCTAACCTGAACAAAAGCAGGACGTATGTCCTGTCCGTCGATAATGACGAGATAGCCAGAAAGATACTTATGGCGTGCAGGCTGATGAAGCCCTTTGGGGTGATTGAGGAAAATTTTTCCCTGACGGACGGCCTGGTTATACAAAGGGAGTGCTGTAAACGTGCTTTTATCAGAGGTGCGTTTTTGGCCGCCGGATCTGTCAGCGATCCGGTGAAAACATATCATTTTGAAATTGTGTGCCTAAGTGAGGCGAAGGCAAAGCAATTGCAGATGATTATGCATACATTCGACATCAACGCCAAGGTTATCAGGCGCAAGAAATATTACGTCGTCTATGTGAAGGATAGTTCGCAGGTCGTTGATCTGCTGAACATTATGGGTGCATATAATGCATTGATGGACATGGAGAATGTCCGGATAGTGAAAGATATGCGCAATCGGGTCAACCGCAAGGTGAATTGTGAGACTGCAAATATCAATAAGACTGTTTCTGCTGCAGTGAAGCAGATTGAAGATATCAGATTTATTCAGTCATCGGCAGCGTTTGATGAAATGCCGGAAGCACTTCGGGAGATTGCAGAATTGAGGGTGCAATATCCGGAAGCTACTTTAGCGGAGCTGGGGCAGATGCTGGATACGCCGGTGGGAAAATCGGGTGTGAATCACCGGCTGAAAAAAATCAACCTTTTTGCTGAAGAATTGCGGGAACGATATCGACAATAGGGGTATGTTATTGAAAGGTGAGGTATGGTTTATGATTTCAAAAAACATTACAATTAATATTCCTACAAACATGGAAGCTCGTCCGGTGGCTCTGTTAGTACAGGTAGCCAGTCAGTTTGAAAGCAGTATCTATGTTGAATTGCAGGATAAGAAGGTAAATGCTAAGAGCATTATGGGTATGATGAGTCTTAGCTTTAATGAAGGTGAAGAGGTTACCATTATTACAAAAGGCGTCGATGAAGAAGAGGCAATGGATAAAATTGAAGCATATCTGACGACATGCCAATAGATGGAATTATAGATAAAGCGAAGCCTGTTTCTGTCAGCAATGAAGAAACAGGCTTTTTCCTTAATCATAGAAATAAGGGGCGGGAGATATGAATTTTACACATTTACATGTACATACGGAATATAGTCTTCTGGATGGCTCCAACAAGATCAAAGAGCTGATCGCTCGTGTGAAGGAGCTGGGGATGGACAGTGTGGCTATCACAGATCATGGCGTCATGTATGGTGTTATTGACTTTTATAAGGAGGCCAGAAAGCAGGGGATTCATCCGGTTATCGGCTGTGAGGTCTATGTGGCCCCGGGATCCAGATTTGATAAGACGGGCAATATGAGCAGTAATCGGTATAACCATCTTGTGCTGCTGGCGGAGAATGACACAGGGTATCACAATCTGATGAAAATCGTCTCCCGGGGTTTTACTGAAGGATTTTATTATAAACCACGTATTGATAAGGAGCTTCTCAGGGAATATCATGAGGGGATCATTGCCCTTAGTGCCTGTCTGGCTGGAGAAATACCGGATGCTCTCAGAAAAGGGCTGTATCAGACGGCGGTGAAATCGGCCAGAGAAATGGAAGATATCTTCGGAAAGGATCATTTCTATCTGGAATTGCAGGATCATGGAATACCTGAACAGAAGACAGTGAATCAGGGGTTGTTGAGACTGAGCCGTGATACGGGGATCGACCTGGTGGCCACCAATGATATTCATTACACACTGGCAGAGGATGCACAGGCTCATGATGTGCTGCTGTGTATTCAGACTGGCAAGAAGGTATCAGATACGGACCGCATGCGTTATGAGGGAGGTCAGTATTACGTGAAATCTCCGGAAGAAATGGCGGAGCTGTTCCCTTATGCCAGAGAGGCTATTGAAAATACCCATAAAATTGCCATGCGCTGTCAGGTGGAGATAGAATTCGGCAAGTATAAGCTGCCGGAATTCCCTGTTCCGGAAGGATACGATTCCTGGGGATATCTGCAGAAACTGGTCTGGGATGGTTTTGCCGAACGTTATTCTGATGGAGACGAGAAATTGAAGGAGAGGGTCAGTTATGAGCTGAATACCATCCGGACCATGGGATTTGTGGACTATTTCCTGATTGTCTGGGATTTCATTCACTATGCAAAGAAAAACGGTATTATGGTGGGTCCGGGCCGTGGTTCTGCGGCAGGAAGTATTGTATCCTATTG
>JBJEJD010000181.1:0-35634 GCA_051877705.1 Coprococcus sp. | reverse complement strand
AATAAAAAGAATAAACTATAATAATATAGAATTTTACGGAATATGTTTTGTATATAAGCGGGACATGAATGATTTGAGAAAGGATGATCTTATGAATATTACAGTCATCGGATGTGGAAGATGGGGGTCATTTATTGCCTGGTATCTGAACAGAACAGGTCATCATGTGACTCTGTATGGACGGGAGACATCCAGACATATGAAGCAATTTATGGAGACGGGCAGCAATGGTTTGATCACATTACCGTCGTCGGTTCAGCTGTCTACATCATTGGATAAAATTAGTGATTCAGAGATCATTGTTATATCGATTGCTTCACAGAGCTTTGACGGATTAATGGTTCAGTTGGAAAAGTATGATCTTCATCATAAAATATTTGTTCTCTGTATGAAAGGCATTGAGATCGGGACAGGCAGAAGACTGTCTCAGATTGCGGAGGCACATTTAGATGCTTCTGATCGTGTGGCTGTCTGGCTGGGACCTGGGCATGTTCAGGAGTTTTATCAGGGTATTCCGAATTGCATGGTGATTGACAGTCATGATGAAGATGTGAAAGAGAAGCTTTTGGATGCATTTTCCAGTGATCTGATCCGTTTTTATTACGGACAAGATATGATCGGCAATGAAATCGGCGCAGCTGCCAAGAATGTTATCGGCATTGCTGCAGGAATGCTTGACGGTTTTTCTCTGACAACATTAAAAGGGGCCCTTATGTCGAGGGGAACACGGGAAATCGCCCGTCTGATTAAGGCTATGGGCGGTAATGAACTGTCAGCGTACGGTTTATGTCATCTGGGAGATTATGAGGCAACAGTTTTTTCAAAGTTCAGTCATAACAGGCAGTTTGGAGAAGCTTTTGTAAAGGGTCAGACCTTTGATAATCTGGCAGAGGGGTATTACACTGTGAAAGCATTGGTGGAGCTTGCCCGGCAGTATGAGGTGGAGCTTCCGATCTGTCAGTCGATTTACGATATTCTTTATTGTGGTGCAGACCCAAAGGAATCACTCCATAGACTTTTTTCAAGAAGTCTGAAGAATGAGTTTTAGCTTTTGGAAAACGGATGAACTTTACAAAAGCAGGAGCCGCGGCTATAATGAGATGAGCAGCGGCTCTGAATGGACAGAGGCAGCTGAGTAAACAGAACGTTGGATAAAAGGATGCTTAACTTAAATAGGAAGAGATTCTGTTTCTATAAATAAATAATCATCATATTTGAGGTGTTAATGTGATTCATACGATTAAAGAATTAATTAGAGATAAAAGGGTATTGATCCTTGGATATGGCCGGGAGGGAAGGTCCAGCTGGCAGCGGATCCGTCAGGCTGGAGGCTACAGTCGTGTTGCTGTGGCTGATGTGAATCCTGTCCGATTGGAAGAAGGCCATCCGGCTGAACTGATCTGTGGACCGGACTATCAGTCATGTCTGGATGATTTTGATATTGTTTTTAAAAGTCCTGGAATTGTTCTGGAGCGGGACATTCATACATACAGATGCGAGATCATTTCTGAAACGGAATTGTTTTTCAGGAGATATGGCAGTCAATGTATTGGTATAACGGGAACCAAGGGTAAGAGCACGACGACAACACTGATCTATCATATTTTAAAGGAGACAGGACATGACTGTGTCCTGGCTGGCAATATCGGCATTCCTATGTTTGATTTGATTGATGAAATAGGGGATGATACATTGATTGTCTGTGAGTTATCCTGTCATCAGCTGGAGTATGTAAGCTGTGGGCCGCATGTGGGACTGCTTTTGAATATACATGAGGAGCATCTGGATCATTATGGTACTATGGAAAAATACGTAGCAGCCAAGGAGAATATTTATCGCCCTCAGAAGGCAGGGGATATTCTGGTCTGCAATGTGGATAATCTGCCGGCAGACGGCACATACTGTGGACAGATTATCTCAGTTTGTGATGAGGATGGCAGAGCAGGAGTAGAGATGACCGCTGATATTGAACTGCGGGCTTCAGAAATTCTGGCTTTCGGCCATCGATATGCAATTCCGGCGGGGGATATACGGCTTATTGGCCATCATAATTACGTGGATATTGCTTTTGCCTATGCAATCTGCAGAATGTATGATGTCAGTGATGAGGCTTTTACGGAGGCTTTGATCAGTTATGAACCGCTGCCGCACCGTCTGCAGTATATAGGGGATGCCTGTGGAATCCATTTTTATGATGACTCTATTTCTACCATATGTGAGACGACTATACAGGCATTAAAAAGTCTTCCGGATACGGATGCTGTATTGATTGGCGGCATGGACAGAGGAATTGATTATCGTGAATTAATTTCATTCCTGTCAGTAAGCTCTGTGCCTTACATTTTGTTGATGGAAGAGACGGGCAGAAGAATTTTTGAAGAGATTCAAAAATATTATCCTGATTTTGGTCATCCTGAACGGCTGATACTGGTGTATCATCTGGATGGGGCTGTGGCTTTGGCAAAAAAGCTTTGCAGGCCGGGCAGATGCTGCATCATGTCACCGGCAGCTGCCAGTTATGGAATATTTAAGAATTTTGAAGCCAGAGGTGAAGCTTTTAAGGAATTGGTTTTGGAGGATTAAAAATGTATCAGAATATCCTTTTTGATTTAGATGGTACGTTGACAGATCCGAAGGAAGGCATTACAAAATGTGTCCAGTATGCTTTGAAAGCCTTCGGAATTGAGGCGGATCCCGATGATCTGGTGGATTTCATAGGTCCGCCGCTGGCGGAATCTTTTCAAAAATATTATCATATGAATGATGAAGATGCTTTGAAGGCCGTTGTAAAATACAGAGAACGTTTTTCGAATATCGGCATTTTTGAGAATGGCGTTTATCCTGGTATAAAGGAGCTTTTGGCAGAATTGAAAATTTCAGGCAGGCGGGTGGCACTGGCTACTTCCAAGCCTGAGATATTTGCAAAACGAATCCTGGATAATTATGGCCTGAGCGATTATTTTGATGTGATAGTCGGCAGTGAGATGAATGGCAGACGAACAGATAAAGCAGAAGTTATTGAGGAAGCATTGAGACAATTGGGAATTGCTGGTCCCGAGGAGAAACAGTATGTTCTCATGGTGGGCGATCGGCTTCATGATATGATCGGAGCCGTGAAAAATCAGATTGACGGTCTGGGTGTTTATTATGGTTATGCCCATGAAGGAGAACTGGAAGCAGCAGGTGCGTCTGCAACTGTACGAACGGTACCGGAACTGCGGTGTTTTCTGGAAAATCATTAAATAGCAATGAAAGGCAGGGAAGTGCCTTGGATAAGGTATATGAAAAGGCTTATGAGAAGGTAATCGATTATATTGAAACGAATATTCTGGATGGTAATTTTGAAGTGGGGGATAAATTGCCGTCAGAACGTGAATTGTCCCAGATGCTTTCGGTCAGCAGGAATTCTGTAAGAGAAGGTATCAGGATTCTTGAGATCATCGGTGTTATTTCCAGTCAGCATGGTATCGGTAATTATGTTGCCGATCACTTTGACAAGACACTGGTACAGGTCATGACCATGATGTATGCTCTGGAGAAGATGACTTATAATGAAATCAAGGAATTCCGTTACGCGGTTGAACTGCAGGCGCTGGTACTGGCCATGGATAATATTTCAGATGTCCAGAAAGATATATTGAGGAAGAATCTGGATATTCTGGAGCATAGTGACAATGAGGAAGAGAAGGTCATCAGTGATAAACAGATTCATTATACGATCGTGGAGGCATCCGGAAACAGGCTGGTCATTGCCAATTATCTGGCGCTGGCGAAGATTATGGAAGGCTTCATCCGGGATATGCGGTCCAAGATCCTGAAGGGGGAAACAAACTCTGATGATTTTCAGGCAACTCACCGCCATCTTGTGGAAGCCATCTGCAATAATGATCTGGAACTTGGCAAGAAAGCGCTGGATGAACATTTTGTGTATATTTGTCAAAACATGGACACCTGAAATTATTGAATTTGTTGAATTCCATAAAATAAAAAATAGTCATGTGAAAAGGGTGGACAAAATAGCCCCGGCATTATATAATATGTATGTAACAACTGGTAGTACCAGTTGAAAGCCGCATAAAAGCGGTACTTCCTTATATATTTTATTTTTGAATGTTGTATCTTGCCGGGTTCAACAAAACAATCTAATATAAGGTAAATTAAAAGAATCATTGCAAAATAAAGGGTGGTGTATTTTGCAATGATTCTTTTTTGTCAGTTCATGAAAATTTCATAGAAAAAGTCTTGCTATTGTGTAATTGAGGGGGTATAATACTGTTCGAAAACAGACTGACCATTCGGTCAATTCTACTGAACGCTTCAGTGGCTTGATTTAATATATGAGAGGTGGAAAGAGAATATGTCACGTTTTAGTGTAAAGAAGCCCTATACGGTTATTGTGGCCGTGATTATTGTACTTGTGCTCGGATTCCAGGCATTTACCCGGTTATCTACAGATCTGCTGCCAAGTATGAATCTGCCTTATGCTGTAGTTGTTACAACTTATGCCGGGGCCAATCCGGAGACGGTGGAAACCGTTGTAACGGAGCCTGTCGAGTCATCTATGGCAACGATCAGTAATATTAAGAATATTACCTCTGTGTCTTCGGAGAATTATTCCATGGTCGTTCTGGAATTTAATCAGGATGCCAATATGGATTCAGTGACGATTGATATGAGGGAGAGCCTTGATATGCTGGAATCTTACTGGCCGGATGAGGTTGGAAGTCCGATTATCATGAAGCTCAACCCGGATATGATGCCGATTATGATGGTGGCTGTGGACAGGGATGATATGACCATCGAAGATATTTCAGATTTTGTTAATCAGACGCTGATCTCTGAGATGAAGAGTATAGATGGCGTTGCTTCGGTGACAGCCAGCGGGCTGCTGGAGTCATCACTTCAGGTTGAATTATCTCAGGATAAAATCAATGCGCTGAATGAGAAGCTGATGGCGAATCTGGATACAGAGTTCGATGAAGCAAGGCAGGAAATCGAAGATGGTAAAGCCGAACTTGAAAGTGGCAAGGCAGCTTTGGATGCTCAAAGTAAATCTTTTACCCAGCAGATGGCGGACGCTTCTTCAAAAATTACCGACGGTAAGATTACCATGTCCGAGAAAGAAGCAGAGCTGAAGGCTTCGCTGAAGGAAATGGAAGCCGGCGAGAAAGAACTGGATGAAAAAGAGAAGGAACTTCAGGCAAGCAAAGAAAAGCTGGAGGCAAATGAGGAAACGATGCTGAAGCTTGAAGAGCAGCTGCAAAATCTTCAGAACGAAATAGATACTCAGAAGGTTAAGATTGAAGAATTAAATCAGCAGATTGCTGTGCTGCAGGAGGATCCTGAAGGAAATGCAGAACAGATAGCGTCTCTTGAAGCGGAAGTACAGGTCCTGGAAACAGCAATTACAACGGCTGAAGCGGGCATTGAGGTATTAAAAGAGCAGGGAATCAGTGTGGGTGGTACTGAAGCTGCAAAACAGCAGATTGCGGCAGGTCAGGCTGTTATCGATCAGACAAGAGCGCAGCTTACAGCAGGAAAGGCTCAGATTCAGGCTGCATTGCAGCAGATTGAAGAAGGCAAAAAGACATTAAGTGCTCAGGAAAGCCAGCTTAATTCAGCACAGGCCAGTGCTTCTGCGCAGCTGGATGATGCCAGAATTCAGATTATTACAGGCCAGCAGCAGTTGGAGAGTGCTTCTGCACAATTGGAGGATAGTGTGGATGCTGCTAAAGAACAGGCAGATCTTGGTGGTATTATAACAAAGGATATGGTATCCAATATCCTTATGGCTCAGAATTTTTCCATGCCGGCGGGATATGTGACGGAAGATGGTATAGATTATCTGGTGCGTATTGGAGATGAACTGTCGGATCAGGAAGAGATGGAGAATCTGGTGCTTTTTGATCTCAGCGATTACGATATGGGTGTCATCACACTGAAGGATGTGGCAGAAGTAACTGTTATCAATAATGCAGATGAAAATTATG
This sequence comes from Coprococcus sp., assembly GCA_051877705.1. GTDB lineage: Bacteria > Bacillota > Clostridia > Lachnospirales > Lachnospiraceae > Coprococcus_A. The sequence goes on along the minus strand of JBJEJD010000181.1, from coordinate 29,644 downwards.
CCAAAATTAATGGAAATGACGGCATTATTTTGTCTCTTGAGAAGCAGGACGGCTATTCAACAGCAGATGTTGCCAAAAAGATCAGAGCTTATATGGAAGATGCTGCAGAGGAATACGAAGGTTTACATATAACAACACTGATGGATCAGGGAATCTATATTGACATGGTTGTGGAATCTGTTCTGCAGAATCTTGTTATAGGTGCAATTCTGGCTGTTATCGTTCTCTTCTTCTTCCTGAAGGACTGGAAACCGACACTGACTGTTGCTGTCTCTATCCCGATCAGTGTGGTATTTGCCATTGTACTGATGTATTTTACAGGCATTACTATGAATATTATTTCTCTGTCAGGTCTGGCTCTGGGAGTTGGTATGCTGGTTGACAATGCCATTGTTGTCATAGAGAATATATATCGTCTGCGTGCAGAAGGTATGTCTGCAAGGGATGCTGCTATTACCGGGGCGAAACAGGTGTCGGGAGCTATTATTGCATCTACGCTGACGACTATCTGCATCTGGGTACCAATAGTTTTTGCAGAGGGCCTGACAAGGCAGCTGTTCGTAGAACTGGTATTGACTATTGCTTTTTCGCTGATTGCCAGTCTTGTGGTTGCATTAACGGTTGTGCCAATGGCTTCATCAAAACTTCTGGTAAAGACGAAAGAAATCAGACATCCTTTCTTTGACAGGATTACCAGCGGTTATGGACATTTACTGAAAAATGCTTTAAAACATCGTCTGGTAGTACTGGCATGCGCGTTGCTGCTGCTGGTGATTTCGGCCGGTATACTCCTGAGCAAAGGTTTTGAGTTCATGGGTGAGACGGACAGTTCTCAGATATCTATTTCTGTTACGATGCCGGAAGATTCACTGTTTGATGAAACAGCAGCTTTGTCCGATATTATTATTGAGAGAGTTTCTTCTATTGAAGATGTGGATACGGTAGGCGCTATCATGGGTTCTGGTTTGAGTGCTATGGGCAGTTACAGCGGTACGGACACAGAAAATGTGACCATGTATGTTATACTAAAAGATGACAGGACACGCACAAGTCAGGAGATATCCAAAGAGATTGCTGATTTGACAGCTGACCTGGACTGTGAAGTTTCGGTTTCTGCATCGGCCATGGATATGTCATCTCTGGGAGGTTCGGGTGTCAGTGTCATGATCAAGGGACCGGAATTGGATCAATTGATAGCTATTGCTTCTGATTTTGCGGATATTCTTGAAAATGTGGATGGTACTGTGGAGGTGTCAGACGGTATGGAGGATCCGACGCCGGAACTGAAGATCACCATAGACAAGAATAAAGCAATGGGGTATGGACTGACCGTTGCACAAATCTATCAGGAGGTTTATGGCAGAGTTGCTGAGGCGAAGACAGCGACGACTCTGACTGTCAATAACAGAGATTATCTGATTATCGTTGTAGAAGATACCGATGAAAGGCTGACAAGAGATGATATCAGGAATTATGAATTTACGATTGCCAGACAGAATGGCGATGAGGAAAAAATCAAACTTTCAGATATTGCTGTGATTGAAGAGAGTGAAGGATTATCGTCCATCAGACGCGATAATCAGCAGCGATATATGACTGTGTCAGCAGGTATTGACGCTGAATATAATGTTACACTTGTTACCAATGAGTTTGCAGATAAATTGAAGGACTATGACATGCCGGATGGTTACAGTTATGAGATGTCCGGTGAAAATGAGACGATTATGGAATCAATGGAACAGTTGATTCAGCTGCTTCTGGTCGGCATTCTTATTATGTATTTGATCATGGTTGCTCAGTTCCAGTCGCTGCTGTCACCATTTATTGTTCTCTTTACAATACCGCTGGCATTTACAGGCGGCTTCCTGGCACTGCTTTTGACAGGTAATATTATCAGTATTATTGGTATGGTGGGTTTTGTTATGCTGTGTGGTATTATTGTTAATAATGGTATTGTATTTATCGATTATACCAATCAGCTGCGTGAAGGCGGTATGGCAAAAAGGGATGCTCTGATTGAAACAGGCAAGACGAGACTGAGACCGATTCTTATGACAGCAATGACGACCATTCTGGCCATGTCAACCATGGCTCTTGGTATGGGAGATGGCACGGATATGGTTCAGCCGATGGCCATTGTTACGATTGGTGGTCTGGTATATGGCACATTGATGACATTGTTTGTTGTGCCATGTATCTATGATTTATTTATACATGAACGTAAGGCGAAGAACAAGGAGGGTGAATAGTCGATGGAGGGAGAATATCCACAGAAGGTACTGGCAATTTATGAGGCGGTGGGGCGTCTGATTGCTTCAGGCAAAGATATGGAAAAGCTGACTGTATCCGACATAACCCGGGAGGCAGGTATCGGCAAAGGTACGGCTTATGAATATTTTGGAAGTAAAGACGAGATTATCGGAAAGGCTATCTGTTTTCAGATGCACAAAACAGTAACAGCTGTCAATGAAAAACTGACAGAAGCTGATACTTTGAGAGAACAGTTGGAACTGATCATGAAGTGGTCAGAGAAAGGCCTTTCATCCAATATCATCTATTGCTTTTTGAAATTACAAATGAACCGGGCCGAAGGTGCAGAAGAACTTCAAAAAAAGGTTGATGAGATGGCAGCTGCAAGGGACCGTTTTGTTGACCGGACTGCAGATATTCTTCTGCAGACGGGAATCCGGGAAGGAATCATTGAACCACAGAAGGATATGAATTATGGCAGAATGGTGATGGCTATGCTTCTGATCACGCTGGTTGAAACATCTGTCAGCAGAGTAACAGGCGGCAGATATGCCAGTCTGGATAAAGAGACTTTGTTGGAATATACGATACGTATGATGAAAGGATCATTGCAGTAAATCTGAAAAGCTTTCCGGCCGGTTTTCGGTCAGGGAAGCTTTTGCTATGAAGAGGCTGAGAAGAAAAAAATTGCGTATAGCATATTACCTATGGTATAATTAATAAGATTATGCTATTCTGTTAGCATTGATTTGATGCAAGGCGGTGGATATGTCATTATATATAGATGTAATTGTTGATATTTCAGTGAGCAGGTTGGACCGGATATTCCAGTATCGTGTGCCGGAAAATCTGGAGTCTGAGGTTGTTGTAGGGCGCCAGGTTCAGGTGCCTTTTGGGAAGAGCAATCGCCGGGTGATGGGCTTTATTGTTGGTGTTGGCCATGAGGCTTCCTATGATGAATCCAAAATGAAGGATGTACTGGCCGTGGACAGTGGGGCGCCGGCTGCCCAGGGGCAGCTGATCGCTCTGGCAGAATGGATTCGGCTGCATTATGGTTCCACCATGGTGCAGGCGCTGAAGACAGTACTTCCTGTACGACGTCATGTGAGGGAGGTCCGGCATGTAGAATATGTACTGGCCGATGAGGCGGCGGCGGAAAAGATGCTTCAGAAAAGCAGGGGTAATAAACGGGATAAGGCCCGGGTGCGTTTGCTTGAGGCACTGCTTAGGGATAGACGGCTCCCGAAGGAGACTGTGACGGAGATCCTGCAGATTTCACCGGCAACATTGAAGGCGGTATTGAAAAGCGGCGCGATGAGGGAGGAATCTTCACAGATTTATCGGAATCCAGTACGTCAGCGGTTAGGTAACTGGGAAGAGACGATATTGAATCCTGAACAGCAGCGGGCCGTGGATGAGATATGGCAGCAGGGGATATCCTGCCGTAAGGAATGGCATCAGGAAAAAGCTGTCCATTTGCTTCATGGTATCACGGGAAGCGGGAAGACAGAGGTCTATATGGCGCTGATGGAACGGGTTCTTGACGAGGGCCGACAGGTTATTGTCCTGATTCCGGAGATTTCATTGACATTACAGACGGTATCCAGGTTTTATGAGAGGTTTGGCAGTTGTATTGCGATCATGAATTCACGTCTGTCGGAGGGAGAACGCTATGATCAGTATATGCGGGCTATGCGGGGAGATGCCTCCATAATGATAGGTCCGAGATCGGCTTTATTTACACCTTTTGACAGGCTGGGCATGATTATCATAGATGAAGAGCATGAAGCAGCTTACAAGAGCGAGACGACACCGCGGTATCATGCCAGGGAGACAGCCATTGCCAGAGCTGAAATGGCAGGGGCTATGGTTGTGCTTGGCTCTGCAACACCATCTGTTGTTTCTTATACAAGAGCTCTTGAAGGACAGTACAGCCTTCACAGACTCTGTCATCGGGCGAAAGAAGGAAGTCTTCTGCCGGAGGTGCAGGTGGTGGATCTGAGGGAAGAATTCCGTATGAAAAACAGAGGAATATTGAGTCGTCCGCTGCGGGAGGCCATGGAGGCATGTCTGAACAGAGGCGAACAGATGATGCTCTTTATTAACCGGAGGGGATATGCAGGATTTGTTTCATGCAGAAGCTGTGGTTATGTAATGACGTGTGGTCATTGTGATGTATCGTTGACAGCCCATCATTATGGTATTTTAAAATGTCATTATTGCGGGTATGAGATGCGGATGCCGGAGAGGTGTCCATCATGCGGATCGCCTTATATTGCAGGTTTTGGTGTGGGTACCCAGAAGGTTGAGGATTTTGTGAAAGCGGAATTTCAGCAGGCCAGAGTCCTCAGAATGGACAGAGATACCACATCAGGCAAAGATGATATGGGGAAAATACTTCAAACCTTTGCTGATGGCGGGGCGGATATTCTGATTGGCACGCAGATGATCGTCAAGGGTCACGATTTTTCTAACGTGACGCTGGTGGGTGTTCTTGCCGCGGATCTGTCCATGTTTTCCGGTGATTATCTCTCATCGGAGCGGACTTTTCAGCTGCTTACTCAGGCAGCAGGAAGAGCAGGAAGAGGCAGCAGGCCCGGGAAAGTCATTATTCAGACTTATCATCCGGAGCATTATTGTATTACGACGGCGGCAGCTCAGGATTATGAAGGGTTTTACCAGCAGGAGATACAATTTCGACGTATGATGCGTTATCCGCCGGCGGCACAGATGCAGATGCTGCTGGCAGAAGGAGCTGATGATGGAAGAACAGAGGGGGCTGTCCGAAAGTTGAAGGAGCTGGCTGAAGCCGCAGATTTTAAGACGGTAGAAATGATTGGACCGTCGAAGGCAAGTGTGTCCAGAGCGAAGGATATGTACCGCTATGTTCTTTATATGAAGCATGAGGATGAAAAAGAACTGATGCGTATCAGAGAATTTATGGAAGGATATCTGGCATGGTCAGATCAATTTTCAGATATATATTTTACCTTTGATTACAATCCGATTGTATCGGTATAATACAAAAATGGAAATTTCTCAGCTTTTGTAATTCTTGATTGACTGTCCTGATGTACTTCCGCCTGAAAACATGCTCATCGCAAATCGTTTTCAGGTGGAAGTCACAGGATCAGTCTTTATCAATGATGTACAGAATAGGCTGAGAAATTACCAGAAGAAGATTAAGAAGGAGTGTTGAAAATGGCAATTAGAAATTTACGTTATGAGGGAGACCCGATTCTTGGGAAAGTATGTAAGGAAGTTAAGGAAATGACACCGCGTTTGCAGGAACTGGCACAGGATATGATAGAGACCATGTATGCTGCTGAGGGAGTGGGACTGGCTGCACCGCAGGTGGGAATTCTTCGTCGAATTGCAGTTATTGATGTAGGTGAAGGACCTTATGTTTTTGTGAATCCGAAGATTGTTGAGACTTCGGGGGAACAGGTAGGGGATGAGGGATGTCTGAGTGTTCCGGGAAAAAACGGTACTGTCAGAAGACCGGAATATGTAAAAGCTGTGGCTTATGATATTAATATGCAGCCGATAGAAGTGGAAGGTCATGGACTTTTTGCACGTGCCATGTGTCATGAGTTCGACCATCTTGACGGACATTTATATGTTGAAAAGGTAGAAGGCCCGCTGAAAGACAATGTTTATGAGGATGATGCAGAATAAACTTAAGGAGGCAGTGTGATGAAAGCAGTTTTTATGGGAACACCGGATTTTGCAGTACCGGCTTTACAGAAGATGATTGATATGAATATAGAAATAGCTGCTGTAGTGACTCAGCCTGACAAGGCAAAGGGACGGGGCAAGAAGGTCATCTATTCTCCTGTCAAGGAAAAGGCGCTGGCCTATGATTTGCCTGTATACCAGCCGGTGCGTATCAGAAAGGATGAAGCATTCATTGATATGCTCAGGAAAATGGAGCCCGATGTTATCGTAGTCGTAGCCTTCGGACAGATTCTGCCAAAGGCAGTGCTGGATATTCCACGCCTTGGATGTGTGAATGTCCATGCATCTCTGCTTCCGAAATTCCGTGGCGCCGCTCCTATTCAGTGGTCCATTATTGCCGGTGAGGAGACAACAGGTGTCACAACCATGCTGATGGATGAGGGATTGGATACAGGTGATATGCTGCTGAAAACTGAAGTGGCCATCGATCGGAAAGAAACAGGCGGAAGCCTGCATGATAAACTGGCAGCTGCCGGCGGCGAGCTGTTGGAGCAGACATTGAATGGCCTTGTGTCAGGTACTGTTGTACCTGAGAAGCAGAATGATGATGAAGCAGGTGATTATGCGCGAATGCTGGACAAGGAACTGGGGCATATTGATTTTGATCAGCCTGCAGTTGTCATAGAGCGTCTGATTCGCGGACTGAATCCGTGGCCGAGTGCATATACTTATCTGGATGGCAAAACGATGAAGATCTGGGAGGCTGAGGTCCTTGACAGAAATTACGGTTGTGCTTACGGGCAGGTGGCCGAAGTTACCAGAGACAGTATTATTGTTCAGACAGGTATTGGTGCACTGGCAATAAAAAGCCTTCAGCTGGAAGGAAAGAAGAGAATGGATACGGCGGCCTTTTTAAATGGCTATACCGTTGAGAAAGGTATAAAACTTGGTTAAAGACAGGGAGTGATTGAATGTATTATCCAATGTATATTGATCCGACGTATATACTGATTGTTATAGGCGTGCTCTTATCTATGGCTGCATCCGCGAAGGTGAAATCAACATTTGGCCGTTATTCCGGCGTGCGTTCACTGAGCGGACTGACAGGTGCCCAGGCTGCAGAACGTATTCTTCATCAGGCAGGTATCTATGATGTGGGAATTGCCAGAGTATCCGGAAATCTGACGGATCACTATGATCCTTCATCCAAAACGCTGCGTCTGTCTGATTCTGTATATGGTTCCATCAGCGTATCTGCTGTCAGTGTGGCAGCCCATGAGTGCGGACATGCCATTCAGCATCAGCAGAATTATGTCCCGCTGAAAATTCGGGGGGCTCTGGTACCTGTGGCTAATTTTGGTGCCAGTATTAGTTGGCCATTGATTATTTTGGGCATTATCCTTGGAGGCAGTGATATTTTGATCAATGTTGGTATCTGGATGTTTATCGCTGTAGTGGCTTTTCATTTTATTACACTGCCGGTGGAGTTCAATGCGTCTTCAAGGGCTCTGAAAATTATGGATGAGTCGGGAATCCTTCATGGCGATGAGAATCGTTATGCAAGACAGGTGCTTGGGGCTGCGGCATTGACTTATGTGGCCAGTGCGGCATCTATGGTACTCCAGCTTTTACGTCTGCTGATTTTGACCCGGGGATTCCGCAATGATGATAATTAGAGGCGTTTATTTATGACAGGAAGTATTAATACAAGGGAGATTGTCTTTGATATGCTGATGGCAGTTGAAAAAGAACACACGCCGTCGCATATTCTGTTATCACAGACATTGTCAAAATATCAGTATCTGGACAAAAAAGACAGAGCTTTTATCAGCCGTCTGTTCAGAGGGACACTGGAATATCAGATCTTTCTGGATTCGGTCATTGGACAGTATTCATCTGTTAAATTGAATAAAATCAAGCCGCCGGTGCGTATGATTCTTAGAATGTCGGTCTATCAGATCCTGAAAATGGATCATATTCCGGATGCGGCTGCCTGTGATGAGGCGGTGAAACTGGCAAAACGGCGGGGACTGAAAAATCTTTCGGGTTTTGTCAATGGGGTATTGAGAAATCTTGCCCGACATAAGGAGGAAATTGTCTATCCTGATATACAGAAAGATCCGGTTTCTTATCTGTCTATGCGTTATGCGCTGCCGGAATGGGTGGTGTCCATGTGGCTGGAAGATTATGATGAGACGCTTGTCGCGGAAATGGGAGAGGCCATGCTGGCTGATCAGTCCACATCAGTAAGAGTCAGAGATGCGTCATCTGTTCAACAAGTGTCAGAAGAGCTTCAGGCCGGGGGAATTCGTGTAAAAAAAGGTTCTGTTATGAATACAGCACTTCATCTGTCCGGTTATGATTATCTTGGACAGATAGAAGCATTCAGAGACGGACGCATGGTGGTTCAGGACGAGAGCGCCATGATGGCTGCTGCGGCTGCAGGTATATGTGGCGGAGAATATGTTATTGATGTATGTGCAGCCCCGGGAGGCAAGAGCATGCATTTGGCAGATCTGCTTCAGGGTACAGGGCTTGTGAGTGCAAGAGATCTGACAGCGGCAAAGACGGCGAAGATAGAAGAGAATCTATGCCGGACGGGTTTGAACAATGTTGCAGTTCGTGTGCAGGATGCGCGGATGTTTTGTCCGGAGGATGAGGGCAGGGCGGATGTCGTCATGGCTGATCTGCCTTGTTCGGGACTTGGCGTCATGGGCAGAAAAGCGGATATCAAGCTGAATATGACACCGGAAAAGATCGGGCAGCTGGCAGCACTGCAGAGAGATATCCTGTCTGTTGTACAGCGTTATGTGAAGCCGGGCGGTGTGTTGATTTATAGTACCTGTACTGTCTCGAGGGAAGAAAATCAGGGGAATATGAACTGGTTTGAACAGCAATTCCCTTATAAATTGGAAAGTCTGGACAGCTATCTGCCGGAATCTGTGCATAGTGATCAGACGGCCCGGGGGTGGATACAGATATTACCGGGACATTTTGGCTCCGACGGATTTTTCATTGCCCGTTTCAGGCGCATCGATGGAGGGATGGATGAATGACAGAGAAAGCGGATATTAAGTCCATGACCATGTCAGAACTGGAGCAGTTTACAGTGGAGATCCTGGAAGAGAAGAAGTTCCGGGCAAAACAGATCTATGAGTGGCTGCATGTACGTCTGGCGGATTCTTTTGATGAGATGACCAATCTTTCGAAGCCTCTGAGAGAGAAACTGAAAAAACAGTGTGTTCTCACAAGACTTGAGATGGTGGAGAAATATGTGTCTTCCATTGATGGTACAGCTAAATATCTTTTCAGGCTTTCTGATGACAGAATCATTGAAAGCGTATTGATGCATTATAAACACGGCAATTCCGTATGTATTTCATCCCAGGTCGGGTGCAGGATGGGATGTCGTTTTTGTGCGTCAACGCTGGGGGGGCTGGAACGTCAGATGCTGCCTTCGGAGATGTTGGATGAAATATATCAGATTCAGAAGGATTCGGGAGAGCGGGTGTCAAATGTTGTTGTCATGGGAACGGGAGAGCCTCTGGACAATTACGATGCGCTTGTGAGGATGATCGAGCTTCTGACCAACGAACAGGGACTGAATATCAGTCAGCGAAATGTGACGGTTTCAACCTGTGGGCTGGTGCCGAAGATTTATGAACTGGCTGATTTGAAATTACAGATAACGCTTGCTATTTCACTTCATGCAGTGAATGACGAGAAGCGCCGGGAACTGATGCCGATAGCCAATACATACAGTATTGCAGAACTTCTTAAGGCCTGTCATTATTATTATAGTCAGAATAACAGGCGGATCACCTTTGAATACAGTCTTGTAAAAGGTGTCAATGACAGCAGGGAGGATGCAAAGGCATTGGCCCAGCTGCTTTCAGGATTGAACTGCCATATCAATCTGATACCGGTTAATCCCATTGAAGAGCGGGATTACCGTCAGTCAGAGGCGGAGGCAGTACTTAAATTTAAAAATATGCTTGAAAAATACGGAAGAAATGTTACTATAAGAAGGGAAATGGGCAGAGATATACAGGCTGCCTGTGGACAGCTCAGGAAGAAATATATGGAACAGTCATCAGATGAGGAGGGATAATATGCAGGCATATGCCGGAACAGATATCGGTTGTGTAAGGTCAATGAATCAGGATGGATACTTCTGTTCATCGACTCCGGTGGGACCGTTTCCTAATTTATTCATTGTTGCAGATGGAATGGGCGGACATCAGGCCGGAGATTATGCCTCCAGATATGCAATTGAGACGTTCCTTGATTATATTCATCATGCGGATAGTCAGAATCTGATCCGCATTGTAGATGAAGGTATTAGTGAAGCCAATAGAAAGGTACTGGAGAAGTCCTTTGAGCATGAGGAACTATCAGGTATGGGAACTACGATGGTGGTTGCCTATATAGAGCACAGTCAGCTTTATGTGGCCAATGTAGGTGACAGTCGTTTGTATCTGCTTGGCGAGGAGATCAATCAGGTGACGGATGATCATTCTTATGTGGCGGCAATGATGCGTGCGGGTGAATTGACCAGAGAAGAGGCCAGAAATCATCCGGAGAAGAATATTATTACAAGGGCGATCGGCGTGGCCTGGGATGTGAAGGCGGATTTCTTTGAAGTGGATCTTCGTCCGGGTGACAGGATACTTATGTGTTCTGACGGATTGTCCAATATGGTTGAGGATGATACCCTGTATGATATACTGGCATCCTGTGCTATGGAAGATTCAGTGAATATTTTAATAGAAGAAGCAAAGAAAAACGGCGGCTATGACAATATTACTGCTATTGTGATAGAACCGCAGATTGAGGAGGTGAACGAATGTTAGTGCCTGGAATGTATCTGGTGAACAGATACGAGATACTCGAAAAAATCGGATCCGGCGGCATGGCGGATGTTTATAAAGCAAAATGTCATGTTCTGAACCGGCTTGTGGCAATAAAGGTCCTGAAACAGGAATACAGTACAGATGCAACATTCGTTAAGAAGTTCAGGGTAGAAGCACAGTCCGCAGCCGGACTGTCTCATCCGAATATTGTAAATGTGTATGATGTCGGAGAGGATAACGGCACCTATTTTATTGTTATGGAACTGGTTCAGGGTATAACTCTGAAGAATTATATAGATATGAAAGGCAAGCTGGATATTCGGGAAGCTTTAAATATCTCGGTCCAGATTGCATCGGGGCTGAGTGCGGCCCACGACAACCGGATCATCCATAGGGATATCAAACCGCAGAATATTATTATGTCCCGTGACGGCAAAGTGAAGGTGACAGATTTTGGTATTGCCAAGGTGGCTGATTCCACTACTGTTACAACAACGGCAGCAGGAACAGTGCACTATATTTCACCGGAACAGGCCAGAGGCGGGTACAGTGATGAGAAAAGTGATATTTATTCACTGGGTATTACCATGTATGAGATGGTGACTGGTCGGGTACCTTTTGAGGGAGAGACCAATGTTGCTGTTGCACTGCTTCATATTCAGGGCGAGATGGTGCCTCCGCGTGAACTGGAACCATCTATTCCAAGGAGCTTTGAGAAGATCATTCTTAAATGTACGCAGAAAAAACCGGACAGACGTTATGCTTCTGCCCGTGAACTGATTGCGGATCTTCGTAAGGTACTGACCCATCCTGATGGTGAATATGTGGTGATTCCGGGAGCTATTCCTTCCGGAAGGACTATTGTCATGCAGGAAGACGATATTAATTCCCTGAAGGAAGCATCTCTTCACAGGAATGATACAAAGATTATATCTGACAAGAATAAAGAAGAGACTAAAGTCCAGAAAAAACAGCCGGTGAAGAAAATTTCTGTGCCGGAAGAGGATTTTGATCCGGACGATGATGACGATGATGAGGAAGTGAATCCGGCTCTTGGTAAGGTCATGATGGGACTGGGCATTGGTGGATTTGTTATACTGGCAGTGATAATATTCTTTATAATCGGGCATGCAGTCGGATTATTCGGCGGCGGTTTGTTTGGAGATAAGGATACGGATACTGATACAATGACAGAATCTATTACCGAATCAGTTCTTCCGGAGACGCAGGAGAAGATTCCTGTGCCGGACCTGACTAATAAGACAGAGGATGAGGCCAGAGCTGAGCTGAAAGACCTGGGACTTGGTATCAATATTCAAAAAGGCGCTTCTGATGATGTTGAAGAAGGAAAAGTCTATGATCAGTCTCCGGCTGCGGGTGAAAAAGTGGATATTCATACAATGATCACTGTCTATATCAGTACCGGCAAAGAGACTTTTGCACTGGAAGATGTAACAGGTATGGATTATAATCAGGCACAGGCTCAGCTGGAAAATAAAGGATTGAAGGTTGATCTTGAATTTGAGAACGATGATACGGTGCAGAAGGATAAGGTTATTAGTACTTCACCGGAAGCCGGCAGTCAGGTGGCAGAAGGGGATACCATTACCGTTACGGTCAGTGAGGGTGCTAAGACTGAATATGTCAATGTGCCGGATGTCAGAGGATATGATCTGGATACGGCTATTTCCATGCTGGAGGACGCAGGATTGAATTACAATGGATATTCTTCTGATTATAGTGACAGTTATGGTGAAGGAAAAGTCATGAATCAGAGTTATTCACCTGGAAAATCCGTGGAGAAGGGGACGTGGGTATCTCTGACGGTCAGCCTTGGTTCCAGAGTTCGTTCCTATACGGCAACAGTCTACTTCCCATCTCCGTTCGGCGTTTATGTAACGGATGAAAATGGTGAAAAACAGGTCTACGAAGAAGGTCAGGTAACAGTCGTAGTTGAGCAGAACGGAACCACAAGGACTATTTATGATCAGTATACAAATGAAGAGAATCTGCCTGCTTATCAGACTGTGACCAGTGAATCCAGTTCGTCCGGCACGGCGACGATGTATATTAATGGCATTCGATATGAAAGCTGGACGGTTACATTTGAATAATTAAGAGGATGGCATGAAGGGCAAGATTATTAAAGGTATTGCCGGTTTCTATTATGTACATGTTGAACAGCGGGGCATCTATGAATGCAAGGCTAAAGGGATCTTTCGAAACAGAAAGGTGAAGCCCCTTGTAGGTGATGATGTCCTGCTGGACAGCCTGGATGAAGCAGGCAAAAAAGGTAATATTACTGATATTTTGCTGCGCAGGAACGAATTGATACGTCCGGCGTCGGCCAATGTGGATCAGGCGATGATTATCTTTGCGGCGGCACAGCCGGCTCCAAATCTGGGGCTGCTGGACCGCTTTTTGCTGATGATGGAAAAGCAGCAGGTGAAGACTGTCATATGTTTTAATAAACGGGAACTGGTCAGCAGCGCAGAACTTCAGAAGTTATGTGATATTTACAGAGGAAGCGGCTGCCGTGTTGTGACAGCAAGTGTGCGTCAGAATGAAGGACTGGAGACAGTCAGGGAGATTCTTGACGGTAAGACAACAGTGATGGCCGGACCTTCAGGTGTCGGAAAATCATCTATGACCAATGCTCTTTATCCTGATGCAGAAATGGCAACGGGGGATGTCAGCGAAAAAATTAAACGGGGACGGCATACAACCAGACATTCTGAGTTGTTTTCCATAGGCCATGAGACTTATCTTATGGATACTCCTGGATTCAGTACTCTATATTTGGAGGGGTGGGAGAAGGAAGAACTCAAGTATTATTATCCTGAATTTGAAACTTATTTTGATCATTGCCGGTTTAATGGCTGCAATCATATCAATGAGCCGGACTGTGCAGTCAAGCAGGCTGTGGAAGAGCAGGAAATCAGCAGGGAACGTTACGTGAATTATAAAATGTTTTATGAAGAACTGGCCGGTCAGAGGAGGTATTAATATGGGGAAAATAAAATTAGCACCGTCTATTCTTTCAGCAGATTTCAGTAAACTTGGGGAGGAAATAATTACGGCGGATCGGGCTGGAGCAGACTATATCCATATCGATGTGATGGATGGCTGTTTTGTACCGAATATTACTTATGGAGCGCCGGTTATGAAATGCGTCCGCGGGTGTACGGATAAGATTTTTGATGTGCATATGATGGTACAGAATCCGGATGCATTGATACCGGATTTTGTGAAGGCTGGAGCCGATATCATCGTTGTTCATGCGGAAGCGTGCATTCATCTGCACCGAACCCTTCAGCTGATTCACAGTTTTGGCATAAAGGCAGGTGTTGCCCTGAATCCGGCTACACCGCTTTCTGTACTGGATTATGTGCTGGATGATGTGGATATGATTACGATTATGAGTGTTAATCCGGGATTTGGCGGCCAGAGTTATATTCCTGCTGTTACGGGTAAGATCCGTGAACTCCGCAGTATACTTAATGAGCGCGGCCTGGATACAGATATCGAGGTAGATGGCGGTGTTGATACGAAAAATCTTGCTATGCTGATTGAAGCTGGCACCACTGTCCTGGTCTCAGGCTCAAAAATATTCAGCGGAGACATCACAGAAAACATTCATCAGTTCAAAAAAATCATGTCAGAATATAATTATTAAGTAGCAATATTAAATAAGGGCAGAATATGAAAATATTAATTATTACGGGGGGCAGAATTGATGAGGATTTTGCCTTCTCTTTTTTGGAAAGAGAGTATTTTGAGCATATCATTGTAGTGGATGGTGCGCTGGCCTTTTGGGATAAAGTGGAGAATAATATTAGAATTAATATTAATTTTGATCATTTGGTGGGGGATTTTGACACAATATCGCCGGATATTCTTGAAAAATATCTCAAAAGGGGAGATATTGAGATTCATCGATTTAATCCTGAAAAGGATTATACAGATACGGATATCGCCCTGAAGCTGGCTATTCGTCTGGGAGAGCAGAAAATAAAGAAAAACGGCAGTGAAGAAGATGTGGAGATTACTTTGTTGGGAGCCACGGGCACAAGGGCAGATCATATGCTGGCCAATCTGCAGCTGCTGGAGCAGACACGGGCAGCAGGTATGACTGGTATTATTGTGGACCGGAACAACCGGATCCGGCTGATTGAGGAACGGTTTATCCTGAAAAAGGCGGAGCAGTTCGGACATTATGTATCTTTGATTCCGGTGAGTGAAGAGCTGAAGGCAGTCACTCTGAAAGGTTTCAAATATCCTCTTGACCGGTATACAGTCCATCTGGGGGAGAGCATATGTGTCAGCAACGAACTGGAAGCGGATGAAGGGGAGATCGTGATTGAAGAAGGGAAAGCGTTCTTTATTGAGAGCCGGGATTAGTGTTTTACGAGAAAAAGACTGCCAGATGGCAGCCTTTTTCTATTAGATAAAATTATATCGGGACTATTGTAAACGGTGTTCCATGAAAAAATTGATTATGGAACCATTATTCATTTTGAAGGCTTCCAGAATGACATCGTCAACGATGTTGTCAGAGGAGGCTTCATGGCCTGCCAGCAGATTCTTGATAACGGGAACGAAAGAGAACCAGAGGATCGGACTGTAATAATTGATGGATGAAATATCATAATTGATCTTCTGGGACAACTCTTCACCGATGGCCAGAATGGATTTTCGATAACGATACATATCGTCATTCAGTTCATGGATATACTGATAGCCATAGAAATTGAGCTTGGCCACCAGACGCTGCTGGCTGAGAATGGCCGGATCATGAACGATGGTAAAATTGTGTTTCTCAGCTACCTGCTGTACCAGTTCCTGAACCAGTTCACTTTTATCGGCAAATGCAGTCAGAGATTCTTTATTGATATCTGTTTTTAAAATTTTTTCTACTTTGTTCATGCTCTGATTGTACAGTGAAATCTCGTAACGGATCGTTTCAAATTCTTCATCCAGAAGTTCCAGAGTGCCTGCCAGACGATTCAGCTTGCGGGTAATATCCATAGGTGGTTCATAATAGGATTTGTACCCAAGACCATGTTCCACTTCAGCCCATGCATGCTGAAGAACGGTGCGCAGCTGAATCTCAAAACGAATATCCTGATATTTCTGATATTCCACCAGATTGCAGCGCTCATCGGTGAATTTAACGACCAGATGGACAGAACTATATCCAAACTCTATACGGTTGCGTTTGTTTTTCTTACGTTTATCCACAATCTCACATACTTCGAAGGTTTGTTCCAGAAGATTCAGAATCTTTTCTATATCTGTTTCAAAAAGTGTCAGAATCCGGCATCCAAGTATATCTGTAATATCTTCCAGATGAAGATATTTATTTTTGGAGATAATCTTGTTGCGTAAAGCCTGCTCAGTCTTGATACGCAGAGACATGGTGGAGATTTTGATCTGATGAACTTCAATCAGTGTATTGATAATATCTTCCACATCATGCTGCATTTTCTTGTAGATTTCAATTCGCTGGTAGTATTCATTCATAATAGTGTCCAGAGTGTTGATCATTAAATCACTTCCTAACATGTAAGCCTATACTTTATTTTAGCATATTTTGCTATAAAAATCCATTTAAAAGCGATATTTTTGGTAAAAATAGTTACAACAATTCGGCTGTGTTATTTTTTGCAGATATTTTGCATGTGGGTGAAGATGACGAGAAAGGACATTTACTTTACAGCTTTTGGTTTCTGCTTTATAATAGGAATACGTATGTTTTTGAAATTAACAGATGAGGTGATAGAATGAGTTACGCAGATCAGGTGTTTATCAATATGTGCCGCGACATCCTTGATAACGGATGCAGTACCGAAGGTGAGAAGGTGCGCCCTAAGTGGGAGGACGGCAGCTTTGCTTATACGATTAAAAAGTTTGGTGTGGTCAACCGTTATGACCTGTCGAAGGAATTTCCGGCGCTGACGCTCCGGAAGACAGCCATCAAGAGCGCCACAGATGAGATGCTGTGGATCTGGCAGAGGAAATCCAACAATATTCATGACCTGAACAGTACGGTCTGGGATGAATGGGCCGATGAGACAGGTTCCATCGGCAAGGCTTATGGGTATCAGATGGGTGTGAAGCATCAGTATAAAGAGGGCATGATGGATCAGGTAGACAGGGTGATCTATGATTTGAAGCATAACCCATACAGCCGGAGAATCATGACGAATATTTATGTGCATCAGGATCTTCATGAGATGAATCTGTATCCTTGTGCCTATAGTATGACCTTCAATGTAACGAAGAAACCGGGAGATGACAGGCTGGTACTCAATGCTGTTCTGAACCAGCGTTCCCAGGACGTGCTGGCAGCCAATAACTGGAATGTGGTGCAGTATGCGGTACTCATGTATATGCTGGCTCAGGTGTGTGATATGCAGGTGGGCGAGCTGGTCCATGTGATTGCCGATGCCCATATTTATGACAGACATGTGCCGCTGATCGAGGAACTGATCACGAGAGAGAGTCATCCGGCGCCGATTTTTAAACTGAATCCGGAGATTAAGAATTTTTATGATTTTACGACGAAAGATATTACAATTGAGAATTATGTAACGGGTCCGCAGATCAAGAATATACCGATTGCGGTGTAACAGAAAGTTCAGTATGAATGTACAGCATTAAAAGGGAGATATAGGCATGAATATTATTGTGAATGTTGATAAAAACTGGGGAATCGGTTATCAGAATAAGCTGTTGAACAGGATTCCGGAGGATATGAAGTTTTTCAGGGAGACCACAACGGGTAAGGTCGTGGTCATGGGGAGAAAGACGCTGGAAAGCTTTCCGAACGGGCTGCCGTTGAAAAACCGGATCAATATTGTGATTACAGGTGATCATACCTACAGAGTAAAAGACGCCATCATTGTCCACAGTATAGAAGAGGCTCTGGAAGAACTGAAGAAATATGCAGCGGATGATATCTATATTATCGGCGGTGAGAGCATTTACCGACAGTTCCTTCCGTATTGTGATGTGGCGCATGTTACCTGTATGGACTATGCTTACCAGGCAGATACATGGTTCCCGAATCTGGATGAAGACGAGGATTGGGTGGTTGTGGCTGACAGCGAGGAAAAGACCTATTTTGATATTGAATATATGTTCAAATTATACGCAAGAAGGGGAAAAGTTTCCGAAATAAAAGAGTTAATGTAAAAAAATTCCACTTTTGCGAATTAAAGTTAAAAATAGTTATTGATTTTACGCAGTAATAAGACTATAATTGGTACATTGAGGGAATTTTAAGTTACATTACGAATGGAGGAATTGTTATGGAAACAAAGAATCTGGACTGGGGTAATATCGGATTTAATTACCACACAACAGATCAGAGATACGTGGCAGATTATAAGGATGGTCAGTGGAGCGAAGGATATATGACCAGTGACCCGACGATTGTATTGAATGAATGTGCCGGTATTCTTCAGTATTGTCAGGAAGTATTTGAGGGACTGAAGGCTTACAGAGACGTGGATGGCAGTATTGTGACATTCCGTTCTGATCTGAATGCAGAGCGTATGATGGATTCGGCGAAGCGTATGGAGATGCCGCCGTTTCCGAAGGAAAGATTTCTTGAAGCAGTTGAGAAGGTTGTCGCAGCCAATGCAGAATGGGTACCACCTTATGGCAGCGGCGCAACATTATATCTGAGACCATATATGTATGCATCCAGCCCTGTTATCGGTGTGAAGCCGGCAGCAGAGTATCAGTTCAGACTTTTCTGTACACCTGTAGGACCATATTTCAAGGGCGGTGCTAAGCCGATCACGTTGTGTGTCAGTGATTTTGACCGTGCGGCACCACGTGGCACAGGACATATCAAGGCTGGTTTGAATTATGCTATGAGCTTACATGCCAATGTAACAGCCCATGCCAATGGATTTGATGAGAATCTGTTCCTTGATCCGGGTACAAGAACCTATGTGGAGGAGACAGGCGGAGCAAACTTCCTGTTTGTGACGAAGGATAATGAAGTCGTAACACCTCTTTCCGATTCTATTCTTCCATCTATCACAAGAAGATCTCTGGTATATGTGGCAGAGCATTATCTTGGATTGAAGGTTACAACAAGGAAGGTAAGACTGGACGAACTGAAAGATTTCGCAGAATGTGGTCTCTGTGGTACAGCAGCTGTTATCTCTCCTGTTGGTAAGATCGTTGATCATGGCCAGGAGATCTGTTTCCCAAGCGGTATGGAAGAGATGGGACCAATCACGAAGAAGTTATATGATACATTGACAGGTATTCAGTACGGTACGATCGAGGCACCGGAAGGCTGGATTCATAAGATACTGTAATTGGTATCAGTTGTGATCCTGCTTTGAAAATGCACAGACGCCCTTCTTTGGAGCAGATTTAGATTATCTGTTCCAAAGAAGGGCTTTTTGAGTTGACATTTATCGGCATATGTATTATAGTGTTCCTAGAAAGGAATACCAGGTGATAACATGTCCTATATTGATGATCTGATGCAGTTCGGTTTGACAAGGCAGGAATCGTCTATTTATTATTCGTTGTTATCCGAGGGGATGATGACGGGCTATGAAGCAGCTAAAGCCTCAGGGGTGTCCCGATCCAATACCTATACGGCATTGGCTGCCTTGGTGGACAAGGGGGCAGCCTATGTGGCGGAAGGAACGCCAACGCGGTATGTACCTGTTTCCGTGGAGGAGTTTTGCGGCAATAAGCTGGATTATCTCAGGAATCTGTCGGAACGTCTTGTTGAACAGCAGCCGAGGGCCCATGATGACGATGAGGCTTATATTACCATCAGCGGATTTCAGAATATCTGTCAGAAGGCAGGGCATATGCTGGATGGTGCCAGATATAGAATATATATGACAGGTTCGGCGGCCATGCTTGAGATGTTCAGAGAGAAGCTTGAACATTTAATTGAACGCCGGATAAAGGTTGTTCTGATTACCGAGCCTCCATTTAAATTGCAGGGCGCTATAATTTATCACAGTGATGAGATTGCTGACCGCCAGATCGGGCTGATCGTGGACTCTGTGAATGTGCTGACCGGTGATCTCGTAAGGAATGAAAATTGTTCCTGTCTGTATTCAGGCAAGAAGAATCTGATTGATTTATTTAAACAGTCATTAAGCCGCCAGATTCAATTGATTGAACTGAGGCAGAATAAGAAAGGAAGTTGCGAACAATGAAGAAAGTACCTTTTGTGACAAAAGCTCAGTTAGATGAGATCGTGAAGAAATATCCTACCCCGTTTCATTTGTATGATGAGAAGGGGATCAGAGAGAATGCAAGAAAGGTCTATAAAGCGTTTTCCTGGAATAAGGGATTTAAGGAATATTTTGCAGTAAAAGCCACACCGACTCCTGCTATTCTTCAGATTTTGAAGGAAGAAGGATGTGGACTGGACTGTGCTACCAAAGTAGAATTGATGATGGCAAAAGCCTGTGGTTTTGAAGGTCATGATGTGATGTTCTCCTCTAATGTGACTCCGGCCAATGAATATGCTTATGCGAAAGATATGGGCGTTATCATTAATTTTGATGATCTGACTCATTTAAAATATTTTGAGGAAAATGTGGGTGAATTTCCTGAGACAGTCTGCTGTCGTTTCAATACGGGCGGTGACTTTAAGATCAGCACTGCTATTATGGATGTGCCGGGAGAGGCAAAATACGGTTTTACCCGTGAACAGCTTACAGAGGGTTTTAAATATCTGAAATCCAAAGGTGTGAAGCATTTTGGCATTCATGCATTTCTTGCCAGTAACACAAAGACGAATGAATATTATCCGGCACTGGCAAAAATTCTTTTCCAGACAGCTGTGGAAATCCATGAAGAAACAGGCGCTGACATCCGCTTCATCAATCTGTCCGGCGGTGTTGGTATTGCCTACTCACCGGATGAGACACCGAATGATATTGAAGTGATCGGTGAAGGGGTGCATAAAGTATATGATGAGATCCTTGTGCCGGCCGGTATGGGAGATGTGGCGCTTTTTACAGAAATGGGGCGTTTTATGCTGGCACCTTATGGGCATTTGATTGCTACAGCTATTCACGAGAAACATATTTTCAAAGAATATATCGGATTGGATGCATGCGCGGCTAATTTAATGCGACCGGCCATTTATGGCGCTTACCATCATATTACTGTATCAGGCAAGGAAGATGCACCATGTGATCATATGTATGATGTGACCGGAGGTCTTTGTGAGAACAGTGATAAGTTTGCCATCAACCGGATGCTGCCGAAGATAGATATAGGTGATTACATTATTATTCACGATGCAGGTGCTCATGGCTTTTCAATGGGATATAATTATAATGGTAAGCTTCGCTCTGCGGAAATCCTTTTAAAAGAGGATGGAACGACAGAAATGATCCGACGTGCAGAGACGCCAATGGATTACTTTGCAACATTTGATTTTACAGGATTGTTCGATCGGTTTAAGGATGAACAAAAATAGTAAGGATGATATTTTATGATAAGAGCCGTCATTTTTGACATGGATGGACTTATTCTGGATACAGAAAAAATTTACTGTCATTTTTGGATGGAAGCAGCCCGGGAAGCGGGATTTGACTGGCAGTTTGAACACAGTCTTATGGTTCGCAGTCTGGCACCGGAGTTCGCCGCTCCGAAGATGAAAAGGATTTTTGGTGAGGATTTTGATTTTTTTGCTGTTCGGAGGCGGCGCAAAGAGTTGATGAATGCTTATATGGAGAAGCATCCTGTGGAAAAAAAACCAGGGATTGATGAGCTGCTCGATTATCTGAAGAGTCATTATTATAAGACGGCGGTCGCTACGGCTACAGATGAAACAAAAGCCATGGATTATCTGGATCAGGCAGGCATACTGAATTATTTTGATCAGATCGTCTGCACGGCCATGGTGCCTCACGGCAAGCCAATGCCGGACGTGTATCTGCATGCATGTAAAATGATAGGTGAGAAGCCGGAAGCCTGTATTGCACTGGAAGATTCACCAAATGGTATTTTGTCCGCTTACAGAGCCGGATGTAAACCAATTATGGTGCCGGATCTGTCCCAGCCGGATGAAGAATTATCGAAGATCCTGTATGGTAAAGCGGACAGCTTGATTGATATTATTCCGTATTTATCCAGATGATTTTCAATAAAATGTGAGGATTTTTTTGAAAATGGAAGATATTATAAGCAAAAAGAAATTGTGTATGCACACGGGAATATGGGAGGTATTATGATGAATAAAATCAAATTAAGAAAATCGAAAAGCAACAAGATGTTAACAGGAGTATGTGGAGGTCTTGGTGAGACCTTTGATATCGATGCCACATTGATTCGTCTTGTTTGGGCTGTTCTGAGTATCTTTTCAGTAGGGACAGGCTTGCTGCTGTATATTGCGGCTGCCATCATTATCCCTGAAGATGACGATATTGTTGATGCGGAATAAAAGCAGGCATTAAAAAAGGATGTCATACCAGAGAGAGAATTGGTATGGCATCCTTTTTTATATTTTACAGGAATAATGATGTAAGAGTTCTTACAAATGAATAAATGCTCTTTTTTGGCTTTTCAGTTGTTATTGTGTCAAAAAATGGTTCACAATATTCATAACGTTCAAGCTTAGCCCACTGTGGTGTTTCGTGTGTTAAAACAAAATCATTATATCTTTCCGGCCCAATAATTGACATTTTTATTTCCCCCTGTTATTTTATATATGTAAAAGTTTTTTGTGCTTTGTAACTATAGAATACCATATTCTGGATAGAAAACTATAGGATAAAAACATAAAAGATCGGGGATAAATATGTGCTGCAAGCACAAAGGTTGATTATTGTATGACGGGTAACGGGGGGAACAATGGGATTTACAATTGAAGATATGCTGGTAGTATCCAGGACAAAGTATCAGATGAATTTGATTGGAGGCAGTAAGGGGTGGTCTAATTCCATAAGCTGGATTCTTCTTATGGAGGATATTACAATATTGGAGAATTTTAAGGGCAAAGATCTGGCGGTGACGACTGGCCTTGGTTTTCCTACGGAAGAAAAACTGATGGGTTTGATAAAGGAACTGGTTGCGCGCCATGCTTCGGGGCTTATTATTAATACAGGACAGTATATTAAGGAGGTTCCGGAGAGTGTCATAAAATACAGCGATGAAAATGATTTTCCTCTGTTGACAATACCGTGGCGTATACAGCTGTATGATATGATCAAGGATCTGAATATTCGTATTTTCCTGCAGGGTGCTGCAGATGAACAGATAGCGAATGCGCTGGTTCGTGCTATTGAAGAGCCGGAGAATATGGGAATGTATGAAAAGGATCTGCTGCCTTATTTTGATGTGGATGGAACTTTTCAGATTATATTGATTTCAACGGGAAACCTGGATGTTATGGATACGGTGGACCGGCGGCGCATCGCCTATAAGATGCAGATCTATCTGGAAAATATAACTCATAATGGCCAGTTCTTTTATTATGATTCTAATTTTGTATTGGTTATCAATGCTTTGTCTGAAGAGCAGGTGCGGGATATTCTGACCGGATTTATAGGCAGAGTACGGCGCAAGATGAAATCGGAGACAATAGCGGTGGGTGTAGGCAGCATGGTAACGGATATATCCAATTTACATATTGGTTATAAGCGTGCCAGGGTTGCTGTGGATATGGCTCTCAGAACAGGGAAGAACCTGATTTATTTTGATGAAATGGGGATTTATCGTCTGATCAGTATGGTGCCGGATCGGGCGCTTTTAAAAGAGATGGGGGATAATCTGCTGCAGCCGCTGATAGAGTACGACCGCAATCATAATACCAGTTATATTGATACTCTGGAACTGTATCTGGAACATAGCGGCAGTATTCAGGCGGTGGCGGAAGCCATGTATACACATAGAAATACAGCACTTTATCGTATTAATAATATAAAAAAACTGTTGAACTGCAATCTCGAGAATGCCGATGAGAGAATGCAGTATCAGATTGCGTGTATGATACATAATCTTACGAGAAAACATCATTAATAAGCTGGCACTCTGGAAAATACAGAGTGCCTTTTTACTATATCAGTTTTTATATGACAGATTTTAAAATTATTTAGTAATAAAAATCCGTCAGATAATCGATCCGCGCCGTCATGTTGAGCATCAGTGCATCCACGATAGCCAGCGCAGCCATGGATTTGACAACGATAACAGCTCTCGGGACAATGATTGGATCATGCCGGCCTTTGATTTGAATATCAATGGATTCTCCCTGTTTATTAATGGTCTTCTGTGTTCTGGAAATGGATGGCGTCGGTTTGATGGCTGCACGGAAAATGATCTCCGAACCATCGCTCATACCGCCGAGAATACCGCCGGCGTGATTGGTCTTCTTGATGATATGACCATTGCCATCTATGGTAAAGGCATCATTGTTGATGGAACCGCAGGATGCGCTCACCGCAAAACCATCGCCTATTTCGAATCCTTTGACAGCTCCGATGGAGCAGACGGCTTTGGCCAGGTTAGCGTTCAGTTTTTCAAAAACAGGATCTCCAATACCGGCAGGCATGCCCTGAATACGGCATTCGATGACACCGCCGCTGGAGTCTTGTTCATGCATTTTCTCAGATACATAGGCTTCAGCCTGTGCAGCAGCCTCTGCATCCGGCATATACATGGGGTTGCGGAAGATGTCTTCCTCGTTAAAATGTTCCGGATTGATGGAAACAGGGCCAATGGACTTTGTATAGGCACAGATATGGATACCGCAGCTTTCCAGGATCTTCAGGGCAATGGCACCGCCAGCCACACGGCCAATGGTCTCACGGGCGGATGAACGTCCTCCGCCCCGATAATCTCTGAAGCCATATTTGGCATCAAAGGTATAGTCCGCATGCCCTGGACGATAATAACCTGCGATTTCAGAATAGTCTGATGAACGGGCATTTTTATTCCAGACGATCAGGGAAATCGGACTGCCGGTGGTCCTGCCTTCAAATACGCCAGACAGGATTTCTACGGCATCGTCCTCCTTGCGTGGGGTCGTATAGCGGGACTGCCCCGGTTTACGCTGATTGAGATAATACTGGATATCGTTTTCTGTCAGCGGAAGGCCTGCCGGACATCCGTCCACAACAACGCCGATAGCTTTACCGTGGGATTCGCCCCAGGTAGTGATTTTGAATATATTTCCAAATGTTGAGCCAGCCATAATTTTGTTACTCCTTACGTAATTGAGCATAGTATAAATGGATATTTATTCTTCATTATAATAGATTTTGGTGTGTATAGCAAGCATTGGAAAAAGCAGAGAAGTCCAAAAGTTTATGAAATTTGTCGTGGTTAGAAGTGTATGATTGACAATCCCCGCCAGAATTCAAGGAGAATGTTAAAAATATTTAACAAATGAGTATGAAAATGCACAAATGTTAATAAAAATCCTTTAGTGAAGCAACATATTGCACAATTAAAATATCACTTTCCATAAAATACCAATTTTGACAACAAAAAAGAAGTGTGGTAAAAATATAGCAACCAGTTGAAAGATTGGTTGGACCAATGCAGAAGAAACAGTGGAAAAGTTAAGTTGATATGAAAGACCTGTGTCTTAAGGAGGTATATCATGAACGAAAAAAATATTGTACTGAATAGTATTGAAGGTGCAAAAGAATTTGTGAATGCTGCGTCGGAATGTGATTTTGATATTGATGTTTATTTTAACAGAATTGCACTTGATGCAAAGTCTATGCTTGGCATACTGAGTCTTGATCTGAGGAGTAAGTTAAAAGTCTGTTATAGTGGTAATAATGAGAGCTTTAATTGTGTATTAAATAAATATGCTGTCCAGTAAATTAACTGGAAGGACAGCGATAATTAGAACGCAGAAATATATTCATAAATAAAATTGCAAGGCAAAAGTCGGGGCACTAAGACTGGATAGTCATGAGTGAACCGGCTTTTGTACTGTTATTCATAATTTATGAATTTTTTAGTTGATAAATAAAAGGATTACAGGTATACTAATTATATCGCTTTTTTGAGCGTAAAGATTAGATAACAGGTGAGTGTATGTATCAGATAGTTGCTACAGACGGCAGAGCGAAGAGTGCACATATGGAAACTGTTCACGGTGTCATTGAGACACCTGTTTTTATGAATGTGGGTACAGTGGCTGCAATTAAGGGAGCAGTCG
Source organism: Coprococcus sp. (assembly GCA_051877705.1). Lineage (GTDB taxonomy): Bacteria > Bacillota > Clostridia > Lachnospirales > Lachnospiraceae > Coprococcus_A. The sequence goes on along the minus strand of JBJEJD010000181.1, from coordinate 3,682 downwards.
CGACGACGGATCTGAAGGAGATCGGTACGCAGGTGGAATTATCCAATACCTATCATCTTCATGTGCGTCCGGGTGACCATATTGTGAAACAGCTGGGTGGTCTGCATAAGTTTATGAATTGGGACAGGCCTATTCTGACAGATTCCGGTGGTTTTCAGGTGTTTTCGCTGAAAGGGCTTCGCAAGATCAAGGAGGAAGGCGTTTATTTTCAATCCCATATTGACGGACATAAGATTTTTATGGGACCTGAGGAGAGCATGCAGATCCAGTCCAATCTGGGATCCACCATTGCCATGGCCTTTGATGAATGTGCGCCTTATCCATCCACCAGAGAATATATGATCAATTCCGTCAACAGGACGACTCGCTGGCTGGAACGCTGCAAGGTGAAGATGCAGGAACTGAATTCTGCTGAGGGAACAGTGAATCCTCATCAGCTCCTTTTTGGCATTAATCAGGGAGGGACCTTTGCAGACATCCGTGTGAATCATGCCAGGACCATTGGTGATATGGATCTGGACGGCTATGCCGTAGGCGGATTGGCTGTTGGTGAATCTCATGAGGAAATGTATCATATTCTGGATGAAGTGGTGCCGAATCTTCCTCAGAATAAACCGACTTACCTGATGGGAGTCGGAACGCCGGCAAATATCCTGGAAGGTGTTGATCGGGGGATTGATTTCTTTGATTGTGTGTATCCATCAAGAAATGGCCGTCATGGTCATGTCTATACCAATCATGGGAAGCTGAATCTGTTCAATGCAAAATATGAGCTGGATGCCAGACCGATTGAGGAGGGGTGCCAGTGTCCGGCCTGCCGCAATTACAGCAGGGCTTATATTCGTCATCTTCTGAAGGCGAAAGAGATGCTCGGCATGCGTTTATGTGTTCTGCACAATCTGTATTTTTATAACCATCTGATGGAGGAAATTCGTCTGGCCATCAGAGAACATCGTTACAGTGAATTCAAAAAAGCAAAGCTGGAAGGCTTTTTGAGTAAAGAAGATTAAGGAGGATCATCAAATGAATTTCTTACCAGTATTAACATCAGGCGGCGGTACTGCAGGTGCCATCGGTATTCTTGTTGCTTATATCGCAGTGTTTGCAGTTTTAATGTATTTTCTTTCTGTACGTCCTCAGAAGAAACGCCAGAAGAAAATGGATGCCATGCTTGCCAATCTTGCGGTTGGTGACAGTATTCTGACAACAAGCGGATTCTACGGTGTTGTTATTGATATTTCAGAAGAGGTTGTTGTTGTGGAGTTCGGCAGCGACAGACATTGCCGTATTCCGATGCAGAAGGAAGCCATCGTCAGTGTTGAAAAAGCTAACGAGGAAGAATAATAATAGACAAATATAAAAAGTGCCTGTTGCTGAGAGGATTGGTGACAGGCGCCTTTTATATTCATTATCGTTTTCTGAGTTTTTCAAGAATATCATACGAAATTACCAGGCGTCCCTTGCCAGTGCCGATTTTAATATGTGGTTTATATGTTCCATGAAAATCGGATCCGCCGGAATATTTCAGATCATAACGATTGGCAAGATGGCTGAGGTAGAGATCATCAGAAGGCGTGTTGGTTGAATAGTAGACTTCCATGCCTTCAAGGCCCATCTCCTTCAATAGGCACACATATTTTTCAAGGGTCTGTTTTCCAAGTCTATAGAGCATCGGGTGAGCAAGAACAGGTATGCCCCCGGCGGATTTAATTAAGGTGATAGCTCTTTCAGGCGTTATCTTTTTGCGGGGCAGATAAAAGGGACGTCCGTTATCAAGGTAGCGTTTGAAAGCTTCATCAATGCTTGTGACAAAGCCAACAGAGACCAGATATCTGGCAAAATTGGCACGGGTAAGTACACCGGCTCCTTCTTTTTCATGAAGCTTTTCTAATGTGATGTCGACGCCTGCATTGGCCATGAGTTCTATCATTTTGCGGTTGCGGTCTTCACGGATTTGCTGCATTTCTTTCATAGCGGCAAGAAATTCAGGCTGTTTCTCATCAATATCCAGACCGACAATATGCAATTCTGTTTTGTCCTGCCATGCGGCAAGTTCAACGCCGCAGACAAGTTCGATATCAGTTTCTTCTGCTGCCTGTCTGGCTTCAGCCAATCCTTCCGTTGTATCATGATCAGTCAGAGCAACTGCGCGAAGCCCCGCTTCTTTGGCATGGATCATCAGTTCAGATGGCGTCATACTGCCGTCTGAAGCGTTGGAATGGGTGTGCAAATCAATTCTGTCCACTAAAAATCCTCCTGTATTTATATAAAATAATTAAAATCAGCGATACAGATATTGTATCATTGATGGTGCATATCAGGCAATGGAATTATTCTTCGCATACCGGCATAAATTAACACAAAGGGGGGATGATCATGGAGCAGCAGATGGATATCCGAAAAATAATACGGGGAATTGCTGCAGGTATACTGATGAGTACGGCAGTGACGATGGCTTTGATTTTCATTATGGCTTTACTGATGTATGTGGCAGATGTGGGAAGTATGGGAATAAAGATCGGTGTTCATTTCATATACATTGCGGCGGCTCTGGCAGGAGGATGGATAGCAGGGAGAAAAGCAGGCTTTAAAAAGTTTTTATGGGGACTTCTGTCGGGATTTCTGTATTATCTGCTAGTCTGTGTTATTGCAGCTTTATCGGGCGGAATGGATGCTCATGGTTTTAGAATTCAGACTGTTCCTGCTCTCATATGTATAGGCAGCGGTATGCTTGGCGGCATGTTGGGCTGAGTAGTTACGAATATAGCGGAGCTTTCATATAATTCGTAAATAATCATATTGCATTCTTTCTTCAGTTTTGTTATAATAGTTCAAGTTCATAATTGAAGGAGGAGTACATAATGAAACGTATCAAATCATTAAACACCAGATCTATGAAACAGAGCATGGTTAAGGGCGGATGCGGCGAGTGCCAGACTTCTTGTCAGTCTGCATGCAAGACTTCCTGTACAGTAGGTAATCAGAGCTGCGAGAATAATAAATAACAGGTCCTGATTGCTGATGATTCGGTCGATATTATGAGCAGCGGTTTAGGATGACTAAATCGCTGCTTGTTCATGTTGGATAGAAGGCAGATTGATTGCGGCCGGGATGACATACAAGAGATTTGGAATATAAGATAGTTAGGAGTATACACAGGTGGTTCATCAGTATAAGAACAATGGTTACAATATAGTCATGGATATCAACAGCGGAGCTATTCATGTAGTGGACGATGTGGTTTATGACATTATTGCTTTATATGAAGACCATGACAAGGCCTCTATCATTGATACACTTTCATCGAAATATCCGGTGGAAGATATGGAAGAAGCCTTTGAAGAGATTGAGACATTAATAAAGGAAGAAAGTCTTTTTACAGAAGATATTTATAAAGATTATATTATTGATTTTAAGAAACGTAAGACAGTTGTTAAGGCATTGTGCCTTCATATTGCACATGACTGTAATCTGGCCTGCAGATACTGTTTTGCGGAAGAAGGGGAGTACCATGGCCGCCGTGCTATTATGAGTTATGAGGTCGGCAGACAGGCTCTGGATTTCCTTATTGCCAATTCCGGTAACAGAAGGAATCTTGAAGTAGATTTCTTTGGCGGAGAACCGCTGATGAACTGGGATGTGGTGAAGCGGCTGGTGGCCTATGGCCGGGAGCAGGAGAAGC
>JBJEJD010000180.1:0-8872 GCA_051877705.1 Coprococcus sp. | reverse complement strand
CATCGGATACTTTTAATTCCCTGGCATAGATAATGATCGGCAGTGATACAGTGATTCCCTGATTACCGCTGCCTGAGTTAATGACAACCGGCAGTTCGCATCCATTCATCCTTGCATCGGAACCGGCAGCAGCCCATGCTTTTGCGCGATTGCTGACAGAATCGCCGTATGATGTCAGAAGTACTTTGCCGATATTGGCACCGTATTGTCCGTTCAACCCTTCCTTAGCAATAGCTGTATTATAGCTAATCTGACGATCCAGCACTTCTTTGACATCTTCAATATTGACATCTTCTGCAAATGCAACGATTTGTTCCACTGTCAGCACGCTATGATCTGTCTTGTGAACAGCTTCTTCAGGATCATTGGAGACAGCTTTGCTCTCATACAGTATTTCGTCATTCTTCTTAACGAGAACAACATTGGTATGTCCATCTACAATTCTGACTGATGCGGAGTTTTCAGCAGCAAATACCTTTATGTCAATCTCAAATATACGTTCTGTTTCAGCCCGGGACACCTGAATATCTGCCGTTTTAAGATATTCAGCAATATTGGCAATTTCGGCTTCTGTTGCATCAGCGATAACCTCAAGTTCTCTTCTGGCATTGCCCGCAACCAGTCCGGCCGCTACTGCTGCTTCAATACCATGCAGTCCGCCTGTATGCGGCACAATGACACTTTTTACATTTTTGATAATATTACCGCTGACACTGATTTCTGTTTTTTCGGGAAGACTGCCAAGAGCTGCTTTCGCGATGGCTGCCGCATAAGCGATGGCAATCGGTTCAGTGCATCCCATTGCAGGAATCAATTCCTCTTCCAGAATACTGACATAAGCTTTGTATAGTTCTTTTTCCATGATCTAACCTCTTGTTATCCTTTGTATTAAATATGTTTCTTTTTTTCTTCCAGTATTTCGATGATTGTTTTTTCGGTCCCTTCCATTCCGGGAGAAGCAATTCTGCCCATATAACGCATGGTTTCTTCAGGTGTGCATCCATTGATGCCATGTACCCGGTCAATGAATACATCGTTCATTGCCATATTGACAGAAGCAAAAGCTGCGTCTACAGCTACAATACCTTTCATTGTACATCCCTGATTGCCGCCGTCACAAATCATACCGGTAATACTGCTTGCCATATTGTTGATAACTTTTTCCATCATCTGAACAGTGCCGCCTTTAAGAAAAACAAGTCCGCAGGCCATACCTGTTCCGGCTGCAATGGCACATCCGCAGAATGCAGACAATTTACCGGAATATTCTTTAATATACATACATATCAGATAACTCAGTGCCGTTGCACGCAGCAGAGCTTCATTGCTGTATCCGTTAACTTTACACACTCCATAAAGAGGCATTGTGGCAATGATTCCATGGGCACCGGAACCGGTGATACTCATAGCTGGTTTGTTCAGACCGATAACTCTTGCTTCTATTGCACCATTGCATAATAAAGATGCTGTCTTCTGTTCGTCTTCCGAAATGATGGTATTATAATTTTGATGGAAGAGATAAGGTGCATAGGTCGTTTTGTCACTGTGAAGCCCTTCTACAAACAGCGCCAGATTAATTCTATAAGCTTCATTAATAAATTCAATTTCTTCCACCGGTACTGTCTCAGCATATTCTACAAGGTCTGCCAGAGTATGCTGATGAATGGAATGATTTGCTTCTTCATTGTCAGCCTGCTGAATTTCCTTTTCAAAAACGATTTTGCTATTGACTGTGATTTTTACAATATTGGTATGAGTATCCCGGATTTCAACTGTGGCTGTTGTACATGCATCCTTAACAGTTGCCTCAATGAAAATTTTACTGGTAATACCGCTCATCTCGACAGATATCTTCCCCTGTTCTACCATCTGAACAGCCAGAGCCCGCTGAGAATCGGTGATACCATTCAGACATTCCAGACCTTTTTCAGGATCTGCTGCAATGGCTCCTAAAGCTGCTGCATGAAAATTGCCCACCTGGCTGCTCCCTGGAATACCGCAGGTAAATGCATTTTTGAAAATACCACTGTTTAAACGAAGCCCAACACTCTCTATATCCCCATGTACATAGCTGCGGGCTGTTGCCACTGCAAAGGCAATTGCTCCCGGCTCAGTAACTCCCAGTGCAGGTTTCATATCATCCTTTATCAGCTGAGTAAAAAAATTCATAATATCTCCTGTTCTGCCAAATTATTTAACAGCAATTGCCTCTACTTCACAGAGTACACCCTTAGGTAATGATTTAACTGCCACACAGCTTCTGGCCGGTTTGGAAATAAAATATTTTGCGTATATTTCATTAAAGGCTGCGAAATCATTCATATCTGCCAGAAAACAGGTGGTTTTAAATACTTTTTCCAGACCGGTGCCTGCTGCTTCAAGAATAGCCTTCACATTTTTGCAGCTCTGTTCTGCCTGGGCAGAGATTCCTTCCGGAACAGTACCGTTTTCAGGATTTACCGGAATCTGTCCGGATGTAAATACAAAACCGTTAACTTCATATGCCTGTGAATATGGACCAATTGCACCTGGTGCATTTTTTGTATTAATTACGTTCATTGTTTTTTCTCCTGTTCAATTATATGTTTTAAAATTCAAGAATCATATCGTTCCACACGGCACCGCCATGTACGGAACTGGATACACCCATATGCTGATAGCCGAATTTACTGTAATAAGGGATGAGATGGTCTTTACAGGTAAGTATCAGGCCTTTTCTTCCTTTAGCGCGGGCGTCGTCAATTAACCGGTTCATAAGTGCTGCAGCTACGCCATGGCATCGGTACTCCGGAAGCGTATCCAGACCAAATATGGACTGATAGGCGCCATCCGGTATATGGCACTCCGCTTTTTCATACATTTCATCGGCAATGACTCTTTCATTGGTGGCACAGCCATTTATGAAACCAATACAACGTCCATCGGCTTCTGCTACAAAAAAGCATTCAGGAAATGTCTGAAGCCTGAAAGCAAGCGCTTCTTTGCCGGCAGCTTCCGCTGCAGGGAAACAGATAGCCTCGATTTCTGCAAGGGCATCCGCATCATCTATGGTTCCTTTTCTTATCCGATAATTAAATTCCATCTCATCCAACTCCTCATTATTTTAGTTATTTAAAAATAGATTCCCAGTCTAATGTATAACTGCCATCCTCTTTTTCGATACAAGGGATGCCGATGCCGCCGTTTTCTCTTATGCCGTCATATAAAGGACTCTTGTCACGGATACTGAGGAAGACCTTTAAATTTGGCAGTTCCTTTGTAATATCAATAAATTCATAAGCTATTTTTTCCTCATTTAATTTTGCAATGCATGCTACCGTATCTTCACACATTGATGAACCATATACTTTTAACATTTTTTTATTCCTTTCATAATTCGATATTGATATTTGATAGGGTTATTTTGTATCTGATTATGCCTCTGCTTCTCCTGATTCAATTCTGTTTTTCAGCCAGTCTTTACCTTCTACCAGACGGGAAATGATCATAGATGCAATTGTATCACCGGAAGCATTCAGACAGGTTGCAGCAGGATCTACCAGGAATCCGATAGTTGCAATCAGCGGGAAAGCTTCAGCCGGGAAGTTAAACATACTGACAATAAGCATTTCACCGACAAGACCACCGCCAGGTGCACCTGAGAGAACAAAGGCACTCATTACTGCCACGGCAATTGCCATTGCATATGTACCGACACCTGTAAAAGGCATCTGGAAAATTCCGAACAGGAAAGCAATCTTTGTAATAGATGATAATACAGAACCATCCATATGCATCGTAGCGCCCATTGGAAGAACGATATTGCTGATATCTTCCGGAACACCAATCTTTTTGCAGGCTTCCATATTAACAGGGAGTGTGGCAACAGAGCTCTGTGTTGCAAATGCTGTCACTGCAGGATTCAGAATATTTTTAGCCATACGCTTTACACCAAGTTTGCCGCCTGCAAACCAGCTGTACAGAGGGAAAAATACAAGAGCATATACCAGACACATCGGATAATAAACCAGCATGGTTCTTCCATAATCACCGATGAGCTGAGGTCCGAATTCACCAACCAGGTTTGCAAAATATGCGCCCAGACCTATTGGAGCCAGTTTCATAATAATGTCAACCAGTTTCATGATAATCTGATTTAAATTGGCTAATAATTGACCGACAGGACTTTCTTCACCACCACAGGCTGCTACAGCAAAACCAAATAATACAGAAGCAATAATAATAGGAAGCATGTTTTTACGAGATAAAAGCCCCGAAAAATCATCAACTGTCAGCATACCAACGATCATTTCGCTGACACTTGCTGTTTCGCCTATTTCAGCAGTCCCCATTGTAATACTGGTACCCGCTGCAGGCGGCCAGATATTAACGACAACAAGTACCAATACAGAAGCAAATATGCCGGTAACTACAAAAGTCAGAACCAGACTGCCAAGAATTTTGCCAAGACGTTTCATGTTGATCATTGCTCCAACTGAAGAAGCAATGGATACAAACACCATCGGTACGACAATTGTAAACATCAGATTCAAAAAGATATCGCCGATCGGAGCAAGGACAGAAGCCTTTTCACCCATTATAAGACCGATGACCGCGCCAATCATAATTCCGCACAACAGTATAATTGGAAATTTGTAGCTTTCCCAGATTTTCTTCTTATTCATATTTATTTTATCCTCCCTGATAATTTTTCTTATGATGATAACTGTTCAACTGCTGTTTTTAACTGTTCCATGGCTTTTTGCAGTACAGATCTTGGACAGGCTGCATTCAATCTCATGAAACCGTTCAGACTGCGGCCAAAAGTATATCCCTCGTTCAGACCTAGCCCGGCTTTTTCAATCATAAATTTACGAAGTTCTTCGTTGTTCATTCCAAGCTCTCTGCAATCCAGCCATACAAGGTAGGTTGCATCCGGTATATTCGGTTTGATCTGTGGAATATATTCATCACAGTAAGCTTTAATAAAATCAAAATTATCAGAAAGATATTCCAATAACTGCTCAAGCCATTCCTCACCTTCATTATAAGCGGCTTCCATGGCTACGGAGCTGAATGCATTGTTTCGATGAATATCCATATTCATCCAGAAACGGTCAAATTTCTGCTTTATTTCCACATTCGGGAAAATTGTAGTTGATGCCTGCAGACCTGCAAGATTGAATGTCTTTGTTGCAGATACACAAGTAATAATATGTTTGGCGATCTCATCGGATAAGGTGGCCGTCGGTGTATGCTTTTTCCCGTGGAAAATCAAATCAGAATGAATTTCATCGGATACCAGTAATACATCATTGGCAATACAGATTTCAGCCATTTTCTTCAGATCTTCAGGATCCCAGACAATTCCCAGAGGATTATGAGGATTGCATAAAAGGAAAATCTTTGCCTCCTTAGCTTTAGCTTCAAAATCTTCAAAATCAATCACCCACTGGCCATTCTTTTCTACCAGCTGATTTTCCAAAACGATACGATCCCAGGCTTCAACAACATCATAGAATTCGGAATAGACCGGTGTCTGTATCATGACTTTATCTCCTGTATGGCTGAATACTTTTACGATAGCCGACAGTGCAGGCACAACACCAAGGCTCCAGCTCATAAGAGAAATATCCGGTACCCAGTTATTTCTCCGTTCTTCCCATCTCTGTACAGCTTCAAAATAGCTTTCAGGTCTGGATGTGTAGCCCCAGATTCCTTCCTCTGCCTTCTTTTTGCAGGCATCAATAATTGGCTGAGCAGTTCTGAAATCCATATCGGCAACCCAGAGAGGAATGACATCTGCCGTACCAAATTTCTTTGTGCGTTCATCGTACTTGGCAGCACGATTACCATTGCGGTCAATAACTTCATCAAAGTTGTACTTCATGCTTTTCTTTCTCCTTAATGTTTTATTTTGCTATAGCATTTCTTACACCTATATAAGAAGCAAAAAGCGTGCCAACTTCAAAACCGCCATTTTATAGTATTTTTTTGTCTTTATATGGTTATACTGGTTAATAAAATGGGCTAAGTGGTTAATTGATGTTATATTTTAACCTATTTAACCATAATCTTCGACCATTTTCTGTCAAATGACAACCACCTCTGCCCTTTCTGATCCTACAGATATCTTCTTCATCCATTTTTTTAAGAATATCTCTGATTTCCTTCTGGGATAAGGCCAGATGCTTTTCCTGGGCTGACTGATAAATTTTTTCTCTGCCTATAGAGATATGCTCATTGGAAGCATTAAAAAGCTTCTCCAGTACAAACCAGAAATTCTCTGAATAGTGGCTATGGGGAAGAACATCTGTCTTCTGTTCTGATGATTTTTTATGCAATACATCATTGATTGAAATTGTTCGGGAAATGGTAGGCGGAAGCTCTTCCATACCAATGACTTTTTTATCAGTAAATATAAAATATTCTACAGCGTTGCGCAGTTCACGGATATTTCCCGGCCATTGATACTGTTGTAAAAATGCTTTTATTTCTTCTGACAATACAAAATTACCGCCAAGTTCCTTCCTGAAGTTATCAATCAACAGAAAAATATCGTTACCGCGCTGAGATAATGGAGGAATGACGATCGGCAAAGTATTTAGACGATAATAAAGATCTCTCCTGAAACTGCCCTCTTCAACTTTCTCTTCCAAAGACTCGTTGGTAGCCGCAACGATGCGTACATCAATATCAATAATTCTGTTGCCGCCAACCCGCATGATTTCTCTTTCCTGCAGCACACGTAAAAGTTTAACCTGCAAAGCCATACTCATACCTTCAACCTCGTCAAGAAACAGGGTGCCTGTATGGGCAAGTTCAAATAATCCCGGTCTTCCTCCCTTTTTAGCGCCTGTAAAAGCACCATCCTCATATCCGAACAATTCACTTTCAAGTAGATTTTCAGGAACAGCAGCAACATTAATGGCCACAAAAGGTCCCTGACTGCGTCTGGACGCACTGTGGACCGCGTGGGCGAACAATTCTTTTCCGGTACCTGTTTCTCCAATAAGAAGGACAGGGCTTTCACTGGCTGCCATACGCTTCAGGATATTTTTAGTCTGAATGATAGCTTCCGATGTGCCGATGACATGATCAAAGGTATATTTTGCCGTAAGTCCGTGTCTGGACAATTGCCGCCGCAATTCATTCTGACGTATTTCTATATCATTAAATTTCTGCAGAATTGCAAATGCACCGATGCACTCGTTAAGCCTCATTACAGGAATGACTTCAATACTGATATTCACACCGTTTAACTTCTGTACCCTGGCAGGAAGCGGCTTTTTTTCCTGCAGACATTTCATAAAAGGAATCGTCGGAAAAATGGTATTTCCCTGTTTGCCAATAATAATAGAGGCACAGACCTTTGTAATATCTTCTGCCTTGCTGTTGCACGCAAAAATCTCATTTTTTTCAGTTACTCCGATAACACCATCCTTTAATGTTTCCATTAAAATGTGAAACTGACTTTCTAATCGGATAGACTTTGCAAACATCTGGTCAAAACTATAATTACTGGTGGCAATTGCCTGGAAATAATTTTTAAATTTCTGAGTTTCAAGCAGATTTTCAAATCCCAGACGCAGTGCAATCTCAATCATCATACCGGAGGTACAGGAACGTTGTCCAAGATCGATATAATCTGTAATTTCTTCCGGGATATAGCGTGTCTCACCCGGAGTGACTGCCAGATCCACTTCTTCTTTCAGGACAGCTCCCGGATAGAAAGGAATCAATTTTACATGAGTGATGCCAAACTGTTCTAATTGCGTGATGGCTTCCCGGGCCATTGTCTCTGTGAGATTAACAAACAGGACTTTTGTACCTGCCGGAAGTTCTTTCAATTTTCGCAATTCACTCCATTTAAAGGATACTTCAATAGCCATGGTCTGACTGCCCAACGGGACATGCTTTGAGACTTCTTCTGCAGAACTGTAGGCATCTGTTGAAATAACAAACAGATCCGCAGGCTCAAGTTTCCCTGATGCGGAACCATCCATAAAACTGAATGAACGAACTTCTACATAATCATCAAAAAGCTCCTGTATTTCTTTAGAATAAGAGGCTCCTGCCCATTTATCCAGCGTTACTACTGATATCGTTTTCTTTTGCATTATTCCCCCACCTTATTAAACCATTTTAACCATTTTTAACCATTTTAACATGTCTGTAGTCTTGATTTCAACCATAACCCAAAAAGTAATGTACATCTGAAATCTGGAAATGGGGACACTGAATCAACGACAAAGGATATAAAAAGGCAGCTGCCGTTTCATGATTTTTAATCAATGAAGCGTCAGCTGTCTTCTATGTATTGATGCTTTCTACTGATTCTTATAATAAATATACCACAGACCTTTTAATAAAAGATCCGGATCATAAATCATTTCATGTCGGCAAAATGGAACAATGAGCGAACCGATGCCGCCAGTCACGATGACCGTCACTTTTCTTCCAAGTTCAGTTTCCACCCTGTCAATGAGGCCGTCCAACATGGCCGCATTGCCATAGAGAAGCCCGCTCTGCATACTCTCAACAGTATTTTTGCCGATCATATGCTTTGGTTTTTCAAATCGAATATGGGGCAGCTGAGATGTTTTTTCCGTCAGTGCTTCCTGCGAAATAACAACACCTGGCATGATGAGGGTTCCAAGGTAGGACCGTTGTTCATCGACTACAGAACAGGTGGTAGCTGTTCCAAGATCAAAGATGGCAAGCGGACCATTGTATTCCTCGGATGCTGCCACTGCATCCACTACAAGATCCGTTCCCAGGCCTGCAGGTCTGTCTATGGCGATCCTTATACCTGTTTTTATTCCCTGTCCTACCACCATTGGTGTGATACCGGTCAGCAGTTCGATACCACCTTTTACCACATCTGTAATTT
>JBJEJD010000179.1:0-8938 GCA_051877705.1 Coprococcus sp. | reverse complement strand
AGTAGTGGTTTCACGTACTTAGGGCTAGCCGTCGCGCCAGCGACTTGGTACAATAGGCACAATGATGTATGCAATATTGTGCGGGGCACTTTAGTAGAGGAGGAAAAGGACATGTTGACAGCATTTTTGACTTACCTTGTGAAATTTATATTCTTCCTGGCTGTGGCTGCAGCGGGATTTACTGCCGGTAAGAAGTTCAAGGCTTCAAAAACTCAGAAAAATAGCGCAGCAGGGGAATAATCAAATTGACAAAGGCTTTATTTGATTTTATAATAGGAAACTGGTAGGCTGATGCTTACCGGTTTTCTTTTTATGATTGATTATAGCATACTGCGGACTTGTCCGTTGCGAATAAACAGGAGGAATAAAATATGGAGAGACCATATAGTCTTAATGAATTGAGGAAGATGTTTTTGGAGTTTTTTGAGAGCAAGGGCCATCTGGCTATGAAGAGCTTCTCACTGATTCCTCATAATGATAACAGCTTATTATTGATCAATTCAGGTATGGCACCGCTGAAGCCTTATTTTACAGGCGCTGAGATTCCGCCGCGCCGCCGCGTGACAACATGCCAGAAGTGTATCCGTACAGGTGACCTGGAGAATGTAGGCAAGACAGCAAGACATGGTACATTTTTTGAGATGCTTGGCAATTTCTCATTCGGTGATTATTTCAAACATGAAGCCATCGCCTGGTCATGGGAGTTTTTGACAGAGGTTGTAGGTCTTGATGCCAATCGTCTGTATCCATCCGTTTATGTGGATGATGATGAGGCCTTTGATATCTGGAACAAGGAAATCGGTATTCCGGCAGAACGTATTTTCCGTTTTGGCAAGGAAGACAATTTCTGGGAGCACGGTGCAGGTCCATGCGGTCCGTGTTCTGAGATCTACTATGACCGCGGTGAGAAGTACGGATGCGGCAAACCGGGCTGTACAGTAGGCTGTGAATGTGACCGTTATATGGAAGTGTGGAACAATGTGTTCACCCAGTTTGACAATGACGGACACAACAATTATACGGAGCTGGAGCAGAAGAATATTGATACAGGTATGGGTCTTGAGCGTCTGGCCGTTGTTGTTCAGGATGTGGATTCCATCTTTGATGTGGATACCATTCAGGCACTGCGCAATAAGGTCTGTGATATGGCTGGTGTGACCTACCTTGAGGATCATCAGACAGATGTATCCATCCGTATTATTACAGATCATATTCGTTCTGCAACATTTATGATCTCCGATGGTATTATGCCGACCAATGAGGGAAGAGGCTATGTACTCCGCCGTCTGATCAGACGTGCCGCAAGACATGGCAGACTGCTGGGCATTCAGGGCAAGTTCCTGGCAAAGCTCAGTGAGACGGTGATCGAAACATCCAAGGGCGGTTATCCTGAACTGGATGAGAAGAAGGAATTTATTTTCAACGTTCTGACTCAGGAGGAGGACAAGTTCAACAAGACCATTGATCAGGGTCTGAGTATTCTGAATGAGATGGAGGAACAGCTGGCAGCTTCCGGTCAGAAGGTACTGGCAGGTGCTGATGCGTTTAAGTTATACGATACCTATGGATTCCCGATGGATCTGACGAAGGAGATCCTTGAGGAGAAGGGTTATGATATCGATGAGGAAGGTTTTACAGCCTGCATGCAGGAACAGCGTCAGAAAGCCCGTGATGCACGTAAGACTTCCAATTATATGGGCAAGGATGCAACGGTCTATGATGAGATCGATCCATCCGTGACCAGTACCTTTGTCGGTTATGAATATATGGAATATGAATCTCCTGTTACTGTTCTTACAACAGAGGATGAGATCACAGATGCGCTGGTGGATGGACAGAACGGTACCATCTTTACTCAGGAAACACCGTTTTATGCAACCAGCGGCGGTCAGATGGCGGATACAGGTATTATCACCGGGCCGGAGGGTACCTTCCAGGTTAAGGATACTGTGAAGCTGCTGGGCGGCAAGATCGGACATATTGGTGTTGTTACAGGCGGTATGTTCAGGACAGGTGATGTGGTGAAGCTGTCCATCAATAAAGAGCAGAGAAGTGATACGGCCAAGAACCACAGTGCAACCCATCTGCTTCAGAAGGCACTGCGTATTGTACTCGGAACCCATGTAGAGCAGGCAGGTTCCTTCAACAATCAGGATAAGCTGCGTTTTGACTTCACTCATTTCTCAGCCCTGACCAGAGAAGAACTGGATCGTGTTGAAGCCATCGTCAATGAAGAGATCGCTGCATCTCTTCCGATTCTGACCAAGGTCATGAATATCGAGGATGCCAAGAAGACAGGCGCCATGGCATTATTCGGTGAGAAATATGGTGACAATGTACGTGTCGTATCCATGGGCGAGTTTTCAAGGGAACTCTGCGGTGGTACCCACACAGATAATACAGCCTCCATCTCTGCTTTCAAGATCATTTCCGAGACAGGTGTGGCAGCCGGTGTACGCCGTATCGAGGCGCTGACAGGTAAGGGTGTATTCAGGTACTATAAAGAGATCGAGAATGAACTTCATGAGGCTGCAAAGGCTGCAAAATGTGATCCTGCTCAGCTTGTAAAACGTATTGATGCTCTTCATGAGGAGATCAAGACCCTGACAGCTGAGAACAATCAGCTTAAGAATAAGATGGCAAAAGATGCCATGGGCGATGTCATGGATCAGGTGGTAGATGTTAAGGGTGTATCCCTGCTGCCTGTTCATGTTAAGGATATTGATATGCAGGAACTGATGAATCTTGGTGATCAGCTGAAGGCCAAGCTTGGTGATGGTGTGATCCTTCTGGCATCCGAGAACGGCGGTAAGGTCAGCCTTCTGGCCATGGCTACAGATGGTGCCATGAAGAAAGGTGCCCATGCCGGTAATCTGATCAAGGCTGTTGCCAAATGTGTTGGCGGCGGCGGCGGCGGACGTCCGAATATGGCCCAGGCCGGCGGTAAGAATCCGGCAGGTATTGATCAGGCCTTACAGTTATGTGCAGAAGAGCTGGCTAAGCAGCTGCATTAATGCCTATGAAGGAAATTAAGAAATTAGTGATTGTTCTTCTGGCCGCTGTGTTTTTTATTGGACTGTTTATTATCTGTGACAGATATGCGGAGGATGTTACGAATGAATATGCTTCGCAGATCAATCCGTCCATTGTCGGCCAGAAGAACAGCAGTTCTTCCGGAGGGAAGGTATCATCGGCGGAGGATCTGTCCGTGGAGAAGCTTGTACAGGATATGGTGACGGAAGATTATTCCGCCAGCATTACGCTCTCGGCTGCAGGCGATATCCTCTGTCAGAGATCTCAGCTTGAGCGGGCCTATCAGACAGAGACTGCGAGCTTTGATTTTACGGCCAGCTTTGACCATGTGAGGGATCTGTTCCAGTCATCGGATTATGCCATTGCCACGCTGAAGACGACTTTTGCCGGTATATACAGGGGCGCCGCAGATGAATTTTACGGCTACAGTACAGCCAATGCCCAGTATAACAGCCCGGAGATCCTGGCAGATAATATAAAGGGTGCAGGCATCTCCCTGGTGAACATTGCGACCAACCATTCGCTGGACAGTGGTGATACAGGTCTCGCATCCACCATTGGATATCTGGATACAGCGGGGCTGAATCATGTAGGTGCAGCGGCAAGCCAGGAAGGGGACCTGGATTATTCAACAAATATCAATGGCATCCAGGTGGGCTTTACAGGCTATACCAATACGACCAATGGCTTTTCGTTGAGCTCAGATGCATCCTGTGTGCTCAATACATTGAATGAATATAATGAGAGTGATATTGAAGCTTTGTGCGGGAAGATCACGGCCATGAAGAATGAGAATGACCTGGTGGTGGTCATGCTGAATTTTGGCAGTGTGGAATCTGATTCACCTGAAACGGAGCAAAGGGCATTGGCTGAGAAGCTCTGCAAGGCCGGTGCCGATCTCATTCTTGGTACGGGGTCAAGACTTCTGAAACCTGTGGAGCAGATATCTGTGACCGATGAGATGACTGGACGGACCAGTAAATGTCTCGTATTATATGGAATGGGCGCCTTACTTTCATCAGAGACCTATTCGTCCAGCGGAAAAGATACGGATATCAGCGCGATTTTTGATTTCAATATTATCCGCAATGAATTTGGCGAGACCTTCATTACAAGCTTTACAGTTATTCCGGTTTATCTGAACTGGTATGACGGTAAGATACAGCCGATACCGGTCTGCGAAGCAAAGGATACTTCCAAATATGCCGGTGAGCTGGATGAGGGTGATATGGAGCGGATCAACAGCGCCTACGAGAATACCATTACATCTGTTCTGGAAGGGAGCGGTCTGACTGCGGAATACAAAGATTACGCTTTCCAGGTAAAACTTCCATAGCAGAATCCAACAGAATATAGAAGATACATCATTGAAAAAGATGCTGTAAGACATAACAAAGGTGTTGATTGTAACATAGATGCTTTTGTTCTGCCGTTACAGCATCTTATTTTTTTAGTTACGGCTGTTTGGATACAAAATTTTTTAGAGCAAAAAAATATTTTTGTAAATACCCATTGCTTTTTGTTATATTTATGGTAAAATAGAGTCATAGATTTTGACAGATTAGAAATATTGACCAATGAGCAAAAAAATCATCGATAATTTAACAGGAAAGTTGAGGAATAATATGTATACATTTTATGTGAATGGACATATGGTTACGACGTCAAAAAAACAGTCTCTTCTTAGATTCCTGCGGGATGAGATGCGCCTTACGTCTGTGAAGGACGGATGCAGTCAGGGTGCCTGCGGTGCATGTACAGTGCTTATTGACGGTGAGACCTGCAAGGCCTGCGTTCCACAGACAGATCGTCTGGAAGGCAGACATATTGTGACGGTCGAAGGGCTTAATGAGTGGGAAAAAGCGGTTTACACTTATGCTTATGGGGAGGCAGGGGCGGTACAGTGCGGGTTCTGTATTCCTGGTATGGTCATGTGTACCAAGGGACTTCTGGACAGGAATCTGAATCCTACAGATGATGAGATCAAATATGCTCTCCGCAATAATTACTGCCGCTGCACAGGCTATGTGAAGATTATCGCTGCTGTGCGGCTGGCGGCAGAGATCATGCGAAGCGGCGTGATCCCGGCAAAGGGGGCCGATGACTGGAAGATAGGATCCCGTGTCCACAGACTGGATGTGGAGGAGAAGGTTCTTGGCTATGGGAAGTATCCGGATGATTTTTATATGGATGGCATGTGCTATGGCTCTGCTCTGAGAAGCAGGTATCCGAGAGCGCGGGTTCTTTCCATTGATACATCGGCTGCCAGGGCATTGCCGGGAGTGGTGGGTGTATTCACGGCAGAGGATATACCCGGAGAGAATAAGATCGGACATCTGAAGCATGATCAGTACACGCTGATTCCAGTGGGCGGGCTGACCCATTATCTGGGAGATGCCATTGCGCTGGTGGCAGCGGAGGACAGAGAGACGCTGGAGAAGGCCAAGAAGCTGATCAGGGTGGAGTATGAAGTCCTGCCTGCAGTACATAATATAGAGGAGGCAGCGGCTCCGGATGCGCCCCTTGTTTTTGATGAGGAGACTTCCAATATTCAGGCGTATAAGCATGTAAGCCGCGGCAATGCGGAGGAGGCGATCCGCAATGCGAAGCATGTGCTTTCCCATCATTTTGAGACGCCGTGGACAGAGCATGCATTTCTTGAGCCGGAATGTGCGGTGGCTTATATAGATGACGACGGTGATGTGATGATTATTTCCACAGATCAGTCCGCCTACTGTACTCTTCATGAGAGCAGCCTTTTGCTTGGTACAGATAAGGTGAAATGTGAAAACGGACTGGTAGGCGGAGGTTTTGGCGGCAAGGAAGATATGACTGTACAGCATCATGCTGCTTTGATCACTTATCTGACGGGACGGCCGGTGAAGGTCAGCCTCACAAGGGCGGAATCATTGCTTATCCATCCGAAACGTCATCATTTCGTTATGGATTTTACCATGGGCTGTGATGAGAACGGCAGAATCATGGGCGTCAAGGCGAAGGTGGCTTCCGATACGGGCGCTTTTGCTTCTCTTGGCGGACCTGTACTTGAAAGAGCATGCACCCATGCGGCAGGCCCATACGCTTATGAGAATTTTGAGATTGAAGGGACTGCGTATTATACCAATAATCCGCCGGCGGGTGCATTTCGCGGATTTGGTGTAACTCAGACCTGTTTTGCCACAGAGACCCTTCTGAATATGATGGCGGATGAGATCGGTATCACTCCGTGGGAGATTCGTTACCGCAACGCCATTCGCCCGGGCGGCGTTCTGCCGAATGGTCAGATCGTGGATGAATCAACGGGACTGGTGGAGACACTGGAAGCTGTGAAGGAGGATTACGATGCGGCCATGGCAGCAGGCAAGCCGGTGGGAATTGGCTGTGCCATGAAGAATGCCGGCGTAGGCGTTGGTATTCCGGACTGGGGGCGTGTCAAGCTGATCGTTGAGGATGATGCAAAGCTGCATATTTACTCCGGCGCTTCCTGTATTGGACAGGGGCTTGGAACCGTGCTGGTCCAGATGATTGTCACGAACACGGATCTGAAGAGAGACGATATTGTCTATGAACGCAGCAATACATGGATCGCACCGGATTCTGGAACAACTTCCGGTTCCCGTCAGACCCTTGTTACCGGAGAGGCATGCCGCCGTGCGTGTGAGAAGCTGATGGCAGCAAAGGAAGGCGGTAAGTGTCTTGCTGATATGATAGGACAGGAATTCTACGGTGATTATCTGGCGAAGACAGATCCGCTGGGAGCAGATGTGCCGAATCCTGTATCCCATGTGGCTTATGGTTATGCGACTCAGATCTGTATCCTTGATCCGAAGACCGGGAAAATCGAGAAGATGGTGGCGGCCCACGATGTTGGAAAGGCTGTGAATCCATTGTCCTGTGAGGGACAGATCGAGGGTGGTGTGGTCATGTCCATGGGTTATGCCCTGAGAGAGCAGTATCCGATTGACGGCAACTGCAAACCGATTGAGAAATATGGTTCCCTTGGGCTGTTCCGGGCGCATGAGATTCCGGAGATCAAGGCGATCGTTATTGACAAACCGGGACTGAATGTGGCCTGCGGCGCCATTGGTATTGGTGAGATTACTTCCATACCGACGGCACCGGCTATTACAGATGCCTATTACCGCTATGACGGCAGAAGAAGATATTCGCTGCCGATTGATGGCACACCATACGAAAGGAAGGGAAGATAATGGCTATTAAGAAAAAGTTTCCTTACCGTTCTGCCTTTGTCGCCTGTAACGGCGGCTGTCATGTGAATGGAGAGAGCGGCTGTGAGTATGGCTGTGTTGGCTGCGGTATCTGTGTAGAGGCCTGTAAGTTCGACGCCATCCATATCAATGATATTGGCGTGGCCGAAGTGGATGAGGCAAAGTGTATTGCCTGCGGCAAATGCACACGGGAATGTCCGAAACAGATCATCAGAATTCATAACTGTGCCAATTATATTGTTGTCCGCTGTTCCAATAAAGACAAGGGCAAGGAGGCCAGACAGGCATGTTCGGTCAGCTGTATCGGCTGCGGTATCTGTGAGAAGACCTGTACAGCAGGTGCTGTTCATGTGATTGACAATTGTGCGGTTATTGATGAGGATTATTGCCTGAGCTGCGGCATGTGTGCTGTTAAATGTCCGCGTCATGTTATTACAGATCTGCGCGGTATTCTGGTTTAAGTTTCATATGACTGTAATTAAAAAAGGGAAAGAACAAATGTTCTTTCCTTTTTTTGCAGCAATAAAACGAAATAATTTCAAAAAATTGGAAAAATACCCATATTAGATAATTTTAACGAAGGATTTTCAGAAAATTATTGCATATTTATTCATAATCGTTTAAAATTTATTTTTAAGGTGGTATTAAAAGATGGAGCGGAATACAGAAGAATTAGATGATTATCTTGAGCATTTGTTTGAAAGACGCGGATATCCCGGAATGGCTGTGTGCATCCGTGGGCCGGAAGGATTCCTGTACGACAGAGGTTTTGGGTACAGAAGTATAGAACATAAAAAGGCTGTTGACGGCGATACAGTGTTCGGCATTGCTTCCATGAGCAAGTCCATGACAGCGCTGGCCTGCTGCATACTGCAGACGGAAGGGAAGCTGAGCCTGGACGATCCGGTGGTGAAGTATTTTCCGGACTTTCACATTCCCGGAGCGGCGGATGAGTGTGTGACAATACGGACGCTGGCCATGCACAGGGCGGGCATTCCGCCCATGGAACCGCTGGAATGGTCCATTGCCATGAACAGTATCGAGCGGGATACCCACTGGTACCGGGAGATGCTGAAGACGGCACCCAATAAGATGGACAGGATAGAACAAATTGTGGACTATATCTCGGCAGGTAATTATGAACCTCTGGGAGCGCCGGGAGAATATATGAGTTATTCCAATGAGGGCTACGCGCTTTTGTCCTATATCGTTGATATGGCTGCAGGCATCCCTCTGGAAGAATTTCTGATGGAACGGATTTTTAAACCGTTGGGTATGGAGCGGACGATCCTTGATGTGGACTGCAGCGAAGCCAAAGCCCTTGCGGGAGACAATATTACAAGCCTTTTTGAAAGGGAAGAAGACGGCAGTCTGGTATGGGATGACAACTGGTCCGTGCTCCCGCCGTTTCGCGGGTGTGCCTGTGTCAAGTCAACAGCGAGGGATATGACCAGATACTATCAGATGTTATGCAATGATGGTGTCTGGAATGACCGGCAGGTGGTCCCGAAGGAAGCGGCGGTGCTGATGTATGGCGGAGAATTCCCGCTCAGGCGGGAACCATTCTACTGTATGGGACTGCAAAAAAGCCTCATTGCGGGGAAAATGATGTGTGAGCATTCCGGCGGGCTCCATGGCGTTTCGACGCAGGGCGGCTTTATAGAGGGCGGTTATGC
>JBJEJD010000178.1:0-36100 GCA_051877705.1 Coprococcus sp. | reverse complement strand
TGTTCGCGTTTATAGACGATGTAAAGATTTCTGGTAGGCGCTGGTTTGTCCAGAGGAAAAACAATGACCTGCCGGCTGTTTTTCAGATCCTGTATGGATTTGGCGGACAGGATGGAGATGCCAAGACCATTCATAATGGAACGTTTGACTGCTTCCAGGTCGTTCATTCGAGCCACTACATTTAAGGAGCTGGCTGGAATTTTTCGCTTTTCAAGATATTTATCCACTTCTTTTTTGGTACCGGAGCCTTTTTCGCGGAGAATAAAAGGTTCTGAAAGCATCCTGTCCAGAGTGGCTTTTTCTTTTTCCAGCTGCAGATAGTGAGGAGTGACGGGGGTGACAATGACGAGTTCGTCTTCCAGAAAGGGGATGAAAACCAGGTCATTGTCTTCAGTGGCAGTCCCGACCAGGCCAAAATCCAGTTTCCCGCTCTGTACCTGCTGAATAATGCCCATACTGTCAGAAAGCTCCGAATGAAAATAGATATCGGGATTCAGATGCCCAAAAGCACTGAGAATCTCCGGCAGTACATAAGAGGATGGAATAGTGGAAGCACCCAGATCAATAATCCTTTTGTGAGAACCCACAAATTCGTTGAGTATATGGTTACGTATTTTCAACATGGATACAGCAGAATCATAGAGTTCGTAACCCCGGGATGTAATGTAAAGGCGCTTGGTCGTACGGACGATTAATTTAGTGTCAAGCTCTTTTTCCAGTGCAGCCACATGAGCACTTACGGTGGGCTGGGTTAGAAAGAGATGCTTTGCAGCTTCTGAGAAGCTATTGTAATCAACGACGGCGGTGAAAGCTTCCAGTTGTTTCAGTTCCATTTTCATTTCTCCTTTATGAAAATCAGGTTGTCCGGGCTTTATTGAAAAGAACAATAAATTTGGTGGACAAACAATTTTTTTTAGCCACTTTTATTTTATATTTTGCATTATTTATAGATATGTTCTATAAACAAAGTATAAGATGGTTCACATAAAATTGCAAGAGGATAAGTGTGAAACACTTGAGATGATTGACTTTTTTGGGAAAATTGTGTATCCTTTAGTTACTGTAGAGTGGTGCAGGAATAATTCATAAAAAGAAACAAATGTTTGGAGGAGGACATTATGAAGAAAATGATGAGTATTCTGCTGGTGCTCTGCCTGGCAATTGCATGCCTGGCTGGATGTGGCAGCAGTAACAAGGAAACAGAAGCTTCGTCAACAGAGGCTGCAGCTGAAACAGAAGCAGCAAGTGAAACAGAGGCTGCAGCTGAGACAGAAGCAGCGGGAGAAGCAGCAACTATTCAGGTATTTATTGCTGCCAGTCTGAGCAATGCCATGGAAGAAATAGCATCCAATTATGCTGCTGTGGCTCCGGAAGTAACTATCGTGTACAATGCAGGAAGTTCAGGTAAGCTGCAGACACAGATTGAGGAAGGCGGCGCATGTGATATTTTCTTTTCAGCAGCAACGAAGCAAATGACTGCTCTTGTTGAAGGCGGGTACGTGAATGAGGCAGATGTGACAGAACTGCTGGAGAATAAGGTTCAGCTGATTAAACCGGTCGGCGGCGAGACAAATGTCACAGGCTTTGAAAATATTACTGATGCGGCGAATCTTGCCCTTGCAGCCGATACAGTACCTGTAGGACAGTACGCAAGAGAGATTTTTGAGAATCTTGGTATTACAGATGCTGTGATGGCGATGGAGATCAATGAGTGTGAGGATGTAAGTGCTGTACTTGCTGCAGTCAGCGAAGGCAGCAACGAAGTTGGTGTTGTTTACGCTACAGATGCTGCTTCTGTTGCAGATAAGGTTGAAGTTATTGCGACAGCAGATGACAGTATTCTGAATACAAAGGTTATCTATCCGGTAGGTCTGGTTCAGAACGCGGAGGCAGATGATGCAGAAGTTGCAGCAGCAAAGGCATTCATTGCTTATCTGATGACACCGGAAGCAGCTGCAGTATTTGAAAAATACGGTTTTTCAGTCAATCAGTAAAATAATGTTCTTGGAAGTTTTTACGGGGCGCTGCAGGATTTTGCTGCGCTCCTTTTCCTGTTTTGATATAATTTCTGAAGAAAAAGGGGAGGTTTTATGGAATTTCTGACTTCCATTGATTTGAGTCCGTTATTTATTTCGTTGAAGACGGCCATTATTGCAACGATTATTGCTTTTTTTGGCGGTATCGCATGCGCCAGATGGGCCATGAAGCTGAATCACCTGCCAAAAAGTATTCTGGATGGTATTTTGAATCTGCCTCTGGTGCTGCCGCCGACAGTTGCAGGATTTTTGCTGCTTCTGTTATTCAGTCTTAAACGTCCCCTGGGAGTATTTTTGTGGGAACATTATCAGTTTAAGGTTGTTCTGTCATGGCCGGGGTGTGTTCTGGCAGCTACGGTGGTTGCATTTCCGTTAATGTACCGTAATGCGAGGGCGGCTTTTGAACAGGTGAATGTAGATTATATTTATGCGGGAAGAACGTTGGGCCTGTCGGAGTGGACGATTTTCAGAAAGATCGTTGTACCCATTGCGGGACCGGGTATTGCGTCGGGAACCATTTTGACTTTTGCCCGTGCTTTAGGCGAATATGGCGCCACATCCATGCTGGCGGGTAATATTCTGGGAAAAACCAGGACTATGGCCGTAGCCATAGCAGCGGAAGTCAGCGCGCAGAATTATGATGTGGCTGCATTCTGGGTGGTGGTGCTGATTGCCATTGCTTTTGTGTTTATTTTTGCAATCAATATGATAACGATGCGCAGTATCGGTAAAATTCAGAGGTGGTAGCATGTCATTATCTGTCGAATTAGAGAAAAAATTTAAAGGTTTTCATCTCCATGTGGCTTTTGAGAATCAGGAAGGAAGTCTGGGAATACTGGGCGGCTCCGGTATGGGGAAGAGTATGACACTGAAAATGATTGCCGGACTTATGAAACCCGATGCGGGAAAGGTAATTGTTAATGGCCGTACTGTCTATGACAGTGCAGCAGGTATTGATATTCCGGCCAGAGACAGGCATATCGGCTATCTGTTTCAGCAATATGCCCTGTTTCCGACAATGACGGTGGCAGAGAATATCGGCATTGCCATGAAGGGAAAAGGGACGGGAGGAAAAGCAGCCATTGATCAGCTTCTGGAGCAGTTTTCGCTGCAGGATCTGGGAGGCCGTATGCCTTCCGAATTGTCGGGAGGTCAACAGCAAAGGGTAGCTCTGGCACGTATCCTCGCCAGCCGCCCGGGTCTTCTGCTGTTGGACGAACCATTTTCGGCTTTGGACAGTTTTTTAAAGGAACAACTGCTGGAGGATATGATCCGGCAGTTAAGTGATTATGATGGCGATGTGGTGATGGTATCCCACAGCAGAGATGAAATCTATCAGTTTTGTGACCGGCTGCTTGTGCTGGATCAGGGAGAAGTCAGGGCGTTTGGAGACACAAAACAGATATTTGATCAGCCGGGATGTGTGGAGGCTGCACGGCTGACGGGATGTAAAAATATTATTGAGGCAGAGCGTAAAGGTGAACACAGGGTTTGGGTGCCGGAATGGCATTGTGAGCTGGAATTCGAGAAAACTGTACCGGAACAGCTGCGGGCTGTGGGAATTCGTGCCCATTATATTGAGGTTCTGAAAGACAGACCGGAAAATATGGTCAATGTAATCAGTGCTTTTGTGGAAAGCATATCGGAGCTTCCATTTGAATGGTATTGCTTTTTCAGAGTACCCGACGGTGGTCGTATCTGGTGGAAAACAGCCAAAGAAGGGTTGGAAAAAGATGAAGATCGGTATCTGCCGGTAAAAGGTGAAAAAGTTTATCTTCGCCTGCCGACAGAAAGTTTGATTTTACTTGTATAATTATAATGGAAAAGGTTGTTTAATAGAATTCGGTGGTATATACTGGGTTTTGAAGCGGTATGAAGCAGTCTCTGCAGATGTATCTGTTGGGACTGTTTTATTATTTAATTATTTAATTAACAAATTGGAACAGGAGTGAAATATATTGATAGAATTTCAGTGTGATTATGCTGAAGGCGCTCATCCGCAGATTATGGAGCGTTTGATGACAACAAACATGGCACAGACACCGGGATATGGAATGGATGTATTTTGTGACGAGGCAAGGCGGCTGATCCGGCAGGCCTGTCAGAGAGAAGATGCAGATGTGCAGTTCCTGGTAGGTGGGACTCAGACTAATACAACTATTATCTGTTCTGCGCTCAAACCTTATCAGGGTGTACTTGCTGCTGCCAGCGGTCATATCAATGTTCATGAATCCGGTGCTATTGAAGCTACGGGGCATAAGGTTCTGGCATTGCCCTGCGGTCATGACGGAAAGATAACGGCTGAGCAGATCAGAGAGGCTTATGATAACCATATGAATGATGGCAATGCCGAGCATATGGTTCAGCCTGGAATGGTCTATATATCCAATCCGACAGAAAATGGTACAATATACTATAAGAAAGAACTGGAGGACATCAGCACTGTCTGTCATGAATGTGGGCTGCCCCTGTTCATGGATGGTGCAAGGCTTGGATATGGATTGATGGCGGAGGATAATGATGTGACACTTGCGGATCTTGCCCGTCTTTGTGATGTTTTTTATATAGGCGGGACAAAGGTGGGAGCATTGTTTGGTGAAGCGGTTGTTATTACTGATCCGGCCATAAAAAAAGATTTTCGTTATTTGATCAAGCAACGTGGCGGTATGCTGGCTAAGGGCCGTTTGCTTGGAATACAGTTTCAGGTATTGTTTGAAGATGGGTTGTACTGGAGAATTTCAAGGCATGCCATCGATATGGCTATGAAACTGAAAAATGCTCTGATAGATTGTGGCTATTCTTTTTATGTTGAGAACAGTACCAATCAGCAGCTGCCTATTATGCCTGATGATGTCCTTGAAGAACTTTCACATAAATACAGTTTTTCTTTCTGGGAGAAGACAGATAATGCGAATAGTGCAGTCAGGTTCTGCACAAGCTGGGCCACTAAAGAGGAAAATGTGGACGCATTAATTCAAGATATCAGAAAATATTCAAGAAAATGAAACTATTGTAAATGAATGTACGACGACTTCAAAGACGCTATCCAGAAATTTCCTGTAATAAATATGAAATAAATTGGAAATAGACTTGAAATAATGGTATGAAAATGGTATAATGTTGCCAGAAGGGTTTGCGGACGCAGTGTAAGATAGATGCGGACGAGCCCTATTTATATGAAAGAAACAGCGTTTTACGGAAGGAGATATTCATGAAACACGGTTTAAAGAGACTTACGAGATATGTTCTGGTAGCTGCGATCAGCTTTTCTCTTGCGGTTCCTGCAATGGCTGCGACGAAGGAAGAGGTGCAGAACCAGATTGATAATCTGAAGAACCAGCAGAGTGAACTTGAATCGCAGCTGGAATCACTGAAGAAGAATAAAACCGATACTGAGAGTTATATTAAGGATCTGGATGAGAAGATTAAGGTTTATCTTGGCAAGGTTCAGGAGGTTTCCGCTCAGATCGAAGAGACGGAGGCTGAGATTGCGCTGACTCAGGAGAACCTGGAGCAGGCAAAGGAAGATGAACAGCAGCAGTATAAGGCACTCAAGGCCCGTATTAAGGCTATGTACGAGTCTGGTAATGTTAGTTATGTTCAGATGCTTCTTGGTTCGGGAGATCTGAAGTCTCTGCTCAATGATCAGGAATATATTTCCAAGATCAATGAGTATGATCACAATCTTCTGACAAATCTTCAGCAGATCAGAGACCAGATAGCAGCATATGAGGCTGAACTGGAAGAACAGAAGGAATTGCAGGAAGCTCAGAAGGAAGAATATGAGTTAGAAAAGGCATCCCTTGAGAAAGTTGTTGCTGAAAAAGAGGAAGAGCTGATCGCCATCGGCGCTGATATTGATTCTGTCAACTATAACATTGTTACGACTCAGGAGGAGATAGATGCTGAGAATGCCCTGCTTGCTGAGATTATCGAGCAGGAACGTAAGGCAGCTGAGGAGGCAGCCCGCAGGAAGGCTGAGGAAGAAGAAGCCAGAAGAAGGGCAGAAGAGGAAGCGCAGAAGCAGCAGTCCGAGAGTTCATCATCTTCCGGAGGCTATGAAGGGAGCAGTCCATCATCACCTTCTTCCAGCACTGGAATGATCTGGCCGGTCGGCAGTACATATATTACTTCCTATTTTGGTTACAGAAACTCACCGACAGCCGGAGCATCAACCTATCATCAGGGTATTGATATTGCTGCTTCTGAGGGATCAGCAATATGGGCAGCAGCCAGCGGAACGGTTACAACTGCTTCTTACAGCAGTGCCATGGGCAATTACGTAGTTATCAGTCATGGTAACGGACTTTCTACAGTATATGAGCACTGTAGTGCATTGTATGTCAGCGCAGGTGATTATGTATCCCAGGGATCAACAATTGCTGCTGTAGGCTCCACAGGTATTTCCACAGGTGCCCATCTGCATTTCGGCGTCATGGAGAACGGATCTTATGTCAATCCGCTGTACTATGTCAGCCCGTAATTGAATGAATCATATAAAAACGCTGTAAAATATCTTTTGATATTTTACAGCGTTTTTTTAAGTCCAGCTTCCATCCAGGCGGATGATCTGTCCGTTCATGTAAGGATGCTTCTCTGCCAGATCCAGGACGAGCTCCGCTACTTCTTCCGGAAGTCCGAAACGTCCTGCAGGAATTTCTTCTATAAGAGCCTGACGGTCCTCATGGGAGAGAAATTGATTCATTTCTGTGTCAATGGCACCGCATGCAATGGCATTGACCTGTATATTGCTCGGCGCCAGTTCTCTGGCCAGGGCCTGGGTAAAAGCATTAATACCGCCTTTAGTGGCCGAATAAGCCACTTCACAGGAAGCGCCGCAGCAGCCCCATACCGAAGAAATATTGATGATCTTGCCCGTCTGGCGCTGAACCATCTGAGGAACCGTCAGGCGGCAGCAGTTAAAAACGGATGTCAGATTGGTATTGACGATACGGTGCCAGTCATCCGGTCCCATGTCTGTAAGAAGGCCGATATAAGAAATGCCGGCATTATTCACCAGTACGTCAATCTGATGGTATCTGGAAAATGTAAGATCCAGTATGTTTTTCATGACATGATAATCTCCGGTATCACCTGTGAAGGTCAGACAGTCCACGCCATATTGACTGCATACTTCCGACTTCAGTGTGTCCAGCATGGTTTTATTATTCAGACAGCAGACAGCCAGATTATAGCCGGCAGCAGCAAAGCGAAGGGCGATAGCCCGGCCAATGCCTCTGGAAGCTCCTGTAATGAAGACTGTTTTTTTATGCATAATTAATCCCCTATTTTAGCGCTTTTTTCAAAACTTCGGATATTTCATTGATCCTGGTCTCGCGTTCTTCTTCATCAGCATGAAGCACACAGCATTTTAGATGGGCATCCAGAATCTCCACGTTCACTTTTTTTAAAATAGCTATAGTCGCCATAATCTGATTAGAAATATCAATGCAGTATTTATCATCGTCTATCATTTTATTCAGGCCGTCGATCTGACCTCTGGCCGTATTGAGCAGTCGTTTAATATTCTGTTTTTCAGCTTTCATCCATGTTCTCCTTTCGGCTGACACCCGCGGGGGGTGTTGCTTTCATTCTAGCATTTTTTGCAGCAAAGTCAAGTAACCTCCATGTCTTCCGCTTAAGAGGCTTTCTGAGAATTTTTCCTACTAATACACTTGACATTATATGATAAGAGATATAGAATAAAAATGACCCCAGGGGGGAGGGGTGTGATTCGGCTGCATTGACTTGACATTTAAGGATAAGATATATCATAATAGATGAAGAATGGAGGATCGCAATGAAGCAGTTTATTGTGACAGGTATGAGCTGTGCTGCCTGCAGTGCGCGGGTGGAGAAGGCGGTATCAAAGGTTGAAGGTGTAACCGGCTGTTCAGTAAGTCTTCTGACAAATTCCATGGGAGTTGAAGGAACGGCGTCACCCCAGGAGATTATTGAGGCTGTACAGGCGGCCGGATATGGGGCTTCTCTGAAAGGAGCTGCGAGAGAACATTCATCTTCTGTGGGCAGGGCTGCGGAGGAGGAAATGCTGAAGGATCATGACACACCGGTTTTGAAGAGACGTCTGCTGGCGTCCCTTGGTTTTCTTATTGTCCTCATGTATTTTTCCATGGGACATATGATGTGGGGATGGCCTTTGCCGGCATTTTTTGAGGACAATCATGTGGCAATGGGGCTGGTACAGCTGCTTTTAACAGGCATTGTCATGGTTATCAATCAGAAATTTTTTATCAGCGGTTTCACAAGTCTGATACATCGTGCTCCAAATATGGATACTCTGGTAGCGCTTGGTTCAGGTACATCTTTTGTATATAGTACTTACGCTTTATTTGCCATGACAGATGCCCAGGTAAAGGGAAACATGGAAGCAGTCATGCAATATATGTATGAGTTTTATTTTGAATCAGCTGCAATGATATTGACATTGATCACTGTGGGTAAAATGCTGGAGGCGCGTTCCAAGGGAAAGACGACAGATGCGCTGAAGGGACTGATGAAGCTGGCTCCTAAGACGATTACGGTACTTCGGGAAGAGCAGGAGACAGTAATTCCAATTGAGCAGGCAAGAACAGGGGATATATTTGTTGTCAGACCCGGAGAGAATATTCCTGTTGATGGTATTGTCCTCGAGGGGAGCAGTGCTGTCAATGAAGCGGCATTGACAGGGGAAAGTATTCCTGTGGATAAGAATGTGGGAGATCCTGTGTCAGCAGCTACTCTGAATCAATCCGGTTTTATTAAATGTGAGGCTACCCGTGTTGGTGAGGATACAACTCTTTCACAGATTATTCAAATGGTCAGCGATGCGGCTGCCACGAAGGCTCCCATTGCAAAAGTGGCGGATCGGGTTTCCGGGATTTTTGTGCCGGCAGTCATAGTCATTGCGGCAATAACGATGATCGTATGGTTTATTGCCGGTGAGAGTGTGGGATTTGCCCTGGCCAGGGGAATCTCCGTACTGGTGATCAGCTGCCCTTGTGCGCTGGGCCTTGCGACACCGGTTGCCATTATGGTCGGCAACGGTATGGGTGCGAAAAATGGTATCCTTTTTAAGACAGCTGTTTCTCTTGAAGAAACAGGCAAGGTACAGATTGTGGCTCTCGACAAGACAGGAACTATCACCAACGGTGAACCTGTGGTGACGGATATTCTTCCGGCGGGAGAAACTGAAGAAGGCGAACTGCTGAGAATGGCCTATTATCTTGAGAAGAGGAGCGAACATCCTCTTGCACGTGCGATTTTAAAAAGAGCGGAAGAGAATGGCCTGACGGCAGAGGATGTATCAGATTTTACGGCATTGCCTGGAAATGGACTTACAGCTGTCTGGAAGGGACGTAAGCTGGCTGGCGGCAATTATCCGTTTATCAGCGGTCAGACAGAGGTGCCGGATCATATCAGGAAGCTCTCTGAACAGCTGGCGGAACAGGGGAAGACACCTTTGTTTTTCAGCAGAGATGACCAGTTGATTGGTATTATCGCTGTGGCTGATACCATGAAGAAAGACAGCCGTCAGGCTGTAAAGGAAATGCAGAATATGGGTATTCGTGTCGTCATGCTGACAGGTGATAATGAGCGGACTGCAAAAGCTATTGGCAGTCAGGCGGGTGTTGATGAAGTTATTGCCGGTGTTTTGCCGAACGGTAAGGAGCAGGTTATTCGCTCTTTGAAACAGCAGGGCAAAGTGGCCATGGTTGGAGATGGTATCAATGATGCACCGGCCCTTACAAGGGCAGATATGGGCATTGCCATTGGCGCCGGCACAGATGTGGCGATCGATGCGGCAGATGTGGTACTGATGAAGAGCAATCTCAGTGATGTTCCGGCGGCTATTCGTCTTAGCCGTGCTACACTGAAGAATATCCATGAGAATCTGTTCTGGGCATTTTTCTATAACATTATTGGCATTCCGTTGGCTGCAGGGGTGTGGATACCGGTATTTGGATGGAAACTGAACCCTATGTTTGGTGCTGCAGCTATGAGTTTGTCCAGTTTTTGTGTCGTTACCAATGCGCTGCGGCTGAATTTATTCAATATGCATGACGCTGGAAAAGATAAAAAAATTAAAACTAAATCCGGGAAGGAGATTCAGACAATGGAAAAAAACATGAAAATCGAAGGTATGATGTGCGGACACTGTGAGGCAGCTGTAAAAAAGGCACTGGAGGCATTGCCGGAGGTGTCATCTGCAGAGGTCAGCCATGAAAAAGGAACAGCAGTTGTTACGTTGTCATCAGCAGTTGCAGATGATGTATTAAAGAAAGCGGTAGAGGATAAGGACTATAAGGTAATTTCTATCGAATAATCGCCCGCTGGGTGCTGTATGTACTGATAGAATAAAAAATGTCATCTGGTGTAATCCAGGTGACATTTTTTTAATGATAAATATTTATGTAATATTTGTGAAATAATATTGCAATATTTCACTATTTCTGATATAGTGTACAGGAACTGTTCTTTGAAAATGTGATTGTGATTATAAACAAAAATTGGTGGCAAAATTGGGCATTTTCGTTACTCGATTTTTTGAATTGCAAAATTATTGGGCATCAGAGATAAAATCAAAACAGAATCTAATAGAAATACATAAAAAATATATAAAAAATACTTTATTTTTTGTCTGTTTTGCTTTAGAATATAGATATGTAACAATAATTTGTTAAGAGTAAGGAGAATTGCGTATGATTTCAAATCAGATTCTGCAGAATACAATTGAAGGCTTGAAGGCAATTACAAGAATAGATTTATGTGTCATGGATATTGAGGGGAAGGTTCTGGCTTCTACATTTTCCAATGCTGAAGACTATGAGGCTTTTGTACTGGAATTTGTGAATTCACCGGCAGACAGTCAGGTTCTGCAGGGATTTCAGTTTTTTAAGGTGTTTGATGAGCATCAGCTGGAGTTTGTTATTCTTGCCAGAGGTGACAGCGATGATGTCTATATGATTGGCAAGGTGGCTTCTTTCCAGATACAGAATCTTCTGGTTGCTTATAAGGAACGTTTTGATAAGGATAATTTTATCAAGAATTTGCTGTTGGACAATCTTCTTCTGGTTGATATCTACAATCGCTCCAAGAAGCTGCATATTGATACAGATGTCCGTCGTATTGTCATGCTGGTAGAGATGAACAACGACAGGGATATGAATGGGCTTGAAATCGTGCGTTCTATTTATACAGGACGACCGAAGGATTTTATTACGGCAGTGGATGAGAAGAATATCATCATCGTCAGAGAAGTCAAAGAGAATGAGAATTATGAAGATCTCTGCAAGGCATCCAAGGTTATTTATGAGATGCTGTGTGGTGAGAATCTTCCGAAGGCCAGAATTGCTCTGGGCACTATCGTACAGGAAATTAAGGATGTGTCAAGATCCTACAAGGAAGCCAGGATGGCATTGGATGTGGGTAAGATATTCTATAATGAGCGGAATGTGGTGGCCTACAGCAATCTTGGTATTGGCCGTCTGATTTATCAGCTGCCGATTCCTTTGTGTAAGATGTTTATCAAAGAGATTTTTGACAGTAAGTCTCCGGAGGATTTTGATGAGGAGACACTGATGACCATCAATAAGTTTTTTGAGAACAGTCTGAATGTTTCAGAGACATCCAGGCAACTGTATATTCACAGGAATACGCTGGTATATCGTCTTGACAAACTGCAGAAGAGTACCGGACTGGACCTGCGTGTTTTTGAGGATGCCATCACATTTAAGATTGCACTGATGGTTGTCAAATACATGAATTATATGGAAACTTTTGACTATTAAAAGCTTCCTTTTTGAAGGAGGGAAAATAAGTGATTGCCTTAGATCAGGTAAGTAAAACCTATCCGGGAGATGTGAAAGCCCTGAAGGGAATCAGTCTCAGAATTAAAAAAGGCGAGTTTGTATTTGTGGTGGGCCAGAGTGGTTCAGGCAAGACAACATTATTCAAATTACTCTTAAAAGAATTGGAACCGACATCAGGTACTATTTATATTAATAACAAAAATCTTGGACGTCTGCGCCGGAGCAGGGTTCCGAAGCTGCGCCGCGGTATAGGTGTTGTATTTCAGGATTTCCGCCTTTTGAAGGACAGGAATGTGTATGAGAATATTGCTTTTGCGCAGCAGGTTGTAGGCGCACCGAACCGACTGATCAAGAAAAATGTTATGACGATGCTGAATCTTGTAGGTTTGCCGGATAAGGCAAAGTTTTATCCGAATGAGCTGTCTGGCGGCGAGCAGCAGAGAGTAGCGCTTGCCCGTGCGCTTGTCAATAATCCGCCGCTTCTTCTGGCTGATGAGCCAACGGGTAATCTTGATCCGAAGAATTCATGGGAGATTATGAAGCTTCTGGAAGCCATCAATATGCGGGGAACAACAGTTGTTGTTGTTACTCACAATAAAGAAATCGTTGAACAGATGCAGAAACGGGTAATCACCATGAGTGAGGGCGTTATCATCAGCGACGAGAGAAAAGGCGGGTATATCTATGAGTAGTTTTATTTATGGCGTTAAGCAGGGCATAAAAAATGTATTCAGAAACCGTCTGTTTTCCCTGGCATCCATTGGTACAATTACCGCGTGTCTGTTTATTTTCGGTGTTTTTTATTGTATCGTTATGAATTTTCAGTATATTTTCTCGGAAGTGGAGACAACGGTTGGCGTAACGGTTTTTTTTGAAGCAGAAGTGGGAGAAGATCAGATCCTGGCCATCAAATCCCAGCTGGAGGGGCGGGAAGAGGTCAACGATGTAAAATATACTTCTCCAGAGGAAGCATGGGAATATTATAAGGATAAGGCTTTTCCTGAAGGTGATCAGGATATCCTGACGAATCTTGATGAAGATAATCCGCTTGCCGATTCTGCCAGTCTGGAAGTATACCTGAATGATACATCCAGGCAGCAGGAACTGGTGGATTATATCTGGTCCATAGATGGTGTCAGATTGGTTAATGCATCGAAGAGTGTGGCTGAAAGTTTTGCGAGTTTCGGTCGTCTGATCAGTTATGTATCGCTGGGAATTATTGTGATTCTGGTAGGTGTAGCTGTCTTCCTGATCAGCAATACGGTTACCATTGGTATTACTGTGCGGCACGAGGAGATTGCGATCATGAAGTATCTTGGCGCAACAGATTTCTTTGTCAGGGCTCCGTTCCTGATTGAAGGTATGCTGATAGGTCTGGTTGGTTCGCTTATTCCTGTATGTATATTGAAAGTGCTTTATGACAAGGTTGTTTTGTTTGTCGGCACGGAATTCAGTGCTTTGAATAATATTCTGGTATTCCTGCCATCGGGTGAGATATTCAGAATTCTGATTCCGGTGTCATTGATTATCGGGTTGGGTATAGGTTTTATTGGAAGTTATCTGACTCTGATCAAGCATGTAAGAGTATAAAGAGTTCTTTTTAATTTGACGACTCCTGATGAACTCCCTCCTGAAAACATGCTCATCGCAAATTGTTTTCAGGGGGGAGTTCATCAGGAGTCGTCTTTCAAAACTTATATAGGCTGAGTAGATACAATATTTACGAAAAAAGTGTGAAAGCTGGCTTTTGACAATTGTCTGAGCCAGCTCTTTATGTTAAGATATGAAAGAATGAAAGCCTGCATGAGATCAATTTGGAAGGAGTCAGAGCATGAATAGGAATAATAAGAAGAGTTATTATAAAGGGCTGATCACAGGTGTTGTTTTATGTGTCCTTATTATCGGAGTAATGACATTGTCAGGATGCTTTCTGGGGGCTTATGTACCGTCAGCTGTAAAAGAGAATTCTCAGGAAGCGGAGGGTGGTCGATCAGAAAAGCTTTCTGAACGATATGACGAGATCGAGGAGAAGCTGGATACACTACAAAAGGTTGTTGACCAGTATTATCTCAGTGATGAAGAAATCGATACGGATGAAATGATAGAAGGCATTTATAAGGGCTATATTGATTCTTTAGGAGAGGCTTATACAGTTTACTATACGAAAGAGGAATATGACCAGCTTAAGGAATCTACATCAGGGAAATACTCCGGTATTGGTGTTGTTGTCAGCCAGAATATAGATACGGGAGTTATTACAGTGGTACGTCCGTTTGCAGGGTCACCGGGGGCGGAAGCCGGAATCCTGAAGGACGATATCATTTATAAAGTGGCCGGTAAAGAAGTTACGGGAGAAGATGTCAGTGAGGTAGTGACATGGATTAAGGGAGAAGAAGGCACAACGGTGACTATTGAGGTGTATCGCCCGTCAGAAGATCAGTATATGACATTTGAAGTTGAAAGGCGGACCATAGAAGTGCCTATGGTTGAATACAGAATGCTGGAAGATAATATTGGCTATGTGTCTATTTACGAATTCGAGGAGACTACGTCAGAACAGTTCAATGAAGCCGTTGATGATCTGACAGAACAGGGGATGCAGGGGCTGATTATTGATCTTCGTGATAATCCGGGAGGTCTGGTGAATTCGGCAACGGCGGTTCTCGATCGTATTCTGCCGAAGGATAAGCTTCTGGTCTATACGATCGATAAAGATGGGAAGAAGGACGAGGAATATACAAAGGATGATGAGACCATTGATTTGCCGATAACGGTGCTGATCAATGAAAACAGTGCCAGTGCTTCTGAAATCGTCAGCGGATGTCTGCAGGATTATGAGAGGGCGATCCTTGTGGGAACCACTTCCTTTGGAAAGGGAATCGTACAGTATGTTCTGCCGTTGAATGATGGATCTGCCATTAAGCTGACCAGTGCTAAATACTATACACCAAATGGACGTAATATTCACGGCATAGGTATCGAACCGGATGTAGAAGCTGAGCTGGATAAAAATTCGGAGACAGATACACAGCTGGAGAAAGCTCAGGAGATTACTCTGGAGCATATCAGTCAGTAGCAGGAGTTTTCCTTACGACCTGTGAAAAACAAATATAAAAAACAGAATTCAGTAAAGGGAGAAGAATCTGATGAAAACAATAACCTTACAGACAAAGCATACAACCTATCAGATGGCCGTCAGTGCCAATGGATTTTTGCTGCACCTGTATTACGGTAAAAAAGCTGATGGAGATATGAGCTACCTGTTGACATTTTATGACAGGGGATTTTCGGGCAATCCTTATGATGTGGGCAATGACAGGACTTTTTCTGCTGATGTGCTGCCGCAGGAATATCCGGTATACGGCAGCGGTGATTACAGAACCCCTGCATTGAATGTCAGTGATGCAGACGGTGTTTACGGATGTGATCTTCGCTATGTATCTCATCGTGAAATCCCGGGCAAATATACTATTCCTGGTCTGCCTGCGTCCTATGAGACGGAGGAGAAGGCAAAAACTATTGAGATCGTCCTTGAGGATCGGCGTCTGGGCCTTGAAGTTGTTTTAAGGTATGGCGTTCTTTATGAACTGGATGTCATTACCCGCTGTGCGGAAATCAGAAATAAAGGAGAAAAAGAGCTGGTGATTCATAAAGCTGCATCTGCTTCGCTGGATTTTCTGTATGGACATTATGATATACTTCATTTTTATGGTCGGCATGGGATGGAACGGATAATGGAACGGGTACCGGTGCATCATGGTGTCAATCAGTATGGCAGTATCCGTGGTACATCCAGTCATCAGTATAATCCGTTCCTGATACTGGCAGACGAGACAGCGACAGAAGATTATGGAGACTGTTATGGCATGTCATTTTTATACAGCGGCAATTTCAGCAGTGAGATTGAACAGGATCAGTTTGATCAGTTCCGCTGGAATATGGGGATCCAGCCTGAAATGTTTGCATATCCTCTGGCAGCGGGAGAAGTTTTTTATACACCGGAGGTTGCAATGGCATATACCGGAGAGGGTCTGTCGGCCTTGTCACATATTTATCACGAACTGATTCGGTATCACGTATGCAGGGGTAAATTCAGAGATATTCGCCGTCCGGTGCTGATCAACAATTGGGAAGCAACGTATTTTGATTTTACAGGAGATAAGATTATTGATATTGCCAGTCAGGCTTCTGAGCTGGGGGTAGAAATGCTGGTATTGGATGATGGTTGGTTTGGTGAGCGCAATTCAGACAGGGCGGGTCTTGGTGACTGGTATGTCAATGAGAAAAAACTGGCTGGAACTCTGGCTTCCGTTGTGGAGAAGATTCATGCCATGGGTATGGATTTTGGATTATGGATCGAACCTGAGATGGTGAATGAGGACAGTGAGCTGTATCGCCAGCATCCGGATTGGGTTTACAGAATTCCGGGTAAAGATCCGGTTCGTTCCAGATATCAGCTCTGTCTTGATTTTTCCAGAGAAGAGATTGTGGACTATATTTTTGATCAGCTGACAGCGGTGCTGGATAAAATAGATGTTCAATATATTAAAATGGACTTGAACAGAAGTATTCATGATGTATATAGTGCAGCGGCAGGACGTCAGAACTTTGGTGTCATCATGCATCAATATGTACTTGGTGTCTATCGCTTTCTTGAGAAGCTGATAGAGAGATATCCTGACCTGTTGATTGAGGGCTGCAGCGGCGGTGGCGGAAGGTTTGATGCAGGCATGCTCTATTATACACCTCAGATCTGGTGCAGTGACAATACCGATGCGATTGAACGTATCAGAATTCAGCATGGAACTTCTTTTGGATATCCGATTTCTGTGGTTGGATCACATGTATCAGCGGTTCCGAACCATCAGACAAAGCGAACGACACCTCTGAATACGAGGGCGGTTGTGGCTATGGCGGGCAGTTTTGGCTATGAACTTGATCTCAACCTTCTGACAGAGGAAGAGAAGAATGAAGTGCGGCAGCAGATTATCGATTACAAGAAATACTGGCCGCTGATTCATAATGGCCTCTATTACCGTCTTCATACACCTGGTAAAGATACCGAGATGGCTGCATGGTGCTTTACAGCCAGGGATCAAAGCGAAATGCTGTTAAATGTGGTGTCTCTGGATGCTCATTGCAATGGTCCGGTGACCTATATACGCTGCAGAGGCCTGGATGAAAAACGGCAATACCGGATGGAGGAAGATGGACGGATTTACAGCGGCAGCGCGCTGATGCATGCAGGAGTTCCTATATCTATTCTGGAAGAAGAATATCATGCATGGCAGATGCATTTTACTGCAATAGAAGAATAGTGGAGTGAGCGTATGTTTTTCAAAAAGAAACAAATTGTAAAAGATTATGACCGGAAGAATCTGAAGCCGGTTATCCGATGCAGTATCTGCACCGGTGAACAGACAGCCGGTTTCCAGAACATTCACACAGGAAAATTTACAGAAGTCTGCCTTATCCGGAGTGAACAGGATCTGGAAAATTTTAAAGATAC
Source organism: Coprococcus sp. (assembly GCA_051877705.1). Taxonomy (GTDB): domain Bacteria; phylum Bacillota; class Clostridia; order Lachnospirales; family Lachnospiraceae; genus Coprococcus_A. Next base: position 18,746 of record JBJEJD010000178.1, on the reverse strand, counting down.
ATACGGGCTGACAGATGTAGAGAAAATATATTAGTACGATAGGATTGTGTTATTTCTGGATATGATTTTGCAAGAAATTCTGCTATTTTATGTTTATATTATATTGCAGCAGCAGCGGTCTGGAAAAATTCAGAGGAGGTCAATAAATGATTCGCAAGTTTGTATTTGGGCAGCCCATAGAGACGGAAGCGGTTGTGCAGGACATACCGGTTTGTGCAGGAGAGCCGGAGTATATGATGGTTACGGAGACAGAAGAAGCAATCATTTTGTCACGGACAATGGCTGATGATGATATTGTATATGGCCTTGGTGAACAGGTGCGCGGTATCAATAAGCGTGGATTTTCTTATATCAGCAATGCTTCGGATGATCCGGTGCATACAGAAGAAAAACATTCTCTTTACGGGGCTCATAATTTTATGATTCTTGCCGGGGACAGTAACTTTGGGATTTTCGTGGATGACCCGGGAAAGGTAGTTTTTGATGCAGGGGAAACTCAGATAGACACATTGACTATTACAGCAGGGAAGAATTGTGTGATTTATTTTATCGATGGTGATGATCTGAAAGACATTGTGCATCAGTTCAGGGGTATGATCGGACGCAGCTATATTGCACCGAGGTGGGCTTTTGGTTATCAGCAATCCAGATGGGGTTATGAATGTGAAGAAGATGTCCGCAGAGTTGTAAAAGGTCATCATGATAACGGAGTTCCGCTGGAAGCAGTCTATATGGACATCGATTATATGGAAGATTTCAAGGATTTTACCATTGATGATAAAAAGTTTCCGGAGTTTCCTGCTTTTGTTGAAGAAATGAAGCAGCAGCATGTTCATCTGGTGCCGATTATTGATGCCGGTGTGAAAATAGAAAAGGATTATCCGGTATATGAAGAAGGCGTCCGGAACGGTTATTTTTGTAAAGATGAAGAAGGTAATGATTTTGTAGCGGCAGTATGGCCGGGAAGAGTACATTTCCCGGATGTTCTGAATTCAAAGGCAAGAGAATGGTTCGGCAATAAATATCAGTGGCTGATTGATCAGGGAATCGATGGTTTTTGGAATGATATGAATGAACCGGCTATCTTCTATTCTGATAAACGTTTGAAGGAAGCCATGGATGAAATTATCAATATGAAAGGGATGAATCTGGATATTCACTCTTTCTTTCATCTGAAAGATATTGTTCGTGATCTTTCCAATAGTGCTGAGGATTATGCTTCATTTTACCATGATATGGATGGCGTCAGAGTAAAGCATGCAGATGTCCATAATTTGTATGGGTTTAATATGACAAAGGCTGCAGGAGAAGCTTTTGACAGGATTGCTCCGGATAGGAGAATCCTCATGTTTTCACGTTCTTCCTATATCGGTATGCATCGTTATGGCGGTATATGGACCGGCGATAATAATGCATGGTGGAGTCAGCTTCTGCTCAGTATTCAGCAGATGCCTTCACTGAATATGTGCGGCATCCTTTACACGGGATCAGATATCGGTGGCTTTGGCGGCAATACGACAGAGGATCTGCTTCTGCGCTGGCTGGAATTTGGAATTTTCACTCCTTTGATGAGGAATCATGCAGCCATAGGTACTCGTGAGCAGGAAGTTTACCAGTTTACGCATATGGATAATTTCAGAAATATGATTCGTATCCGCTATGGTCTGCTGCCTTATATTTACAGTGAATATATGAAAGCGGCTTTGAAGGATGAAATGTATTTCCGTCCGCTGGCTTTTGATTATCCACAGGATAAACAGGCGGCAGGGGTTGAAGATCAGCTTCTGGTGGGAGAGAGCCTGATGATCGCTCCGGTCTACAAACAGAACGCTAAGGGCCGTTATGTATATCTGCCGGAGGATATGCTCATGGTACGTATGAGTGCCATGGATAACAGAAGCTATGAAGTAATGGAAAAAGGACATTATTTTATAGAAATTGCGCTAAATGAGGTGGTGTTCTTTGTAAGAAAGAATCATGTACTGCCTTTGGCAAAACTGAGTGATTCAGTATTGACAACGGCAGATATGGAGGAGAGCAGCTATGAATGGCTGGGTTACGTCACAGAAAAAGCGGAGTATGAATTATATACTGATGATGGCATCAGCAAAGAATATACACCGGAAGCCCAGTGGAAGACATACAGCTTTACTGCAGAAGAATTTGCCGATAATTATAGCTTACAGAATATAGACTAAAAGCTTATTTAAAATGATTTGGAGCCTGACATCAGATTTGTCAGGCTCTTTGCATTTTTCTAAACGTAAAAAGTCACTGACTGGCGTTCTACCAGATGGACATCCACGGTGACTTTATTCTGTTTGAGAGTACCACTGGTGAGCTTTTCCAACAAAAGGTTAATGGCAGTCTGGGCCTTTAATTCAATGTTCTGGCTGATAGTGGTCAGCTTTGGAGAACAGTATTGGCAGAAAGGCAGATCATCAAAACCAATGACAGACAGTTGCGTCGGCAATTTTAATCCGCCGAGTCGGGCGCCTTCAATGACACCTACAGCGGCATAGTCCGAAGTGGTGACGATGGCGCTGATGTCCTTTTGGCTGGAGGCAATGGCCTGCCCAACGAGAATACCATGGACATAGTCCGGCGGAAACTCGAAGATCAGATCCTCCTGCAGCGGAATATGGCTCTCTTCCAGAGCCCTGCAATATCCTCTGAATCTCGCAGTCAGCAGATCGCTGCCCTTATAATCGGCCATGAAGGCAATATTTCTGTGATCCTGATTAATGAGATAGCGCGTGGATAAATAAGTTCCCTTTTCATCATTGCAGCCGACATTGATCAGATCACTTCTTGTATGGCAGCTGTCCAAAAAAACAAGAGGGATATGAATGTTGTCAAGAATCCTGTCCAGAAAACTGTCAAAATCGGGAAGAAGGATGATGGCTCCGTCGGCTGGCCAATTCTTAAAGAGAGCATCCAATTCATCAAAATCATAAACGGAACGAATCATGGCATAGTAGCCGTGAATACGGAGTTGATATTCCATGATACCCAACAGGGAACTGATATATGGTGAATAGAACATATTCGTTTCATTGTGGCTCAGCGGAATAATCAGAAAAATGATCTTGGAATTCCTGGAGGCCAGACTTCTGGCACTCATATTTGGTGTGTAATTATATTTTTTAATTATCTCTCCGACGCGCTGAACTGTTTTTTCTGATACGCGGTCATATCGACCGTTAACTACATTGGAAACTGTCATGGTACTTACGCCGGCTTCTTTGGCAATGTCTTTTAATGTCATATACTATTTCCCCATTATGCATACTGTCTGATTATTTTTGGTAAGATTTGCATAAACAATTTTCATATTAACTTTTTTACAGGCATATTGCAAGAATAAATGTAGAAAAAGTCCGATAAAAATATTTAACGCTATATTATAAGTATAAACCCATGTTCACTGTTTTTCAAATAAAAAATATTATATATAGACAAAATGAGCATAATAACAAAGAAAATAGATAGAAATATATGCAAAATAGAGAATGAAACAAAGGAGGATTGACAAAATGCCCTTAAAATGTTATGTTATTTAAAGGTTTAGCGATAAACTATACAAACCTGAACTAAAGGGAAACAAAAAAATGGGTAACATTAAAAAAAGGAGGAATCATTATGAAAAAGTTACCAGCAATTTTAATGACAGCAGCTCTTGTTCTGTCAATGGCAGCCTGCGGCAGCAAACCAGCAGAGACTCAGGCCCCTGCAGGAGAAACTACAGGAGGTGCAGCTGAGACAACTGCAGCAGCAGAGGAAGAGGAGATTACTTGCGATCTGCTTGTGTGGACACCTTCAGAGGACCAGTCTCCGGATTACGGCAACTGGATCCAGACACAGTGTGAAGCTTTCGCAGCAGAGCATCCAAATTGGCATATCACATTCTCTTATGGTGTATGCTCAGAGGCTGAAACTGCTACATATGTTACACAGGACGTGGATGCGGCAGCTGATGTATTCATGATGTCCAATGATCAGCTGACTAATCTTCTTCCTGCAAATGCAGTTGCAAGAATTGGCGGCGAGACAGAAGCATTTGTTAAGGCAACCAACTCTGAGACAATGGTTGAATCTGTAACTGTTGATGGCGCGCTTTACGGTGTACCTTTCACCTCCAATACATGGTTCATGTACTATGACAAGAGTGTATTCTCAGAAGATGATATCAAGTGTCTTGATACCATGATTGAAAAGGGTGTTGTTTCCTTCCCTATTACTAACTCCTGGTATCTGCCAAGCTTCTATGTTGGCAACGGCTGTACATTCTTTGAAGACGGCTGGAATGCAGATGCAGGTATTGATTTCAGCGGCGACAAAGCAGTTGCTGTTACAGAGTATCTTGTAGATCTGTTACAGAACAAGAACTTTGTTGTTGATGTTGATGGTTCAGGTATCGCAGGTCTTCGTGATGGTTCAATCAATGCTATGTTCTCAGGTTCCTGGGATTATGAGAACGTAAAAGAAGCATTGGGTGACAATATAGGTGTTGCACAGCTTCCTACTTATACATTGAACGGCGAACAGAAGCAGATGTACTCCTTCGCAGGTTCCAAGGCAATCGGTGTAAGCTCCAAGACAGAATATCCTCAGGTTGCAGTTGCTCTTGCAAAATACCTTGGTTCTGCTGAATCCCAGAAATCCCACTATGAAGCAAGAAATATTATCCCATGTAATACAGAATTACTTCAGGATCCTATTTTTGAGGGAGATATGCTTGTACAGGCACAGAACGCTACAGTTGCCAATACATCTATCATCCAGCCGTTTATTGCTCCAATGGCCAACTACTGGACACCATCTGACAATTTCGGTAAATCTTTAAGAAACGGTGAAGTAACCCATGAAAACGCTTCAGAAGCAACAGAAGCATGGAATACTAATATGAACTCTTCAGTTGTAGAATAGTCGGTACTATTCCGAAGGAGGTCCGGCAGCCGGACCTCCTATTCATATATAGGAAAGTTCCTGGTTTATTTTTTAGAGAGATGGAAGATGAAACTGATTTGAGTAATAGTTAGGAGGCATCAGCGTGGCCATAAAATTAAAAAAACGTGTGAATGAGTTCCCGACGCCTTATACTGTGGGTAATGCGGTAAGGAAAGGCGGAGCTGCAACAAAGCTTTCAATGCTGATTATGGGTGCCGGAAATATTGCCCATAAACAGGTGATCAAAGGGTTATTGTTCTTATTGATCGAAATTGCATTTATTGCTTTCATGGTAATGGGCGGTGCGCACAATATTTCTATGCTGCCGTCCCTCGGAGATGCCGAGCAGCAGGAAGTATGGAATGAAGCCAAGGGTATTTACGAATATGTAGCCGGTGATAATTCCCTGCTGATTTTATTGTATGGTGTTGTGACACTTTCAGTTATTGTCGGATTCATCCTTATGTGGTGTGCTTCATTAAAGAGTGCATACAAGGCAGAGTGTCTCACAAAGGAAGGAAAGCATGTCAATACATTTACCGATGATCTGAAAGACCTTCTGCATATGAATCTGCATAAGACCTTGATGACATTGCCGATGGCAGGTATTATCTGCTTCAATATCGTACCATTGATATTCATGATCTGTATGGCTTTTACCAGCTACAGTAAACAAGGTGATCATCTGCTTCTGTTTGACTGGGTAGGGCTGGACAATTTTGCAACAGTTCTGAATATTTCTGGTTCTCTTGGTAAGACTTTCTGGTCTGTACTGGGATGGACACTGATCTGGGCAATTTTTGCAACAGGTCTGAACTATATATTTGGAATGATTCTTGCTATTGTTATCAATCGTGAGGGTACAAGATTTAAAGGGTTCTGGCGTTTCTGCTTTGTTTTGTCCATAGCAGTACCGCAGTTTGTATCATTGCTGATCATGAGAACGATGCTTCAGCCATCCGGTGCTGTCAATGTTCTTCTTCAGAATCTTGGCATCATTGACAATGCGCTGCCATTCTTCACCAATGCCACATGGGCAAGAGTGACGGTTATCGTGATCAACCTCTGGGTTGGTATTCCTTATACGATGATGCAGGTAACAGGTATTCTTCAGAATATTCCTGTTGAATTGTATGAGGCAGCCAAGGTGGATGGCGCCAATGCATTTGTAACTTTCTTCAAGATCACATTGCCTTATATGCTGTTTGTAACAACCCCTTATCTGATTACAACATTTACGGGCAATGTGAATAACTTCAATGTTATCTACCTGTTGTCAGGCGGTGATCCGACACCGGTCGGTCTCACGGCAGGTAAAACGGATTTGCTTGTTACCTGGCTGTACAAGCTGACAATTGACCAGCAGTACTATAATATTGGTGCGGTTATCGGTATTTTCACTTTCATTATTCTGGCCATTGTATCACTTGTTACCTATAGAAATACAGGCTCCTACAAGAACGAGGAGGGATTCCAATAATGGGCAAAAAAGAAGCAACACCATCTATGAAGAGGAAAAAATTTATTACCAATACGGTTGTGCATATTGTACTTGCAATTCTGGCAGTTGTATGGGTATTCCCGATTTTCTGGGTAGTTCTGACAAGCTTCAGAGCAGAAAAGGGTTCCTATGTATCCACGTTCTTCCCGAAGAATTATACATTTGATAATTACATCAGACTGTTTACGAACACATCAGTTCTTAATTTCCCTAAAATGTTTATGAACACTCTGATTATTGCGATTTTCTCATGTCTTATTTCGACATTTTTTGTACTGTGTGTATCCTATTGTATGTCAAGACTTCGTTTTAAGATGAGAAAAGCGTATATGAATATGGCTATGATTCTGGGTCTGTTCCCGGCTTTCATGTCCATGGTAGCTGTGTATTATATTTTGAAGTCCCTCGGATTATCCGAAGGCAGTATGATCCGTGTAGCCCTTGTGCTTGTGTATTCAGGCAGTTCAGGTCTGGGATTCCTTGTGGCCAAGGGTTTCTTTGATACGATTCCAAAGGCGCTGGATGAGGCCGCTTACATTGACGGCTGCACCAAATGGCAGGTATTTACGAAGGTAACCATTCCACTGAGTAAACCGATTCTGGTATATACTGTACTGACTTCCTTCATGGGTCCTTGGGTAGACTTCATTTTTGCAAAGGTTATCTGCCGTGCCAATGCAGATTATTATACGGTATCTATTGGTTTGTGGCGAATGCTTGAGAAGGAGTATATCGACAACTGGTATACATGCTTTGCAGCCGGCGCCGTATGTATTTCAATACCGATTGCAATCCTGTTTATCTTTATGCAGAGATACTACACAGAAGGTCTGTCGGGCGCTGTTAAAGGATAGTTTCCCATTCTTTTATCCAACTGCTGCGCACCGATGATTAAGTAACAGGAATGTATGTAGGACCGCTGCAGAATATAAATACTGACAGAGCGTTTATATTTTGCAGCGGTCCTTTTTTAGCTTGTGCAGCAGAGGAATATATTATATGATAGCAGAGAGAGGATACAGGATGAAGTGGATATATGGAAAAAATAGCTGGAGAACGCCGGAACAGGGGGAAGAGAACTGTTATCTCCTGACCAACGGACTGGGAGGTTTTTCTTCTCTGGCAATCACGGGCGCCAATGCGAGGAATGATCAGGCACTTCTGATGGCTGCTCTGAAAGCACCGACAGTTCGATATCATCTGGTCACGAATGTTCATGGGAAAATCACAGTAGGTGATAAAAACTATGATCTTGCTTCGCAGCGTTATGTGAACCGGACAAAGAATCAGACCGGACAGCGTTGGCTGCAATGCTTCTCATTTGAGTATCTGCCCGTATGGCAGTACCATGCGGAGGATATTGACATTATTCAGACTGTCTTTCTGAGACAGGGAGAGAATACGGTGGGGATTCGCTATGAGATAGAGGCAGGCCGGGAGGGCGAGTTGCTGCTGACACCATGGATGCAGTTTGTTCCCAAAGGGCATCGCTTATCAACATCCCAGTCTTTCAGCCTGGATGGTGAAAAGATTCAGTCAAATGGTATATGTCTTTATTATTGGACCAATGGCTTAGTTGAGAGGCAAAAAACAATTTTCTCTGAGGACTGGTACTATGAACAGGATGCCAGAGATGGACGGGATGCTGTCGGATGTGCAGTGGCCAATCATAAGATTCATTGTCCGTTCAGGGCAGGAAGGCAGATGTTTTATCTGGTCTATAGTTTAGATCATCTGCGAGATGTGGATGATACATGGGTAGAGAATGCTGTTAATGATGAAATCTTTCGTCAGCAGCAGCTTATCAATGCTGCGGGATTTCAAGATCCGGTGGCCCAGATGCTGTCGAAAAGTGCCAATCAGTATCTGACATGGCGGGAGTCAACGGAAAGCCAATCAATTATAGCGGGATTCCCGTTTTTTGGGGACTGGGGCAGAGATACGATGATTGCATTGGCCGGCTGTACGCTTGCGGCCCGGCAGTTTGAGAGTGCCAAAAGTATTTTGAGGACATTTATGGCATACTGCCGGAAAGGGCTGATGCCTAATATGTTTCCGGAGAATGATGGAAAGCCGCTGTATAATACAGTGGATGCGTCGCTATTATTTATCGAAATTATTTATCTGTATCTGAAGGCTACCGGTGATATGAGATTTATCCGGGAAGCATGGCCGGAGATGACAGAAATTGTTCGCTGGTATCAGAACGGAACCGACTATGCCATCCATATGGATGAGGATGGACTGATATCAGCTGGTGAAGGTTTTTATCAATTAACCTGGATGGACGTCCGCGTAGGGGATATCCTGCCTACGCCGAGGCATGGCAAACCGGTGGAGATCAATGCCTACTGGTATAATGCACTGATGATTCTGTCGGAACTGGCACCACAGATGGGTGAACCAGGATGTGGGGAAATGTATCGGAATATGGCAGAACGGGCGAGGGATAGTTTTCTGGAACTGTTCTGGGATGATACGAAGGGCTGCCTTCGGGATGTGATTTCCGGGACAAAGGCTGATGATCAGATTCGATGTAATCAGATATGGGCCCTGACCCTCTCCCATGTCATGGTGAATGCAGAACAGGCACAGCAGATTTTGAAGATAGTATACAGATACCTTTATACACCATGGGGACTCAGATCCTTAAGCCCTGAGGATGAAGCGTACCATGCATCTTACAGCGGTTCGCAGTTTGAGCGTGATATGGCCTATCATCAGGGAACTGTCTGGGCTTATCCATTGGGGGCCTATTATCTGGCTTATCTGCGGTGGGCGCCGGATCCGCTGGAGGCGGTCAGGAATGTCAGGAGACAGCTGCAGCCGATGGAGGCATGTCTCAGAGAGGGTTGTATCGGACATATTGCCGAGATATATGATGGCGATGCACCTGATACATCCAGAGGATGTTTTGCTCAGGCCTGGAGTGTCGGGGAATTGCTGAGAGTTTATGAAAAGATTGAAGAAATGGAAGATAACAGACAATGACAGATATAGAATTGAAACACTGGTTTGCATCCGATGAATTTAACCGGGAGTATGCCTACGGGGGGAGTGATCTGGGAGCGTATTACGCGTCAGATCACACATGCTTTAAGTTATGGGCTCCTACGGCGGAAATGGTTGTATTGAATCTTTATAAAGATGGTCAATCAGGTGAAGCAGACGGTCATTTTCAAATGAAGCAAACAGAAAAGGGTGTGTGGAAACTTAACCTGGATGGAGACAGGGAGGGAGTCTATTATACATATTCTGTGACCGCCGGCGGAAAGACACGGGAGACGGGAGATCCTTATGCAAAGGCCTGCGGGGTAAACAGTTTTCGGAGTATGGTCATCGATCTGGAGAGCACGAATCCTGAAGGATGGAAAAGTGATAAGCGCCCTGCAGGTATTACGAAGCATCCGGTGATCTGGGAACTGCATATCAAGGATTTTTCCAATGACTGGCGGGGAAATGTACGTCAGGAGTGGCGGGGAAAATACATGGCATTTACGGAAAAAGATACTTCTTTTGAGGGGAAAGGAGAATATCCGACCTGTATGGAGTATCTGAAGCAGCTTGGAGTCACTTATGTACATTTGATGCCGACTTATGATTATGGTTCTGTGGATGAGGAACATCCGGAATGGAATCAGTTCAACTGGGGTTATGATCCTGTCAATTATAATGTGCCGGAAGGATCCTATTCAACAGATCCATGGGATGGGCATGTGCGTATCCGTGAATTTAAGGAGATGGTCATGGCTCTGCACCAGGCGGGTATCGGTGTGATTATGGATGTGGTGTATAACCATACCTATGACATGGATTCTGTATTTCAGAGAACTGTACCGGGATATTATTACCGTATGTTCGAGGACGGAACATGGGCCAACGGTTCGGGGTGCGGCAATGACACGGCCAGCGAGCGGGTGATGTTCGGAAAATATATGGCAGATTCTGTGTGTTATTGGGCAAAAGAATATCATATCGACGGTTTTCGTTTTGACCTGATGGGACTGCATGATGTAAATACCATGAATACGATCAGAAAACGGCTGGATCGTCTTCCGGGAGGAAAAAATATTCTCATGTACGGGGAGCCGTGGTCAGCAGCAGGGACTGCCTGGGAAAATATGGCCTATCCGGCCAATATGGACAATCTGCAGCTGCTGGACGAACGAATCGCCGTATTTTGTGATAAAACAAGGGATGCATTGAAAGGAAGTCCTTTTGAAGCGCTTGAGACAGGCTATGTCAGCGGAGATTCCGGAGTGGCCATGTCACTTAAACGGGATATTGAAGCGGCTGTATGTGCGTGGTGTGGACCTAGGCGGGACAGCAGACGGCTGAATCCGCAGTCACCGCGGCAGATCGTTAGCTATGTGTCGGCTCATGATGACAGGAGTTTGTGGGATAAACTGGTGGTTTCAGTGAAAAAGGTTCCGGATTATGAGGCACATTATGAAGATATTCTTCAGATGAACCGGATGGCAGCAGGAATTGTCATGACCTGTCTGGGCATGCCGTTTATTATGGCCGGAGAGGAATTTGGACGAACCAAGCTTGGTTGCAGTAACAGCTATAATCAGCCGGCATGGCTCAATGAACTGGATTGGAAAAGAGCCTGTGATTACAGGGAACTGGTAGATTATTATCGTTTTCTGATCGCTCTTCGCAGGGAAATGCCATTGTTGGAAAAAAGCAGCAATGAGGCAGCAGAAGCTGTCCGTTTTCTGGAGAGAGCGGATGCGGTCATCGGATTTGTTTTGGATGATGTGCCGTCTGGAAGAAGGTGGCAAAGGGCAGTTGTCTATTATAATCCATATAATTGCAAAAGAAAGGTCTCGCTTCCGGGAGGACAGTGGCGGCTTTTGTCCGATGGTGTGAAACATCATCATAAAAAAGGTGTGACCGTGGCAGGAAGCCAGATTATTCTCAAGGCAAAATCAGTAACGATATTAGGCGAAAGATAGAGGAGAGAACATATGGAATCAAAAAGAGCAAGCGGTATTCTGCTGCCGATCAGCAGTCTGCCTTCAAAATATGGTATTGGATGCTTTTCAAAAAGTGCGTACGAATTTGTGGATCAGTTAAAAGCTGCCGGACAGAGTTACTGGCAGATTCTGCCGTTGGGACCGACCAGCTATGGAGACTCACCTTATCAGTCCTTTTCAACTTTCGCGGGCAATCCGTATTTTATAAGTCTTGAAGATCTGATCGAAGAGGGAGTCCTCGAGAAAGAAGAATGTGATGCTGTTGATTTTGGATCTGATCCATCCCGCGTTGATTATGGCAAATTATACACAGGCCGTTTTTCGCTGTTAAGAAAGGCATACGAACGCAGCAAAATCTATGAAAATGCGGAATTCAATGAATTCTGCCGTAATCAGAGCTGGTGGCTGGATGATTATGCATTGTTTATGGCGGTCAAGAACCGTTTTGATGGTAAGAGCTGGATCGAGTGGGCTGAGGATATCCGGCTTAGATGGGGATATGCACTGGATTACTATCGCCGTGAGCTTTATTTTGATATTGAATTCTACAAATATCTTCAGTTCAAATTCCGCAAGCAGTGGGCGAAATTGAAAGCTTATGCCAACAAACAGGGTATAGAGATCATCGGTGATATTCCGATTTATGTGGCATTTGACAGTGCAGATACATGGGCACATCCGGAGTTGTTCCAGCTGGATGAGAAAAATATTCCGAAAGCTGTGGCAGGCTGCCCTCCGGATGCTTTTTCAGCAACAGGCCAGCTCTGGGGGAATCCTCTTTACCGTTGGGATTATCACCGGATGCAGGGCTATGACTGGTGGATTAAACGTATCGCTAATTGCTTCGCCATGTATGATGTGGTGCGTATTGACCATTTCAGAGGCTTTGATGAATATTATTCCATTCCGTATGGTGATCTGACAGCTGAGAATGGCCAATGGAAAAAGGGTCCGGGTATGGAATTGTTTAATACGATCAAATATCGTCTTGGCGACCGCAAGATCATTGCTGAGGATCTGGGCTTTATGACGGATACAGTGCGTACACTTGTAAAAGACAGCGGTTATCCGAATATGAAGGTGCTGGAATTTGCCTTCGACAGCAGAGATACGGGATCAGCCAGTGATTATCTGCCGCATAATTACAGTAAAAACTGCGTTGTGTATACGGGAACTCATGATAATGAGACGCTGGTCGGATGGTATAAGAACATCCTTCCTGAGGAGAGGAAGATGGTTCGGGATTATGTCCACAATCAGAAGGTGGCAGATAAATGGATGTACAAGGAGATCATCTGTCTGGCCATGCGCAGTGTGGCAGATACCTGTATCATTCCGATACAGGATTACTTTGGTTATGACAATCATGCCCGTATGAATACCCCATCAACATTGGGCAGCAACTGGCAGTGGCGTCTGAAAGAAGGCGAGATCACACCGGAGCTGCTGGAAGAGATCAGAAGCTATACAAAAATTTACGGAAGACTGGCCAATCAGGCAGAAAGGGCAGCTCTATAGAACGAATCTTAACGGTTCTGACGACGGTACTGATAAGGTGTTATGCCGTAGTAGCGTTTAAACAGGCGGATGAAATAGGAATGGTTCTCGAAGCCTGTGGCCTCAGAAATGGCAAGCACAGTGTCGTCAGTGTCTGTCAGCAGCTCGGCGGCTCTCTTCAGGCGGCGCTGATTCAGGTATTCTACAAAGGTCGTGCCTGTAAATGACTTGAAGAACTTCATGAAATAGGAGGTGCTGTAGCCGCAGAAGGCTGCAGCCTCTCCCAGAGAGATGGCTCTCGTATAGTTGCTGTCAAGAAAGTGGAGCAGTTCCTTCATCTTCTGAATCTGTGTTCTGTGGGAAGCATCCGAAATGTTTTGTACCGCTTCGATGCGCAGTGGTATCAACAGCCAGAAAAGGGACAGAAGATGGGCTTTAATGAAAAGCTCTATACCGCTGTCGTGCTGTCGGCGGTGTTCAACCAGCGCCATCAGATGATAGCTGAGATCTGCAGCGAGAGGATGATCGCCATGTAGTACGGGCGGCAGAAGTACGCTGCCATCCAGATATGGGCGCAGATTTTTCTCAAAGCAGCTGTCTGAGCCGTCACTGATGCCAAGAATACGAAGATCAAAGACAATATTAAAATAGACGGCCTCATTGGAGGTGTCCTGATCGATGGCGTGAAGCATGCCCGGCATGATAAAAGCTATATCGCCCTCGGTCATTGTGTAGGCAGTTGTATTGATAGTCACAATACAGCTGCCTTTTTGCACGATAATAATCTCCATCTCGTCATGCCAGTGGAGTGGATAACTGTAAATAAAGCGGGGTATCTGTGTGTGATAGACAATAAAAGGAAAATCACTGCTGCCGTGCTGCTTCTTCTCGTATTTCGATGCTTTATCAATGGAAGGTAATGCCATCCTGCACCTCCTGTATCCTGTCATGCAAAAAAAGCAGGATTGTGTTATAAATCTGCCCATATAATGCAAGATTTAATGATTAATCTGCTATAAACTGCAATTATTATAGGGGAAATATACCCCTGTGTCAAGGAGCGGATGAACAAATGCAGAAAAATGTGTGGCAGCTGACAATTCCGATTTTTATTGAATCACTGATGTTTTCTCTGATGGGCAGTATTGATGTAGTCATGCTGGCAAAGTTCAGCGATGATGCCGTGGCGGCTGTCAGTGTGGCCAATCAGGTGATGTTTCTGATACAGGTTTTGGCATGTATTGTAACGACCGGAAGCGGTATTTTATGTGCACAGTATATTGGTGCCAACAAAAAACCGGAGGAGCAGAATATACTCATTGCAGCAACGGTTATTTTGAATTTTGGCATCGGTATCGTGCTGACGGTTATGCTGGTGTTGTTTCATCCTGTATTCCTGAAGCTTTTGAATCTGGAAGGGACAGCATACAGGTATGCGGAGGAATATCTGCAGATTATCAGTTTGTTTATCTGGGGACAGATGGCAATGATGGCATTTTCCACTATATTAAGGGCCTATGGCAGAGCTTTGCCCTGCATGCTCGTGTCCCTTGGCATGAACGTCTGTAATATTGTATTGAATTATCTGTTCATATTCGGTAAGTTTGGCTGTCCGGTCATGGGTATACGCGGTGCGGCGGCAGGCACGGTGATCGGAAGACTGATCGGGCTTCTGATTTTTGGCTGGATGCTGTATCGCATGAGGAAAAAAGATAGCGGATGGCGGATGCTGCCAGAGGATGGCACTGAAATAGCTGCAGACGAGGTATATATCAGGGAGAATTGGTTGACGATGATAAGCGTTATCCGGCAGCGGAGCCGGGATGTTATCGCCTACGGACTTCCGGCAGCCGGGGAGCAAATATCCTACAATTGTTCACAGTTTTTTGTTATGGTATTTATTACAATGCTGGGAACGCGGGCGGTGACAGCATATTCTTATTTAAACACATGTGTCAGCTTTATATATATGTTTTCCATGGCGTTGGGACAGGCAACAGCCATTCTGACGGGATGGAGTGTCGGTGCCGGGGATTACCGTCAGGCTGACAGACAGTGTCGTTTGTCGGGTGTCTGCTCTATGGCTGTCAGTATGTCGATCATGATCATTGTAACTATTTTCAGGTATCCGGTTTTTTTATTATTTACTGAGGACAGAGAAATTCTGAATATTGCCTGTACAGTACTTCTGGTCAATTTTGTGAGGGAAGCTGGACGCAGTCAGAACCTCATTTATGTGAATGCGCTCCGCGCCGCGGGGGATGTGCAGTTCCCGTTTTATTTCGGATTGATATCCATGTGGGGACTGTCTGTTGGCATGAGCTATATTCTGGGTGTAAGCCTTGGATGGGGACTGACGGGTGTGTGGCTTGCCCTTGGACTGGATGAATGCTTCCGAGCTGTCGGCATGCATGTACGTTGGAAGTGGAAATTCGGGAAACTTACAGGAGAAGTAGTCTAAATAAGGATTAATATTTTTTAAACGCGGTATGTCATGTCAGATTTTGGACAGAATATGGGTATATTCAGAAATGAGGTGCGGCGTTTGAACGGTTTTTTTAAAGGTTATTATTTTAAACATCAAAAAGGAGGCAATACCCTTTGCCTTATTGCCGGGAGATCGGGCAATGAAAGGTTTATTCAGATTATTACAAAAGATTTTTCAAGGAAGGTTCCTTTTACAGAAGGCAATACTTTTTCAAAAAAAGGGATTGTACTGGATATTCATGAACCCGGATTATCCCTGGCCGGCAGGATCCGGTACAAATATTTAACGCCCATACACTATGATGTGATGGGTCCTTTTTGTTTGCTGCCAATGGAGTGCAGACATCGGATTATCAGTATGAATCATCTGCTGGAGGGAAAAGTCACTTTTAACGGAGAGATAATGGATTTTACAGGCGGCAGGGGTTATATCGAGGGGGACAGCGGCCGCTCGTTTCCTTCGTCCTATACATGGATACAGGCCAATGATTTCCTGGAGGACTGTTCGATCATGGCTGCTGTGGCGGAGATTCCTTTCTGCGGTCTGAAATTCAGAGGATGTATCTGTGTGATTTATGATCATGGCAGAGAATATCGATTAGCAACTTATCTGGGAGTAAAAATTCTTGTATGTACAAAAAAGAATATTATTTTGAAACAGGGAAAATACAGGCTGGATATAAGAGTCAATGCCGGGAAGGGCCGGCGCTTAAGTGCGCCGCAGGATGGTGAAATGGAGAGAACGATACTGGAAGCTGTTGCATGTCCTGTGGAGTTTCTGTTTTTTGAAGGGCAGAAACTGATTCTTTACCGGAAGTCAGAGCAGGCCAGCTTCGAATATGAGGTCTCTGACAGAAGGGGGAGGAGATAATGTTTCCATCCGTATGGTCAGATACTCATAAGATAAGGGAATTCAAGACACTGCATGGTGATATGAAAACAGATGTCCTGGTGATAGGTGGCGGGCTATGTGGAATTCTATGTGCTTATTTTCTATCGCAGGAGAGCATTGATTATGTACTTGTGGAGAAGGACAGGATCGCCGGAGGCATTACCGGGAATACAACAGCTAAAATCACAGCTCAGCACGGATTGATCTATGACCGGCTGCTCAGCTCCGAAGGCAGGGAAAAGGCTGCGATGTATCTGAAGGCGAATCAAAAGGCTTTGGAAAAATATCGTGAACTCGCCGTGAAGATTGAGTGCGATTTTGAGGAAAAACAGGCAGGGGTTTATTCGCGCACGGACAGGAACAAGATAGAAAAAGAAGTACGCGCTTTGGAATCGCTGGGATTTCCGGCCATATTTGCTGAGAATCTGCCGCTGCCCTTTGATATAGAGGGGGCTGTTTTATTTCAGGGGCAGGCCCAATTCCATCCTCTTAAATTCATAGCAGGTATTGCAGATAATCTGAATATCTTTGAGCATACCTTTGTGGAAAAGGTGGAGGGCAATACGGTATGGACCGATCGTGGAAAGATTACTGCTGATAAAATTATTGTCACAACACATTTCCCATTTATCAACTGTCATGGCAGTTATTTTCTGAAGCTTTATCAGCAGCGTGCCTATGTCATTGTGCTGGAAAATGTACGGGATGTGGAGGGCATGTATATTGATGAAGCTGTCGATGGATATTCTTTCCGTAATTATCAGGATCTGCTCTTTATTGGCGGCGGCGGTCACCGGACAGGAAAGCAGGGAAAAAAATGGCAGAAGCTTCGGGAATTTGCCCATACTGCCTATCCGGAAGCCGGTGAGGTTTACAGCTGGGCAGCCCAGGACTGTATGAGTCTTGACGGGATACCTTATATCGGAAATTATTCAAGGAATACACCAAATCTCTATGTGGCATCCGGATTTAACAAATGGGGGATGACGTCATCCATGGCTGCTGCGGGGATTCTCTGTGATCTGGCAGCAAGCAGGGACAATGAGTTCGCAGAAGTATTTTCCACGAGCCGAAGCATGCTTAAACCCCAGCTATTCATCAATGGACTGGAGGCGGCGGGAAATCTGCTGTATCCGTCGACAAAGCGATGTTCTCATATGGGCTGTGCGCTGCGGTGGAATGAGCAGGAGCATACATGGGACTGTCCATGTCACGGTTCAAGGTTTCACGAGAATGGAACGGTCATCGATAATCCGGCTAATAAAAAGATCAAAAAACTTTGAAAGGAGGGGAGTAATCCTCTCCTTTTTTGAAATTAATATTATAGAAACAAAAAATAAGCAAATAATGAACAAACATTATTTAATATGTACCCATCAGATGCGAAAGGAGATTGAGGGATGGGTACAGAAAATATGACGATGAAAACAGTTACAATATTGCTTACAAAATATTCAGGTCTGTTCGGAAGCTTTATTGGAGGAATCAGCCGTGGAGGTTATTCTCATGCGTCCATATCGATAGATGGTGAAGAAGAAATATTTTACAGTTTTAATATGAAAGGCTTTGTTATAGAAAAGCCGAAGAAGAGGATGTCTAAAACCAGGAAGCCGGGAAGCCTCTGTATCCGCATGCAGGTACCGGAGGCTACATATGCCCTCATTGAAGATGAGATCAACAAATTTTTAGTCGGAAAGGAGCAGTACACCTATTCGCGCTGGGGAGTGGTATTATGTCTGCTGCATATTCCGCATAAATTTAAAAACAGTTATTTTTGTTCACAATTTGTGGCGGAAATATTGTCACGGGCAGGAGCGGTTGAATTGAAAAAGAAAGAGTCATTATACCTGCCGGCGCAGTTAATGGACGAAATAGAATGTCTCTTTTCTCAAAAGCAGCTTGTGTACAATGTGATCTGAGATAATGAAATTAATAATTCGTAAACAAATTTCAAATAGAATGCAAACACAGAAATAATAGAATCTTTATTAGAAAGAAATAATCATAAAAAATCAGGAGGAATTTTTATCATGAAGAAAAGCAGTTTTGTAGCATTGGTTTTGGGAATCATCAGTTGTGTCTTTTTCGGACTCGGTATGTGTATGGCATTGATTGAAGAATGGAACGCATTTAAACCGGGCATTGTTATGGGATGTATCGGACTGATTCTCGCATTGATCACAGTTTTTATCTGGAGGAAAATGGAAAATAAGGCACCGATTAAAATTACAGGAAAGGCTGTATTGACAGCGGTCGTAGCCATTGTCGGCGCGCTGGCCCTTGGCGTTGGAATGTGCTTTTGCATGGTGTGGGGCAATATGATTCCGGGTATCATCATCGGTCTGGTGGGTATTGTTATACTGCTGTGTCTGATTCCAATCTGTAAAGGTCTTAAATAAAATGTAATAAAAACGGGGAGTTCTGAGAATAGCTGATC
>JBJEJD010000177.1:0-9023 GCA_051877705.1 Coprococcus sp. | reverse complement strand
CCACGCTGTATTTTCATACAGAACTCCAAGGCAGGTTCATCTGTCTCCATGCAGATATCTCACACCAGCGATATCCTCTCTGAGCCATATACGGCAGATTACTAACCCTCTTCAACGTCAGAATTATTATTAATAAACATTTTATGTCAGTCAAAAGATTTTGTCAAGTCTGTTTCCTTCTATAAAGACTTACATTTCTTCCAGCCTTCCATGATTGACTTTATATACTGTATCACATAGGACACGAATATCTTCCTTGTTATGACTGGCAACCAGAATAACCTTTCCTTCTGCTTTAAAATCCAACAGCATTTTTCGGATATCTTCAACCCCCTGATCATCCAGGCCGTTCATCGGTTCATCGAGAATCAGGATATCCGGATGTTCCATCATCGCCTGGGCAATTCCCAGCCTCTGCTTCATACCAAGAGAATATTTTCCTGTTTTCTTCTTTGAATCCGGAGACAGACCTACAGCCTGTATCGCCTGTCTGACTTCCTCCTTTGTGATCTTCCCATTGATACTTGCCAGATAGTTTAAATTCTCAAGACCCGTCTCATACCAGAGGAAACCCGGATTTTCAATTAAGGCTCCCAGATTTTCCGGAAAATCAATATCCTTTCCCACAATCTTTCCATTAACCATAACCTCACCGCTGTCAGCATGCATATAACCGGATATCAGCTTGAACAGCACTGACTTACCTGAACCATTCCGCCCGACAAAGCCATAAATATGATCATCATATAATTCCAGATTAATATCTTCAAGCACCTTTTCGCCCTTAAAGGATTTATTCACATGCCTGAGTTCAATGATTTTTTGCATCTGTAACCCTCCCTAACAACAATACTTTCATACGTCCCGCGCCAAACAGCACCAGACCTGTCATAAACAGGAGCTGGAATATTACCGAAGCCCGTATGTCAAATCCGCTGCTGCCATACAGGGAACGATTGTAAACGATCATCCCCCACGTAAAATAATTGTATGCAGGCGGTAATAACTGCCGCACAGCCAGCATTTTCGCAATTGCTTCCAGAATCGCTGTCGCTGCCATTGAAATGGCCATACTGCCTGTCAGCAGACGCAATACCACCGTCACAGCTGTCAAACCAAGGCCATGCCACGTGATCATCATGATTGACTGCATCAGCAATCCATCCCATTTCGGCTGAATGAAGATCATCAGGGTAATCCCCATGCACAGATAAGGAACAAGCACCGACAGTAACACGCCGGTATATGTACGGATATGCCACATCATCAAATAACGATATCGGTACAACGCAATAGTTGCTCTTAGAAGTTCATGTTCATACCACCATAAGCCACACAGCCAGACAGGCAGAAACAGGATCAGCCAGTTGACCGTCATGTAGAGGCTGAACCCATCCGAGCCATGGCCATCCCATCCGGCCCCGGCTAAAAGAACGGCCGGTTCTTCAAAACGTATCGTCACATACAGGGCAATCAAGACCCCAAGGACGCCTGCAGCCGTCATCCGTCTAAGCATCCGCATCATCTCCAATGATATAAAATTCCGTGTGCCGGATAAATATCCTGCCTATGTCGTAAACAAGAATAAGACAAAAGCAGAAAAGCATATATGAAAAAGCCAACGGCAGTCCATCACTGCCGCCATGAGTATCAAGCATCGCATTGGCCATGAAAGACCACCTTGCCATCCCCGGAAACAAAAAGCTGTCACTGCATAGAAAACTCAGAAGATGGACAGCCGCAGCGGCGATCGTTCCTGCCGGCACATGAGTATAGAGATTCAATGCAAAAAGCAATCCTCCCAACAGAACGCTGTAAAGCACCAACAACAAAAAAGTATGAAGCAGCGCCGAATAAGGCGTAAATTCATCCAGGAGCGGGCCATTTGGTATGGCCATATGGAATTTTTCCATCACAATCATCTGATCATAACGGATCATATTCTGTAAGGGAAGGCTCCAGACATTATGGACATATGTCTTCGGCAGCACAAATACAAGGCTTGACAACAGGCTGACAAAATAGTACAGACATGTTTGTACTGTCATATAACCCCACATCGCCCGATACCAGTGCTTGCGCCCTGCACGGTGAATCATCATGAATGAATCTGTCCTGACAAAAGGCGCTTCCGATAAAACCAGCATCAATCCCAACAGCATCACGGTTACGCCGCCAACAGTCATATAGTGCTGAATAAAAACCTCCGGCAGACTGATCGTATGGGAAGCGGCAAACCGATTATAATTATAAGAAGTTACCAGTGTCGATACGATACCAACCAGATATCCGGCTAAGGTCCGCCCGCTCGAAAATGAACCAGCAAGCTGATGCCCTAATATGGATAAATAACTCCTAAAATGTCTCATTTTTTATCTTCCTCCTGAAAGACAGACAGATCGCCGCTATCACA
The DNA here is from genome assembly GCA_051877705.1 of Coprococcus sp. Classification (GTDB taxonomy): domain Bacteria; phylum Bacillota; class Clostridia; order Lachnospirales; family Lachnospiraceae; genus Coprococcus_A. The sequence goes on along the minus strand of JBJEJD010000177.1, from coordinate 6,610 downwards.
ACAATACTATAGCCTGTCAAAAGAATATAAGGCAAAAAGACCGGATATGACTTATCAAAATCCGAACGAATAAGAAATAACGGATTCACTTCATTAATCGGAAACAATATCCAGCACAGCTGAAAAAGTACAAACGGAAGTACAAAAGCGATATAGCGGTTTCGCACATACAAGGATATGAGCAGTGTCAGCTCACTCCATAAGATACCAAATAGTGCCAGCAATATGCCTTTCATCAGCATAACCAGTCCACCGCCCCAAACTGTACAAAAGCTTCCCCAAATAGAATTATTGATCACCGATGATGACATATTCTCCGCAGTTGCCGAATCCGTAATTCCAACGATCGCTATCACCAGCAATATGTATGGCAGAATCGTCGATACGGCTCCAGACAATCCTACGAAAAAAATCTTCTGCAGGATATATCTGCGCGGTCTCATACGCTGCAGAATATACCGGGCATAACCGCTGTTTCGTTCTTCCAGCAGAGAAAAACCATAGGGAACGCCCGGAAAAAGCCCCGCAAAAACAACATAATATGATAATGCTGTTACCTCTATTAATAACGTAAGATTTGGCACCTGGTGGTAATCGACATGCAGTGCGTTCTGCCCAACCAGCAGCTCAAGATAAAGAAGCCCGGCTGATACACAGACAACCAGCAGCATCCTCCAATTGAACAGTGCCTTTTTAAACATTATCCTGATCATCATACCCTCCCGCTAATAAATATAGCCGCCTGTCTCGGCATTCAGACATACACAAGGAGATATTGAACTCGGATCTTCCGTCCAGCCCGCGCAAAAGCACCATACAGGCAAAAACCTCCCATTCTCATAATCAATATAATAATAAAGTCCAATACGCTCTATTATAAGATCTTCATTATTGAGATAAATATTGCCATCCTTCACTTCCCTGCAGAAGATCTCCATGATCTCATCAACCGAAAGAACCCGGACCGGTTCTGATTCACCCATACTGAGACTTCCGCCAAACTGGATATCTTCAATACCATTCTCATTCACCGTTACCGTATTGGTAATAAAGCGCTGATTATCACGAACCGCCGCTACCCCGTCAAGATCCGACACCGTGGAAACATACGAAACATAGATATCATCAAAGACTTCCATTCTTCCGGGAAATGGCATTGATTCCACCTTCAATGCATCCAATATTCCATAAGCTTCTTCCTTGCTTTCCTCAAACAACTGCTTTGCCTCTTCCATCAACTCATCTTCCTGCATCGTTTGAACATCTGTGTCGCCAGATGGAATAGTCTTAATAGACAGATCTGAATAGGCAGCATGATCGCTGACCAGATAATAGGACAGCTTAAATTCCGCATCCACTCCGGGAGTGCCGGAATATAAACACCACTCATTTGTCATCTCCCCATATTCGGAATCAATATAGTTTTCCATCTTCTGCCCATGGGCAAAAACCTTCTCAATTTCTTCAACTGTCGGAAAAACTATCTCAACCTTTCCCTTGTACAATTGTCCGGAAGCAATATCCACATCTGCATCTATCTCAATGACTGAATCATTTCCTTCCACAGTCTGTACGATATGCCTGCCATGATCAGTCTCTATCTCCGTTCTCTCCTCCCCGGAAAATGTTTCTTCAGTTACACCGGATGACAGCTCTGACTGTTCTGTTTTAGACATTTCATTGACTTCCGGACTGGCACATGCCGTCAGCAGACACACTGCCAAAACAAATAAACCTCTCTTCAATTCTGCCCCTCCTTCTTTTACAAAAAATTTGCTGAGATATTGAATTATGCTATCTACTGAAATTTAATGTTTAATTAGAATTCCAAATTCCTCTGGCACCTGCTGTACACGTTGTTAATAACGTATCTAATCTCACACCCAATGTATATGTTCTTAAAGAGCCATTACTATTCCATGTATAATATGCCAAATTATTATCTTCTGACAAATACCAAGCCACCTCTGCACCAACTTGTGATGCATGATACAATGGAGTGAATGCCATTCCCAAAGTGCCAGACGTACTTCTGTTAAAAGTAATGTCATACACTGTCATAAACCACGGTGCATTTACTGTTGCTTTTGTATTCGTACCACTATCTATAGAATTAAAAGTATAAGATGTATATTGAATATTATAATTACTATAATTTGTATTTCCTGCAAAAGCAGTCATTACGCCCATGGATATAATCATACAAGTCAAAATAAGACATTTAATAATTCTTTCCATAACAGATATCCTCCCTGAATTTATCATATTTCAATATCTCAGCAGTATAAATATACTATGATTAAATCTTTAAGCAAATATCACATATAATAAATATCGTATAAAAATCCATTAATATTTATTATATATACCAAATTCCATATAACACGTACTCCCATATATATTGAATACTGATATTTGCATATTAAAATTCTGAAAATGCTATAAACTCCTCCGGCTCATCCGGATGCTCTCCGATCATCTTCTCCATCCAGATCATGTCATACCATTTATTGAATTTATAGCCGCATTTCCGGAAAGTTCCTGCCAGACGATACCCCAGATGCTCATGAAAACGCATACTGTCATTGGTCAGGTGTGCATCCTCCTGCTCCGTATAAGCAATACACGCATAGAGATTGCTCACATGCTGTTTCTTTAATATGTCCTCCAAGGTCAGGTACAGTTTTTTACCCAGTCCGCGGCCCTTCTGATCCCGTCTGATATAAATAGACGTTTCTACTGACCAGTCATAGGCCTTTCTTGCATGAAACGTCGATACATAGACATATCCCAGTATTTCTCCATTCTTTTCCGCCACAATATAGGGATAGCGTTCCAGCGTCTTCCGGATTCTGTCCCGGAACTCACCCACTGAAGGCACCTCATACTCGAAGGAAATTGCTGTATTTTTCACATAGGGTGCATATATTTTCAATAGTTCTTCTGCATCCCCTATATCTGCTGTTCTTATCTTCAGTCCATCATTCATCATCTGTCCTCCGTATTTTAATGTGTATTTTGATACATATTTTTATACATCTGTCACAATCATGTTATGTTCGTTATTATAGGCCTTACAGACTATATAATCAAGAATTCCTCTAAAATAGATTTTTCTTTATTTTTTCTGTTTTTTTCTGTACAATAGTTTTAGAAAAACAGGAGGGAAACAGCAATGAGCCGAAAGAAATCTACAAATACAAAGGGGAAGATAATAGCTGCCGCGTGGAAGCTTTTCTATGATCAGGGTTACGATGAGACAACAGTTGATGAGATCGTTGAGGAATCCGGCACTTCCAAAGGCTCCTTCTATCATTATTTTGACAGTAAGGATGCTCTGCTTGGATCACTTTCCTACCTTTTTGATGAAAAATATGAAACACTTGAGGAAAAACTCCCGGAATATGATCTTTGTATGGACAAGCTGATTTTCCTTAATCAGGAACTGTTTGCCATGATTGAAAACAGCATCTCCCTGGATCTGCTTGCACGGCTGCTGTCCACACAGCTTATTACCAAAGGAGAAAAACATCTGCTGGACCGAAACCGCTATTATTTTAAACTTCTTCGCAAAATCTTCCTAAAAGGTCAGGAAACCGGTGAATTCCGCCAGGATATGTCCGTCAATGAACTGGTGAAAATCTATGCAGTAGCCGAAAGAGCTCTGCTCTATGACTGGTGCATCTGTAATGGCGAATACTCTCTGAAAAGCTATGCTGCTAACGTTATGCCTCTGTTTCTGTCAAAAATCGCCAGTGTCAAATAAAGTTTATTTATAAGAACAATTTATATTCTATAATTTCGTCTATAATAAAAACACTGATATTTCCATAAATATCAGTGTTTTTATTATCTATTTTTTAATCTTTAGTGTATACTTCGTTCTGCATTGCAGTCTATTTTTATACATGATATACTGTCTCCAATGTTTTTTACTTAATCAATATATAAAGGAGACTTATTATGTCAGGAACAACTATGGGCCTTCTGGTTATCATCATCTTATATCTTGCACTGGTGGTGGCCATAGGCATCTTTTTTTCAAGGCAAAACAAAAATGTCAGCGACTTCTATCTGGGAGGCAGAAAACTCGGCCCCATCGTCACTGCCATGAGTGCGGAAGCATCCGACATGAGCAGCTGGCTCCTGATGGGGCTGCCTGGTGTTGCCTATCTCTGCGGCATCGCTGAAGCAGGCTGGACCGCCATCGGTCTTGCCATTGGTACATATCTGAATTGGCTGATCGTTGCCAGAAGACTTCGCCGCTATTCAGTAAAAGCTCAGAACGCCATTACTATTCCAGATTTCTTTTCCAACAGATATCGTGACAACAGCCACGCGCTTTTAGCCATATCAGCCATCATTATCGTCATCTTTTTTGTACCATATACTGCTTCCGGATTTGCTGCCTGCGGCAAGCTGTTTTCCACGCTGTTCGGTATCTCTTATTTACCGGCAATGATTATCAGCGCCGTTATTATTGTGGCTTATACCTCCCTCGGAGGATTTCTGGCAGCCAGTACAACCGACCTGATCCAAAGTGTTATCATGACATTTGCTCTGATTATCGTTGTTGTCTTTGGCATCAACGTTGCCGGAGGGCTGGATGTGGTACTGTCCAATGCCAATTCCCTTGACGGATATATGACTCTTTTTGCTTCCCACGATCCTGTCAGTATGAATTCTTCCCCATATAGTGCTTTGACGATCGCATCGACGCTGGCATGGGGTCTCGGTTACTTCGGTATGCCTCATATTTTACTGCGCTTTATGGGTATTGAAGATGAAAACAAACTGAAGCTTTCCAGGAGAATTGCTTCCATATGGGTTGTCATTTCCATGTTCATCGCCATTTTTATCGGCATCATCGGTTACAGCATGTCCAAAGCAGGTGTCATCGATGTACTGGAAGGTTCATCCCAGGCTGAAACATTAATTATCAAAACAGCCATGCTGCTCAGCAGTCACGGCTTTCTATCTCTCGTTATGGCCGGCCTGATACTTGCCGGTATTCTGGCCTGTACTATGTCTACTGCAGATTCTCAATTACTTGCGGCTTCATCAAGCATTTCCCAGAATCTGCTGCATGACTGCTTCGGACTGGCGCTTTCCCAGAAAGCTTCCATGAGAATGGCAAGAATTACCGTTATTATTATTTCCCTTATTGGTGTTTTTCTTGCCCGTGATCCGAACAGTTCCGTATTCAAAATTGTTTCCTTCGCCTGGGCCGGATTCGGCGCAGCATTTGGACCGGCCATGCTTTTTGCTTTATTCTGGAAACGTTCCAACAGGAACGGTGCACTGGCGGGTATGATCGTTGGCGGCGCTATGGTCTTTATCTGGAAATATCTGATCGCGCCGATGGGCGGCATATTCACTATTTATGAATTACTGCCGGCGTTCATCTGTTCTTCCATAGCGATTGTCGTTGTCAGCTTTCTGACTGCACCGCCTTCACAGGAGATTATAGAAGAATTTGAAAGCATTTAATCTAAAAAAGGGGACTGCAGTCCCCTTTTTTAGTCTGACTATACCCACTCTTTCAATGGGCCATCTTTGCATCCTCAATCTGCTCCAGCACCTCCCGTATGACAACCAGCCCCAGGGGCCCCGTAAAAATGCCCCAGAATCCAAACAGCTGCACCCCTATCACGGTAGCCATCAGCATATAGAAAGGATGAATATTTAATTTATGCCCCATAAGTTTTGGTTCCAGCAACTCGCGGATACAGACAGTCACAACATAAAGCACCAGCAGACCAACAGCCTGTACCGCCGACCCTTTCATCAGACGAAGCACTGCCCACGGAACAAGAACCATCCCGCTGCCCAAAATCGGAAACGCATCCAGCACCGCAATGGCAATACCGGACAATACAGGATGTCCCAGTCTCATAACAAAGATACCTGTCATACAGGCCAGCGCCATGGCACTCATAATAATGGACTGGGTTTTTATAAAGCTTCCGGCCACCTCAGTTATCCGTCCGAAAATACCATTAATTTCTTTATAAAAATAGCTTTCTTTGATATCATTGAGCAGCGCATACTGATGACGCATAAGAAGAACAGCCCCGATAAATCCGATCAAAAGTACAACCCCTATACTTGCCAACCCCCGTCCAATTGCTTCCAGTCCATCCGCCGCCAGTGTATACATTTTTTCATGACTGACTGCCCGCCACTCAAGCAAAGACGATGAGGCCACCTGCCAGGTCCGCCCGCTGTCACAGCCAAGCCAACTATCGATTCTGCTGCAGAATTCCTGTGCCAGCAGAAGCAGTTCATTCAAAAAATCTCCTCTGTACAGCCATTGATAAAAATTGCAAATCAGAACACGTCCCGCCGTATAGATGACAAACGTCATGATGCCAATCATCAGGACAATCAAAATAACGCCTGTTATTCTTTCCGGCAGATGCGTATGCTTTTCAATCCATCGTGAAACAGGACGGAGCAGGCAAAATATGGCATAGGAAAAAACAAAAGGAGCTGCCAGCGGGAGCAGATATCTGATCATCAGATAAACTCCCGCGGTAACTCCCGCAATTGTTAAAAACCGTCGTATTTTGGCATTCTGTATGGGCATTCTTCAACACTTCCATGGTCA
>JBJEJD010000176.1:25181-36399 GCA_051877705.1 Coprococcus sp. | reverse complement strand
ACTATCTCCGCCGGATATACAATTAGTTCACCTGCTGCATAATCCTCCGGCCGCTTCTGCAGATAAACAAGATATTCAATATTACCTTCCGGCCCTTTAATCGGAGAATAGTCCAGATTTAATATTTCAAAATGCATATCAGATGCAAACTGAAGAATCATTTCGATAACCTCCAGATGTACCGCCTTATCTCTGACAACCCCCTTCTTGCCGACTTTTTCCCGCCCGGCTTCAAACTGAGGCTTGATCAGACAAACCATCTGCCCGTCGTCCTTCAGCAATTCCCTCGCCGGTCCCAGAACTTTTTTCAGGGAAATAAAGGACACGTCCACTGAAGCAAAATCTATTTTCTCAGGAACCTGTTCAGATGTAACATAGCGGATATTGGTCTTCTCCATACAAATGACCCTTGGATCCTGCCTGAGTTTCCATGCCAGCTGTCCGCGGCCTACATCAATGGCATACACATGATCCGCACCATTCTGAAGCATACAGTCTGTAAAACCACCTGCGGAAGCACCGATATCCATGCAGACTTTTCCCTCCACACAGACTCCAAAAACATCGATGGCTTTTTCAAGCTTCAGACCACCCCGGCTCACATATGGCAGCGTATGCCCCTTAATCTCTATCTGCGCATTTTCAACATCAAATGTTGTTCCCGCTTTATCTTCACGATTACCATTGACGAAAACATTGCCTGACATAATGATGGCTTTGGCCTTCTCCCGGGATTCAGCCAGATTTCTTTTCACCAGCAGCACATCCAGTCTTTCTTTCATACATCAATTCCTCTCAAATAAATCATCATTTTTGTATCTACTCAGCTATATCCGCGAGAATCCTCTCCGCCACAGAATCCGCATCCATCCGGAGTGTTTTCTTCAGCTGTTCCACACCGCCATGCTCCACATAAACATCGGGAACACCAATATGGATAAACCGTACATCTGCTTTTTTCTCCAGCAGATAATCTGCACAGGCCTCACCAAAACCGCCTTTCAGTATATTTTCCTCCAGCGTAACAATCAATTTGTGCCCGCTGCAAAGACGTTCCAGACATTCCTTGTCCAGTGGAGCTACAAAACGTCCATTGATGACCGTAGCATTGATGCCCGTATCCAGCAACTTCTCACGTACTTCCAGAGCAGTCTTCACCATACTGCCCACAGCCAGCAGCGCAACTTTTTCGCCTTCAAAAAGTACCTCGCTTTTACCATAGACAATGGGACTTCTTTTATTCTTATATCCATCATAAGCTTCACCCCTCGGATACCGAATGGCGATCGGCCCCTGATGCCGATAGGCAAACTGCAGCATATCATAAAATTCATATTTATTCTTTGGAGCACACACTGTCATATTCGGAATCATAGACAAATAAGATAAATCAAAAATTCCCTGATGAGTCTCACCGTCAGCTCCCACCAGCCCGGCTCTGTCAACACAAAATACGACAGGCAGATTCTGAATACATACATCATGAATAATCTGATCATAAGCCCGCTGCAGAAAAGAAGAATAAATAGCCACAAAAGGCTTCATACCCGCTGCTGCCAGTCCGGCTGCAAAAGTCACCGCATGCTGTTCAGCAATACCCACATCGTAAAATCGTTTAGGAAAATGCTTCGCAAAAGCTGACAATCCTGTACCATCAGGCATGGCCGCACACACAGCCACTATATCCTCGTGTTCTCCGGCCATTCTGCAAATAGTTCTTGAAAATACAGAAGTATAACTGACACTCTTACCCGCAAGCGGTGCTCCTGTATCAATATCAAAGCTTCCCACTCCATGAAAAGCAGCCGGATTTTTCTCCGCCGGTTCATACCCACGCCCCTTCTGCGTTACCACATGCATAACTACCGGTTCATTAAGACGTTTCAGGGCATTGATGACCCTCACCATTTCCCTGATATCATGTCCGTCAACCGGTCCAATATATTTAATACCAAAATCTTCAAAGAATCCACCTTTCACCAGCAGCTGGCGGATGGAATCCTTAGACCTCTTCACACTGCGGGCCACAGAATCTCCCACATGAGGGATCTGTTTCAGTCTCTTTTCAACATCTATTTTAAAATCCAGATAGGATTCTCTTGTTCGCAAGGCTGTCAGATGTCTGGACAGTCCTCCCACGTTCTCAGAAATGGACATTTTATTGTCATTGAGAACAATAATCATATTACTTTTTAATCGGGAAACATTGTTCAAAGCTTCATAAGCCATACCGCCGGTCATGGAACCATCGCCAATAACAGCCACCACCGTTCTGTTTTCACCCTTCAGATCTCTTGCTCTCGCATAACCCAGCGCCGCTGAGATAGAAGTGGAACTATGTCCCGTATCAAAAGCGTCACAGGGACTTTCTTTATGTTTCGGAAATCCACTCATACCTCCGAATGTCCTCAAACCGCTAAAATCCGCCTTCCGGCCCGTCAGCAGCTTATGCGTATAAGATTGGTGCCCCACATCCCAGATCAGTTTGTCATTCGGAAAATCCAGACATAAATGCAGTGCCATGGTCAGCTCCACCACACCAAGGTTGGAAGCCAGATGTCCGCCTTTCTCACTAACGGATTGGATGATAAAACTCCTGATTTCTTCCGCCAGCGCCTCATACGCCTCCGGTTCTATTTTCTTTATATCATTGGCCTCATTGATTCTGTCCAAATATCCAGACATTCTTTACACCTCTATCATCTTCTGCTACTTAGTATTGCCTGTTTATTAACCATTCTATAAATGCATATAGAAATGTTTCTTTCGGTGCTTCGACACCTTCCATCCCGACCAGGATATCCATAGCCTCTCTGGAATACATGTCTACATCGGCACGGGCCTGATCCATACCATACAGTGTCACCCATGTCGTTTTCTCGTTCTTTTCGTCACTGTGTACCGGTTTTCCAAGAACTTCCATACTGCTAGTCACATCCAGGATATCATCCTGAATCTGGAAAGCCATTCCGATATGATGGGCTGCTTTTTCTATCAGGGCTACCTGACTGTCATCTGCACCGGCCAGCTGTGCGCCGATCATCATGGATGCTTCGATCAATGCCCCCGTCTTCAATTCAAAAATAAAACGCAGCGTCTCTTCCGGTATCGGTTTGCCCGTCAGTTCCACATCCACCACCTGTCCGCCGATCATACCATAAACACCCGGCTTACGGCTAAGGGTTTGGAGCGCTTTTACAACACGCCGAAGCATCAATTCATCTCCGGCTGCGTTAACAGCCCCTGATGCCGTCTCAAATGCATAATTGAGCAGCGCATCCCCGGCCAGTATTCCCATGGCCTCTCCGTATACTTTATGGGAAGTAAGTCGGCCTCTCCGATAATCATCATTATCCAGAGCCGGCAGATCATCATGAATCAGTGAATATGTATGAATCATCTCAATAGCAGCCATAAAGGGTTCCACTACTGACATATCCTCTCCTCCAAAAAAACGATACGTTTCCTGGATCAGAAGCGGACGCATCCGTTTACCGCCCGCCATGAGACTGTAACGCATAGCAGAAAAAATCGTCTTCTGAAACCCTTCTTCTGCCGGAAGCGCTTTATCCAGCAATGTTTCAACCTCTGCGGTTTTCTGCTTTAACTTTTCTTCAAATTGCATTCTTCTACCTCCAAAGGCATCCCTGCCATCTATTCGGCTTCCTCATCTCCATGAATCTCTATAATCTTCTTTTCTACCTTGTCAATAGCGCCGTTGCAGTATTTCAAAAGCTTCAGACCTTCCTGATACAGTTTGAAGGCTTCCTCCAGAGGAATATCCTTATCCTCCATTCTTACAATCAGCGCATCCAGCTCCTCGAAAGCTGTCTCCAGCGATTTTGCCTTTGCCATTCTATTCTCTCCTCATGGGTCTGATATCAGTCACATCAGCCTCGATCTCTCCGTCAGTTACGGCTACAGTCAGCTTCCTCCCGACTGACACCTGTCTGATTCCGGTCACACCATGCCCCTGTTCATCTGTCACGTAGGCATACCCTCGTTCCAGCTGTCTCAACGGGGACAGTCCATTCAGCTTCTGAGCGCAGAGAGCCAGATGTCCCTTCGTCTGTTCCAGCTTCCGTTCCATCATGATCTGTATCCGCTCTTCTGCTGCCAGCAGCTGCTGCCGCTTCTCTTTAATCCTGGCCTCCGGACTCAGATGTCTGAAAATCCGCTCAAATCCCTCAAGCTTCCTGCGGCGTCTGTCGATACAGTCCTGCATCGCATAATCCAGGGCCTCCGCATAAGAGTCAATCTGTCCCAACACAACACGCATATCCGGTACTGCCAGTTCCGCTGCTGCCGATGGTGTCGGTGCCCGAAGATCGGATACAAAATCAATAATCGTCGTATCCGTCTCATGTCCAACAGCAGAAATAATCGGTATCTTACAATCATAAACAGCTCTGGCTACAATTTCCTCATTAAATGCCCACAGATCTTCAATGGAGCCGCCGCCGCGCCCAACGATCATCACATCCACGCCATAATCCTCCAGTGCATGGATCGCGTTCACAACAGATACCGCCGCCCCCTGGCCTTGTACCTGTGCCGGACAGAAAATGATCTGAAGCCATGGATTCCTTCTGAGAGATACATTCATAATGTCCTGGACAGCTGCTCCGGTCCTCGCCGTGACAACCCCCAGCTTTTTCGGATAACGCGGAATAAGCTGCTTATGGTCCTCGTCAAAAAGACCTTCTGCCAGCAGCTTCTTTTTCAATACTTCATAGGCTTCATATAACTGACCGACACCTTCCCGCATGATTTCCCGTGCGTAGAGCTGATATCGGCCATCTCTCTCATAAACACCGACGCTGCCGAAGACCACAACGGACATTCCTTCTGTCATACGGAAGTTCAGTCCTTTTCTGTAACCCGCAAACATGACACAGGCCATGGAACCGCCTTTGTCCTTCAATGTAAAATAAATATGTCCCGACGTATGGTACTTACAGTTGGATACCTCACCCCGGACATAAATATGATTCAGTGCGAAATCATCCATGAAGAGACTCTTGATATACTGATTCACACTTGATACGGAATATACCTGTTTCATAAAAATCAGATTAATTTTGCCAGAACACCGTTGATAAAGGACGGTGAATTCTCACTGCCATAGCGCTTGGCAAGCTCTACCGCTTCATTAATAGCTACACTGACCGGTATATCAGCATCATGCTTCATCTCGTAGCAGGCCAGCCGGATAATCGTCAGGTCCACCGTACCCATACGATCCGTCTGCCATCCAACGGAATGTGCATTGATCATGTCATCCAGCTCCGGTATAAGAGCCAGGATCTTCTCAGTCTTCTCCCGGATATAGGCAGTCTCCGAAGGTTCAGGGTCTGCCAGATATTCCAGATAAAAATCTTCCTGCTCTTTCATCTCATCCTCAGCATGAAATTCTCTGCGGAATAACAATCTGAAAATATGTTCTCTTAATTCACGTCTTCCCATTCTATCCTCCACTGTATACGGAACAAATGCAGAGGACATATCACACCGGCAGAGTCTTATCTGCCTGCGGATCTGTCCTCTCCCGATTCTGATTATTCATTGTCTATCTTTACATCGGCTACTCGAATATTCACATCTGCGACCGACAGTCCGGTCATCGTCTCAATCGCATTCTTAACTTTCTCCTGTACATCCTTTGTTACTCCAGGGATGCTGTAACCATAGTCAAGAATGATGGATAAGTCAACACTCACATTCCCCTCTTCAACAGAAATGCGCACACCTTTGGACAGCACCTTCATACCAAGCTTGCTGATAAATTCCTTCTGAATATTGCCGGCCATGGCGGCAACACCCTCCACTTCTGTGGCTGCAATACCTGCAATGATTGCAACGACCTCATCAGCAATCTGCACCTCTCCTAAGGAACCATTCTCATATATCGTATAATTTGTATTATTCTCACGTTCGTTTGCCATTCTGTGTATACCTCCATATTTATCCGGTTTATGGTTATTATAGCAAAATAAACTCTATTTGCAAAGTAAATATTTGGTTTTATTCGTTCAGCGTCGTGATTACAATATCCGACACATCAGCCTCCGTTTTTCTTGTCACAATATCTTCGATCTGGGCCCGCTGGGCATCATTAATTTCTGCAGCACCAATGATAACATCAACAGATTCATCGGAAATACTGACAACAGAGTTCGGAAATCCTTTTGCTTCCAGAAGAATCTCCGCAGCCAGTTCTTTTTCTGCCCTGTCTGTTAATGCATTCAAATTAGCAATAGCTTCTGTTTTCATATCCTCAGATATTTCCGTATTATTGATAATTTCCAGCAGCGAGGCTTCATTTTTGGATCGCACCTGCTCTCTGTTCAGTTTCGCCGAAGCACTGAAAGCACTTGCAGAAACTGAACTGGTAAGTACTGCTTCTCCCACATTTTCTCCGTCTGGTGTATCCACCTGATCCAGACTGCCTGCTTCACCGGACACCGATGCCAGATCCTCATCAGGAAATGAGGTAATATCTGCCAGTTCCTGTTCTGACTGCAGATCTTCCTCAGAAATGTCTCCGTACACACTGCTTTCCGCTGATACGGCCTCTGCATCTACAACAATATTCTCTGCCATGCCATCATCTGCCGTCTGATTGACAGGTGTCGTCTGATCTGCCGTAAAATTCAGATAACCGGCAATGATGATCATAATAGCCAGTGAGGTGATAATAATCTGATTCTTCCTAAAAAGCCGTTTCAAAAGCTCCCTCCTACCTGCTGCTCATTTTTGCTACTTTTATTTTATGTACCGGCACATCAAATAATACCTGCACAGCATAGGTAATTTCATTGACAACAGTTTCATCACCCGCACCTTCTGCCACTACCAGAATACCTTCAACCTCGGGCAGCATCTCCTTAACCACATAGGGACTGCCGGCTGATGAACTGTTATTATACACCGTGGATTCCGACCGGCTGATGCTGTCCGATATGGTTGAATTTTCTTCATTTTCACTCTGAGTACTCCGACTCTCTGAATATGATTCATCCTTTTCTACCACCTGCTCCGATGTGCCTTTGACTGTTATCATTACCTGCACTTTTCCGGCGCCATCCACATTCTCAAGAATATCTTTCAGGCGCTGCTCCATGAGTGACGCATAATCCTCCGGCATATTGGTCTGATCAGAAGAAGCAGTACTTCCTTCTGATATCTTTTTTTCACTGCCGCTGTCGGAAACAGGCCATACGATTACCAACAAAAGTAGTCCCGCCAATACAATCAACAAAAGCCGATCTCTGACATTCTTTTCCCTATCTCCGTTTTTTCTGAATGAATGCCACAAAGAACTAATTTGTTTCATAGCGTCCCTCTACTCCATCTCTATCCGGACTTCGTTTCCCGAAAGTCCAAGTTGACTGGTCAGGCAGTTTCTCAATTCAGTTACAGCACCAGATGCATTCTCTCTTTCTTGAACAGTTATCGAAAGCCATAACAGCCTTCCAAATGTGTCACTGTCCATATCTTCATTAACATCAAAATCAATATTCTGAGCTGAAAGGCCACATCCATTCACCAGCTGCCGTATCTGGCTTTCTACTGCCTCCCGATACTGTGCCATATAATATTCCTGAAAAGTGTCGGCCGAATTACCTTCAAACTGATAAACGCTGCTTCCTGTTTTCAGATCTTCCAACAGATAGGCAAAATCACTGCCCAGGGAACCATTGACAAAACGGAACAGCGGTGTTCCTATCATTAAAATTAAAATCAGACCTGTACACATATGAAAGTATCGTCTATACCCTGCTGGCAGCAGATGCTCCATATAGCTGGACAGGATCATAAAAACCGCCAGCTTCTTCACCCACTGCAGTAATTGATCCATGTCAGCCTCCTTTTTTCATAACAGTTAAATCATGCCGTTTCTCAATGTGCAGTACATTAAATACTGATAAAAGCAGCCGCATTGCAGACAACAGCCAATGATAGAATAAACATAAGTACACAGCCGAATAAAACCTGCAGAAGCATGCCGACCCCCTGGGACATAGATTCAATACCATCCAGCAGCCGTTTATCCGATACAGGCTGAATAATGGCCTGTACCACCCGGTAAGACAGAAGAACCAGACAAACACGAATCACCGGCATCACACATATAATTAAAATCATGATCAGGCTCCCCATCCCCAATACATTGCGGATCAAAACACCTGAACCAATAACAGCCCCCGCTGCCGTATTCATCGCTGTTCCCACTCCCGGAACAGCAGAAATCAATTTGTAAGCGGCTGTACTTTTTGCCCGGTCAATGGCCGGCAGCAGCATGGTCTGAATGACGTTAATACCCAAAACCAGCCCCACCACTGTACGAATACTCCATCGTATCAGTATGGCCAATAATTCACTGAACTTTGACAGATAATCCTCTTTCGAAATATGATTAACCAGAGACGTGAGAATATAAACCTGTATCAATTTCACCAGCACTGCCGCCATGACCCAATCCGCCAGAGCAATTGCAAACATCATCAGTTCATAGTAGGCGCCTGACAACAGGCTGCCCGTTGTGAGAGTCAATGCCAGACAGAAGGTGGGCAGCAGCACTTTCATAAAACCGGTCAGTGCACCGAGCACTTTTGTCACAATGGATGCAGTCATGACAAAGGATGACATGAGCAGAGTCATTAACAATGTGTAGGTCAGATAAAATCCTGTTTCTGCCACCTGATCTTTTGAAAAAGCCATTGCAAAATTTGTGAAAATGGCACCAATGACCGCCAGACCGGCTATTTTGAATAAAAGCTGCTGATTCTCATAGAGTC
The DNA here is from genome assembly GCA_051877705.1 of Coprococcus sp. Classification (GTDB taxonomy): domain Bacteria; phylum Bacillota; class Clostridia; order Lachnospirales; family Lachnospiraceae; genus Coprococcus_A. The sequence goes on along the minus strand of JBJEJD010000176.1, from coordinate 27,598 downwards.
CTCCGGACAATTGTTCTTTTATCAGAATCCATAAAAGATTTCCTGCCTGACTCAGATTTCCATCCGATAACTGCAGCAAAAGATCTTTAAAAGAGACGGTTGTTTCAGCGGTCAGTCCTTCTGATATGAAAGTCTCTATATCATCCAGATCCCCCAGCACATCCTGAGTTTCACCGCCATATGCAGTTTCCGATCCAGCTATCATCAACCACAAAACCATCAGCAACCAAATGATTCTTTTCTTCCCTCCCATATATTTATCCGCCGATAAACTCATTGATTGTTGTCAATAATGTCTGCAGCACAGGCAGACTCATAACAACAATGGATAGTTTTCCAAGCAGCTCGATCTGAGACGCAATAGCCTGATAACCCGCATCTTTACAGATACACGCCGCAAAATCGCAGATATAGGCAATCCCGGTAATCCTCAGCAGAATTCTGATATAAGCAGAACTGATGGACAGATAACCTCCTAATTCTTCAATACTGCCAATAATCTTTTCAAGACAAATCAGTGCAAACCCAAAAATCAGGATACCGGCGCCTATGCTGATCAGTGAACTGTACTCAGATTTAACAGATTTCATATACAGGGCCATCATGGCCGCCGCAATACCGATCACCGCCGCTTTTACAACTTCCATTCAGCCCTCCTCTGACGATCAGACATTTATAATGCAAAAAGCTGCTGAATCGTCTGAAACAGTTCATAAATATAGGGAACAATCCACATCAATACCAGTATCAGTCCGGCCAGACTGGTCAGAAAAGCCTGATCATCCCTCCCTGAATGTTTCAGTACCTGATTCAGGATGGACACGAGGATGCCAACGGCCGCTATCTTAAATATTATATTGACTGTCATACCGGACCTCCTATCATGCCGTCAGCAATTTAAGCCAGCAAAGCTGTCAAAAAAAGTCCTGACAATATGCCCAGACTCAGACTGAGCTTTTGTTTCTGTGATATGGTCTGTCCGAAACTCAGCATAGAGGCATCCAGTTCATCAAGATACAGGTCAATGGCTGCCAGCTGCATTTCACGATCGAGAAATCCCATCTGTCCTCCCAGTCTGAAAAGTGCCTCCCGATCTTCCCTTGCCAGACAGGAGACAGACAGACTTTCTTCAACATGTTTTTTCCAGAGTGCATCAAAAGGTTCTCCATCCATAAGCCGAAGTTCATCTGCAAGACCCTTAAGAAAAGACTGAAAAGGATCTTCTATACGCCATGCCACATGTTCAAACGCTTCAGGAAGTTCCGAACAGGCATACCTTATTTCTCCTCTCAGCAGGACAGCCATCTGGCGCAGTATCCCCAGCTGGCGATATCGCCTGCCATAAGCTCTGCTTACCGACAGCCCTGTTCCTGCACAGCCGCTAATAACACAGATTGCCCCGATTACTTTTATAAACACAGCCCCCGTAAGCATCGAAAATGGCCTCCACCTTCCCTATTCTGCCACTGCCATTGAGTATCACATAACGTTCAAAAATTTTCTCTTCTACAAGACGGCGAAGCACTGGACGAACCCTTAGATCATCAATAGAATTGCCGTGAACTGTTGCCAGTAATTTACATCCGCAGTTTATGACATACTCAACAGCTTCCACATCTTCTCTGCATCCGATCTCATCAACGGCAATTACCTGTGGAGCCATGGAACGAAGCATCATCAGCATTCCCTCTGCCTTCGGACAACAGTCCAGAATATCTGTACGAATCCCCACATCATTCTGCGGAACCCCCATATAACAGGCAGCGATTTCAGAACGCTCATCCACTACTCCAACATTGCAGCCGGGAATGCCATCATGCCCGTCCGAAATCTGACGGATAATATCCCGGAGAATGGTTGTCTTTCCACATCCCGGAGGAGAAACAATAATTGTATGGCACAGCTGCCCTTTACTGTAAATATGCGGCAGAATCCTGTCCGAACAGCCTCTGATCTGATGGGCAAGACGAATATTGAGAAAAGAAATATATTTAATACTTCGGATCCTGCCCTGCTCCAGAATAATCTTCCCTGCAATCCCTATTCGATGACCGCCCTGTATGGTTATAAAGCCCTGTCGTATCTCGTCCTCATAAGCATATAAGGAGTAATTACTGATATAGGTCATAGTTTCCTGTATTTCACGTTCCGTTATAATATAAGCTCTATCTAATTCAGTCACCGGCTGCCCCATGGAATCAATCATATACTCCTGATTATCATAGATAATCAGAAGCGGTCCCATCACTCTCAACCGTATTTCCTGCAGGCGACTAAACTCCATGGGCAAACCTGCAATAATTTCCCGTAAATGCACAGAAAAAATCTTCATCAGCTGAGCTTTCTTGTCCATTGGCATCACCTCTGGTACAATATATATTCAGCCGATGAAGATTTTATGATTGGGCTGTTCGCCA
>JBJEJD010000176.1:0-25081 GCA_051877705.1 Coprococcus sp. | reverse complement strand
CAGCCTTCTTCGGAGCAATACGTACCGGCTCCGGCGCACGCACACATTCATTCGTCAAAAGATCATATTCAGCGCCGCTGTACGGAGCAATAGCATCAATCCCCAGTTCATCCTGAATACGCTTTGCAAATATATCCGTAACCGTATCTTCGCCGTGAACAACAAACACACGATCCGGACGCTTCTCAAAAGCACTGATCCAGTTCATCAGGCCTTCACAGTCCGCATGACCGCTGATACCTGCAAGAACTGCGATCTCAGCTTTGACATCGATGGTCTCACCAAAAAGCTTCACTTCTGCCGCACCTTCCACCAGATTTCTTCCCAGAGTACCCACAGACTGATAACCAACGAAAAGAATGGTACATTCCGGACGCCACAGATTATGCTTCAGATGATGACGGATACGTCCTGCATCACACATACCGGATGCAGAAATAATAACCTTCGGTGTCGTAGAAAAATTGATTGCAATAGAATCATCACTGCTTACTGCCGTTTTCAGCCCGTCAAAACTAATTGGATTGATTCCGCGTTCTATAAGTGCCATGGCCTCTTCATCATAGTATCCCGGTACATTCCGATTGAAAATGTTCGTCGCCTCCACAGCCAGCGGACTATCCACATAAACCTCAAAATTATCATGATTTTTCACCAGACCCTCTTCCTTGATCTGGCGAATGAAATAAAGCATCTCCTGAGTTCTTCCCACTGCGAAGGAAGGAATAACAACATTGCCTCCCCGGTCAAAGGTTCTCTGTATGATTGCTGTCAATTCTTTAATATAATCCGGTCTCTCTCCATGGCTTCTGTCACCATAGGTTGATTCCATAATGACATAATCCGCATCCTGAATATAATGAGGATCCTTGATAATCGGCTGATTCGTATTGCCAATATCACCGGAAAATACAAGCTTCTTCGTCACATCTCCTTCTGTTGCCCAGATCTCAATACTGGCCGAACCGAGCAGATGTCCCGCATCTATAAAACGGATCTCAATACCTTCACATACCTGAATCTTCTCCTTATACCGACATGGAACAAAATGCTGCAGAACACCCACCGCTTCCTCCGTCGTATACAATGGAACAACCGGCTCACGTCCGGCACGTTTACCTTTACGGTTTCTCCACTCCGCTTCAAATTCCTGAATATGCGCACTGTCCAGAAGCATGATCTGGCACAGCTGCTGTGTTGCCTCTGTCGTATAAATACTTCCCTTAAACCCCTGTCCATATAACAATGGCAAAAGCCCTGAATGATCTATATGCGCATGTGTCAAAAACACATAGTCCACATCCGCGGCCGGCACAGGAATGTCCTGGTTCTCAAATAAATCCTTCCCCTGCTCCATACCACAATCTATCAGAATATGCTTTCCTGCTGCCTCCAGATAATGCTTACTGCCTGTAACCTCATGAGCCGCTCCCGAAAAAACCAGCTTCATAAAAAAGCCCCCTTCCTTTGGTAATAGTATACCAAAAGCAGGAGGCTATGACCACGAATATGGTAATATTTAATAAATATTTTATTCCTCTTCCTCTGACTCTTCAGACAGCGCATAGGTCTCTATCAGTTTCCAGACTTCGTCTCTCCCCTGCTTGGTAACTGCAGAATAAGGGACGATTGGCGTACCTTCAGCCACATTCAATCCATCACGAATCAGCTTCAGCTGTTTTTGAACCTGACTGCGTTTGATCTTATCCAGCTTGGTAGCGATGATAGCCGGATAGAAACCGTTTTCCATGATCCAGCTATACATATGCTTATCATTTGCTGACGGTTCATGGCGAATATCCACCAGCAGGAAGACCATACGGAGCTGTTTTGATTTTTGCAGATAATTTTCGATCATCTTACCCCATTTAGCCTTCACTGCCTCGGAAACATTGGCATAGCCATATCCGGGGAGATCGACAATATAAACGGTATCATTCACATTATAATAGTTGATCGTCTGGGTCTTACCCGGCTGCTGAGAGACACGGGCGTAAGACTTTCTGTTCATCAGGCCGTTGATCAATGATGACTTGCCGACGTTAGACTTGCCCGCAAAAGCAACTTCCGGGTGCTGATTTTCCGGCAGCTTGCTTGTGATACCGCAGACCGTTTCCAGATTTATATTTTTAATAACCATACTTTTCCCTTCTCTCTTCTTCCAGGCCTTCCTGTCATTCAGACTCTTACAGAAATCTATGCACCGGCAGTTTTAAGATCCGGCATACTTTCCAATGCTACAGGCAGTATATCCGCCATGTTTGATGCATATACAAACTCCATATCCCTGGTGATTTCCTTGTCCAGTTCTTTAATATCCTTCCGGTTCTTTTCCGGTACAATGACTGTATGAATACCAGCCACCTTGGCTGCTATGGATTTTTCACGCAGTCCGCCAATTGGAAGTACACGTCCCCTCAATGTAATCTCACCTGTCATAGCCACATCGGCACGAACCGGAATGCCTGTGATAGCTGAGAGCATGGCCGTTGTCATAGTAACTCCGGCAGAAGGACCGTCTTTTGGCACAGCCCCTTCCGGAATATGGATATGAATATCATTTTCCTCAAAAAATGTTTTATCAATGCCAAACTGCTCACTGACAGAACGAATATAACTGATTCCTGCCATGGCTGATTCTTTCATGACATCTCCCAGCTGACCTGTCAGTTCAAATTTTCCTTTGCCCGGCATAATATTGACTTCAACAGACAGCGTGTCACCGCCAACGCTGGTCCATGCCAGCCCCCGTACAATGCCTGTCTCATTATGTTCATTGGCCGCCTCAAAATCATACTTCCTGATTCCAAGAAAATGTTCAATATTCTTATCCGTAACCTTGACGTTCTTCCTGCCATCCTGCAGAATCATACGTGCTGTCTTTCGACAGATGTCACCCAGACATCTCTCTAAACCTCTGACTCCAGCCTCCCTCGTATAGTGCAAAATAATACTTTCAATGGCTTTATCGCTGACAGTCAGCTGCTTTGAATGAATACCGTTGGCTTTCATCTGTTTTGCCAGCAAATGTTCTTTTGCAATATGCAGCTTCTCATTCTGAGTATAAGTATTGATCTCAATGACTTCCATACGGTCCAGAAGCGGTCTTGGAATCGTAGATAATGTATTAGCCGTCGCAATAAACAATACATCTGACAGATCCAGCGGAACTTCCAGATAATTGTCACGGAAATTACAATTCTGTTCTGAATCCAGTACCTCCAGGAGTGCAGAAAAAGTATCCCCTTTATAATCTGTACTGACCTTATCAATCTCATCCAGCAGCATGACCGGATTCCTGACACCGGCCTGACTGATTGCTGCAGTAATACGTCCCGGCATAGCACCGATATAGGTTCTCCTGTGTCCCCGAATCTCTGCCTCATCATGGACTCCACCCAGACTGATTCTGACATACTTTTTATTCAATGCCCTTGCAATGGACCGGGCAATGGAAGTCTTACCTGTTCCCGGAGGTCCCACAAGGCATAGAATCGGACTGTCTCCCTTCTTCGTCAGCAGACGAACAGAAAGATACTCAAGAATCCGTTCTTTAACTTTCTCAAGCCCGTAATGATCTTCCCGAAGAATCTTCTCAGCCTTATCAATATCCCTGTTATCACGGCTGCTCTTACTCCATGGGATTTCAAACAGCGTATCTATATAAGTTCTGGCAACACTGCTTTCCGCAGAATTACCTGCCAGCGTTTTGAATCGACGGATTTCCTTATCCAGTTTTTCTTTCACAACGGCCGGCGCCTTCAGATTCTCCAGCTTTTCCTCATACTCCTGGGCCTCCGACAAAAGATCATCTCCCAGTTCCTCCCGAATCAGTTTCAGCTGTTCGCGAAGCACATATTCCCGCTGATTTTTTTCTATACGGGCCTTTACTTTTCCCTGAATCTCCTGATTAATCAAAAGTATTTCATATTCTTTATTCATAATACGGCAGAGTTCTTCATACCGTTCACGAAAATCCAGTTTTTCCACCAGCTTCTGCCTGTCCTGCCAGTGCATCGGCATATTGCCGCACAGATGATTGGTCAGCCGTACAATATCTTTGGACTGTTTCAGCTGTTTCATAATATCTATACTGAACTTTGTTCCGGCTGATTGATACTGTTCGATAATACCCTCCAGAACCTCGCGCATGGCTTCAGCTTCATTCTCGTTCTCAACTTTATCTTCTGTATCGTGTATGATCACATCTGCCAGCAAATAAGGCGATAACGATATCATCTCATCGATCTCCGCCCTGAATTTGCCTTCAGCTAATACACGTACCATATTCTCAGGCATTTTAACAATCTGTTTGATTTTTGCCATGGTACCGATCCGGTACAGTTTCTCCAGCGATGGTTCCTCCTCGTCAGGATCCTGCTGGGTAACCAGAAAGATCATCTGATCCTTTACCATCGCCGCTTCCAGAGCTGCAATGGATTTCTTCCTGCTTACATCAAAATTCAGGACCATATCCGGCAGGCACACAAGACCACGAAGGGCAAGCACCGGCATTCTGCAATTGATATCATTCATCTTTTGTTCACCTTCTTAAAACAGATTAAGCGGACAAATTCTGCGTCCGCTTTCATCTCTGTTGATTATGCGATTTCTCCGCTGTTCTTACGGGACGATTTCTTCCCCTGTCCTTTTTTCGGAAGCTGCGGTTCGCCATGGATCAGCTCCGGCTCAGCCAGTCCTTCCACAACAGCTTTTGTAATAATACACTTTTCTACCGTTTCATCAGATGGCAATGTATACATGGTATCCATCAATACATTCTCCACAATGGAACGAAGTCCTCTGGCACCGGTATTTCTAAGGAATGAACGATGCGCGATTTCATGAACTGCCTCATCATCAAATTCCAGTTCAACACCATCCAGCTGGAACAGTTTTTTATACTGTTTAATAATAGCGCTCTTTGGCTCTGTAAGCACACGAACAAGTGCATCCTCATCCAGCAGATCCAATGAAACACTGACCGGAACACGGCCAACAAACTCAGGGATCAATCCATATTTTACAAAGTCCTGTGGAAGCGCCTGTTTCATCAGTTCGCTTACATTCTGTTCTTCATCCTTCATACGGATCTCCGCATTAAATCCAATGGACTGTCCGCCTGTTCTGGATTCTACGATTTTATCCAGCCCATCAAAAGCACCGCCGCAGATGAACAGAATATTCGTTGTATCTATCTGAATGAATTCCTGATGCGGATGCTTTCTTCCTCCCTGAGGCGGTACGGATGCCACCGTTCCCTCAAGAATCTTCAGCAGAGCCTGCTGGACACCTTCACCTGAGACATCTCTTGTGATGGAAACATTCTCAGACTTCTTCGTAATCTTATCTATTTCGTCGATATAAATAATGCCTCTTTCTGCTCTCGGGATATCATAATCTGCCGCCTGAATCAGCTTCAGCAGAATATTCTCCACATCTTCACCAACATATCCAGCCTCCGTCAATGCGGTGGCATCGGCAATGGCAAAAGGCACATTCAAAATCCTTGCCAGCGTCTGTGCCAGAAGCGTCTTACCGGAACCTGTAGGTCCCACCATGATGATATTACTCTTCTGCAATTCCACATCATTGCCGGCATTTGATGTAATTCTCTTATAATGATTATAAACAGCCACGGACAGAACCTTCTTGGCCTGTTCCTGTCCGATGACATACTGATCAAGAAAATTCTTGATTTCCACAGGCTTCAGCAGGTTAAGTCCTGCCTCATCCTGCTCCTCATCCAGTTCATCCTCTATGATCTCCATACAGATATCCACACATTCATCGCAGATAAAAGCATTTGGCCCGGCAATCAGCTTGCGGACCTGATCCTGAGTTTTATTGCAAAAGGAACATCTTGGCTGTTTCTTGTCATCTATACGACTTGCCATATACTACCTCTTTTAATAATTCTACAAACAACCTCGCTTATGAACGCTTGGTTACAACGGCATCAATCAGGCCATAGTTTTTAGCCTCTTCCGCATTCATATAGTAATCTCTTTCTGTATCTGCAGCAATCTTTTCATAAGGCTGATGTGTATTGGCTGCAAGGAGTTCATTCAGCATACGCTTCGTGTACTGAATACGCTCGGCAACAATCTGGATCTCCGTAGCCTGCCCCTGTGCACCGCCTGATGGCTGGTGAATCATAATTGTAGAATGCGGCAGAGCCAGACGTTTGCCCGGTGTACCGCCGGCCAGAAGAAAAGCACCCATACTTGCGGCCATGCCCATACAAATTGTAGAAACATCACACTTAATAAACTGCATCGTATCATAAATCGCCATACCGGCCGATACAGAACCACCCGGACTGTTAATATACAGCTGAATATCCTTTCCCGGGTCTTCGGACTCAAGGAAAAGCAGCTGTGATACAATCAGGCTGGCTGATACATCCGTTACTTCTTCTCCAAGGAAAATAATCCTGTCTTTCAATAATCTGGAATAAATATCAAAGGCACGCTCGCCTCTGCTTGACTGTTCAATGACTGTAGGTACTAAACTCATCCTTATCCTCCTGTCAATAGAATCGGAGGCTGCTGCAAAATACCCTGATATGGCCTCTTGTCCTCTCATGTATTCTGCGGCAGCCCCATCATCTGTAATTATTCTACGTCTTCAACAGTTGCTTCTACAGCTGCTACAGGAACTTCCACTGCAGCATCTGTGATCAGATCAAGAGCCTTCTGGGCAGCCAGGTCGCTCTTAATGCCTTCTTTCTGTTCGTCTGCAAAGATCTCTTTGATCTTCTCAACAGTCATATTGTATTTCTCTGCCAACTTGGCAAACTCTGCTTCAACTTCTTCTTCGCTTGCTTCATAATTCTCAGCTTTGGCAATTGCTTCAAGCACCAGTCTGTTCTGAATATTCTTCAGAGCCTGCGGCTTCATCTGCTCAAGCAGACCATCCGGTGTCAGACCTGTGAACTGATAGTACTGAGCCATTGACAGACCATTGTACTGCATCTGCTGTGCAAACTGATCCATCATCTGTCTTGCCTGAGTTGTAACCATCGGATCCGGGATATCCATCTCAGCGTTCTCTACGATCTGAGAAATGATCTTCTCCTGCTTCTCCTGACGTGCAGCATCTGCCTTCTTGTCAGCAATACCCTTCTTCACATCTGCCTTGTATTCTTCCAGTGTATCAAATTCAGATACATCCTGTGCAAATTCATCATTGATCTCAGGAAGCTCTTTTCTCTTAACTTCATGTACTTTTACTTTAAATAATGCTTCCTTGCCTGCCAGATCTTCAGCATGATATTCCTCTGGGAATGTAACATGAACATCCACATCAGAATCTGCTGTAGCACCAATCAGCTGATCTTCAAAGCCCGGAATAAAAGAGTTGGAACCAAGAACCAGTGGGTGATCTGTAGCAGTACCGCCATCGAATAATTCACCGTCTACGGAACCTTCATAATCGATGACAACCGTATCTCCGCTCTCAGCCGGTCTGTCAACACTGATCTCTCTTGCATTCTGCTCCTGAACCTTCTTCAGTTCTGCTGCGATTTCTTCATCTGTTACTTCGATCACTGTCTCAGGAACCTCGATACCCTTGTACTGACCAAGTGTAACTTCAGGTTTAACAGCAACTTCAGCTGTGAAAATAAATTCCTGACCTTTATTGATCTGAACGATATCGATGGATGGCTGGGATGTAATGGTAATGTCCTTCACCTCAGCCAGTGCTTCATCGTAAGCATCAGGAATAACAATATTGGCAGCATCTTCATAGAACATGCCCGCACCATACATCTTCTCAACCATTGCCTGAGGAACCTTGCCCTTTCTGAAACCAGGAATGGAGATCTGATTCTTCATCTTCTTATAAGCCTGAGTAATTGCTTTATCAAAGGTCTCTGCCGGAACTGTGATCGTCAGCTTGGCCATATTATGTTCTAACTTCTCTACCTGTACACTCATGATATAAAATCCTCCTTCATCTATCCCGAAACAGGTCTTAATAATATACAATATCTGCCTGTTTTCAAGCGCTTATGGGATTAAGTATATTATACATCTGTAAATATGTAAATAGCTGAACAGCTATTTTTTATGTTTTTTTAATAAAAAAGTGCCTGTTATGGTAAACCAATGACGTTTTTCATACAAAAATGCAGCAAAATCACCTTATTGGCTTTTCTGCTGTCAATCTGTTCCTTTTCTTAGGATAAACACGCTTCCGCTCAAGGTGAACTGCAGCGGTACTAAACTGCCCGTTCACTTTTGTTCCGGGCAGCTAAGGACCGGCGTTCACCTGATGGTTTCTCCATTAAGAAAAGGAACGGATTGCAGCAGTATAAGTTTCCTGGGATTTTGCTGCATTTTTTCTGAATTCTCTCAATGCAACAAATCGTTGCTTGACGTTTTACAGTATATGCTCATATAATTTTCATATAAAATGATCGTATAATCCAAGAGGTGATAACAATGTCAATCAATGATAATCTCCGGCAGCTGCGTTTAAACAGCGGCATGACACAGGCACAGGTGGCAGAGAAGCTTGGTGTCACCCGACAGGCATTATCCAGCTATGAATCGGGCCGTACAAGGCCTGATATTGATATGCTGATGCGCTTATGTGAAATATACGGAACTGATATGGATGGCATTCTCTATGGTCAAAATCGCATAATAAAATCCACCTATAAAGTGAAGCTGACAGCCTGCGTTATTTTTATATTGTTGACGATTCTTACTTTTGTCAGTTCTGCCCTTTTATGGAGCGCCAACCACTTTTTCTCCGTTCCTGAAGGCATATTGACGCCGGAAAATCGTGTCCTGTTTGATTCCCGTCAACAGTTAATGACCGCCTGGACAATCGTGGATAAGATCATTCTCGGCTCTGCTTTCCTTGGGTTTCTTCTGCTGCTTATTATGATGGCAGTCAGTAAACATACAATCACTTTAAAGCAGAAACTGGTATATGTGGGCATTCTGTCATCGGAAATACTGGGCATCTCCATACTGTTTGCTGCTCTTGACCCGGTATACAGAATGTGGGATTACATCACCATCCCTGTATTTGTAATTGCCCGCATGCTGTTCTTTCTGATTATTCACCTGATCATCGATTTTATCCAAAAAAACGTTTACCTGAGTGAATCTTCCGCATGACGGTTGTTATAGACAAACATCAGCGCCGACATGGCGAAGATCAGGATATAACCGATGATACTGATCCAGTCCGGCAGTTCTCCGAAGAATATAGCACTCCAGATGGCAGCGAAGATGACCAGCGTATAATCGTAGATGGATATTTCCCTGGCTGGTGCATATTTATAGGCAGCTGTAATTCCAAACTGACCGCCGGCCGCCCCAAGGCCTGCACAGAGCAATATCAGCAGCTGTTTGATCGTCATCGGCTCGAAGAAAAATATCAGATAAGGCAATGCCGCCAGGCATGAAAATGTAGAGAAGAAAAAGACAATAAAGGGTCCTTTTTCCCCTTTTACGCCAAGATACCTCACGCAGGTATAGGCAGCACCGGCACAGATACCGCCAATCAAACCGCATAATGCCGGGAATGTGGCTGTCAGATCAAAGGATGGCTTGATGATAAACAGGCTTCCGATAAAAGCGATGACAATGCTGATACATTGAAACGGCGATAATTTTTCCTTTAAAAATAAGTAAGAAAAAATAAGCGTGAAAAATGGCGACAGCTTGTTCAGCATGGATGCATCAGACAGCACCATATTACTCAGGGCATAAAAATTACAGAATATGCCAAGGGTTCCCAGAGTCGCTCTCAAAATGAAAAATGGCAGATTTTCTCTTTTAAAGGAAAATCCTGTCTTGCTTCTATATAATAGTATAAAAGAAATGACCGCCGCCACAATATTTCTGAAAAAACTCTTCTCGATGGGCGGAAGATCTCCTGCCAGCTTTACACAAAGATTCATAATAGAAAAACTGAAAGCTGAAATCAATATACAGATAATACCTTTATTTTTTGAATTCATTGCAATTTCCTTCCATTTTGTTGATTTATCGCCTGTCCATTCAGCCAATCCTGATAGCATCTGGATTGACCCGGCTCATATAACTATTATGATAGTGCCCGTCAAAAGTTACATCCTCGCCGAACCAATCCGGCGGAACAAACTGTTCTGCTTCCGCAATAGTCGGAAATTCTACTTCCGCAATAATCATACCCTTAAAAATACCTTCAAAAATATCCAGTTCAATGGTATAAGGTTCACAAGGTATCAAATAACGGCGTTTTGTAATAATATTACCATCGGCTTTTCCCAGCAGATGGCTGTAGGAAGCCGCATCCAGAGGAAGATTATATTCTTCCCTGGCCATCATTCCGCCACCTTTATAAGTCATATAAAACCGGTCATCCTCCCGGCGCACGCGGACTACAGGCTGTACATTAAGATACGCCTGTTCAATCAAATGACTCGGATAACTCTCCAGCTGTTCCGGCAGCTGTTTTATTAAAAATTTACGTTCTATTTCCATAAATCCTCCTTATTATTTCCACTCATAGTTTGTCCCTTCCGGTCACATAATAGTATCAGGATAAACAAAACATTGTTTATCCTTTCAGATACAGGATAAAACGAACCAAACAACGGAGGTGTCACACAATGACAAGCAATTCTAGTTCTACAATGGAAGTACCACAGGCAAAAGACGCAATGGACAAATTCAAAATGGAAGTTGCCAATGAGATCGGTGTCAACTTAAAGCAGGGTTACAACGGCGATCTTACCAGCGCCCAGGCAGGTTCCATCGGTGGTGAAATGGTTCGAAGAATGATCAAGCGCCAGGAAGAACAGATGGCAAGCGGCGGCGGCATGCAGTAACCTGCAGCTGATGCCGGAAGGCGGGTCCGGCCGGACCCGCCTTTTTCGTGAAAGCAGACAGCAAAATTTCAGGGATGCCGCCAGTCAGCTGCATCCCTGTACTCATAAATACTCTCTGTAAAAAACTTCCGGTCTACTCTTCTTCTTCCTCTTCCTCAACTACTGATGCTGAAACTGCAGATGCAACTGTCGCTACAACAACAAGAACAGCGATGAGAACTACTCCGAGAATCAAAACCGGTAAAAAAACTGAAATAAAATCCATACCCAACACCTCTTGCTCCATTATAGCATGTTCTTCGGCAAATGCAAAGTTTTTTTATCTGCACAGCTCAAATTTATAAAACGCTGCTAAGAAATTGCTTTGCCTTCTCTGTCTTTGGATGACTGAACATCTCTTCAGGTCTGTCTTCCTCAAGGATCACACCGTCTGCCATAAAAACGACCCGGTCTGCCACTTCACGGGCAAATCCCATCTCATGGGTTACACAAAGCATGGTCATACCCTGTCTTGCCAGATCTTTCATAACATTCAGAACCTCCCCTACCAACTCAGGATCCAACGCAGAAGTCGGCTCGTCAAAAAGCATGATTTTCGGTTCCATAGCCAGAGCTCTGGCAATAGCCACACGCTGCTGCTGACCGCCGGACAGACGACTCGGATATACATCTGCCTTTTCAGACAGTCCGACCTTGTCCAAAAGCTCCAGAGCCTTTTTCTCAGCCTCTTCCTTCGCAATTCCCTTAACATTGATCGGAGCTATCATCACATTTTCCTTCACTGTCTTATGCGGGAACAAATTGAATCGCTGGAAAACCATTCCCATTTCCAGAAGCAGTGCCTTATGCTTGTCCGGAGACATACTATCTACGATCCTGCCATTTTCAGCATGGCAAAATAATTCATCATCTATAAAAATCTTGCCGCTGGTAATTGTCTCCAGCGTATTCAAAGAGCGAAGAAATGTGGATTTACCAGCTCCTGAAGGTCCGATGATAACGATCACTTCCCCCGGCTCAACAGTCAGATTGACATCCTTCAGTACTTCCAGATCTCCAAAACTCTTACAGAGATTTTCTGTTCGGATAATCGACATGCCAACACCTCCTATTCATAAACCGAATACTTCTTCTCCATCTTATTGAAAATAAACGTGAAGAGCGCGGTAATTATCAGATAAATAATCATTGCCGGAATATAGACCAGCGCCGTTGCCTGTGAAGATGAAATGGCACGTGTCACCTTCGTCAGATCAGACAGACCGATGATAGCCACAAGGGAAACATCCTTCAATACCATAATAAATTCATTGCCCACCGGCGGAATCAGACGACGAATGGTCTGCGGAATGATGATCAGCTTCATGGTCTGACCATAGGTCATACCCAGAGCTTTTGCCGCTTCATATTGCCCTTTATCAATGGACTGAATACCGGCACGTATATTTTCAGCAAGATAAGCGGCCGTATTTAAAGTATAAGCGATCATGGCTGCCATAAAAGCACTCTTAATCGTCAGTGCCGGATTAAACTGAGGCAGACCAAAATAGATGAAATAAATCTGCATCAGAAGTGGTGTACCTCTGAAGAAGAAAATATAAGCGCTGCAAGGTTTATTGATCAGAGGATTTTTTGACATTTTTCCCAGTGCAAGGAATAAACTCAAAACAAGACCGACTGCCACAGATAAAACTGTAATTATAATTGTAGTCTTTGTACCATTCAAAAGCTGAGGCAGCCAGACAAAAATCTTTTGTAAGCTTTCCATAATTCTCTCTCCTATCTAAGCGACTCTCATAACACAGGCAGCTCCTATGTTGTGAGAAAAGGGGATGTCGAATAATAAGAAACCATTATTCGACAGTCCCCTTTATGACTTATTAACGCTTCAAATTAGTCCAGATCTGCTGTAATATCACTGCCAAAATATTTTGTTGCGATTTCTCCAAGCTTACCGTTCGCTTTGATATTGTCAAGAGCAGCCTCCATAGCATCCTTCAATGCGTCGTTGCCCTTCTTGAAGCACATACAGATCGGCTCCTTCTCATCAGCTTCCCATACGTTCTGATAATTGGAAGCTTCATCACCAAGATAATATGCGGCAACTACAGAGTCTGTACAAACAGCTTCCACACGACCTGTCTTTAACTCATCAAAAGCATTGATAACCTTCTCATACTGTCTTAAATCCGTATTGAGACCATCTGCAACATATCTCTGTATAAGATAATCGGCAGTTGTCTCCATCTGAACTGCCACGGACTTGCCCTCCAGATCCTGGATATCTGCAATATCAGAACCGTTCGGAACAACAATAACCGGCGCATTGGCTACATATGTTTTGGACAGCAGATAATTATTGTTACGATCCTCTGTCCAGCTGACAGCTGAAATGATAACATCATACTTGTCTGTATCAACGCCTGCAAAAATACCATCCCATGCAGTATCTACCAGTTCAAGTTCAAGCCCCATATCATCAGCCAGAGCCTGAGCCAGTTCCACATCAAAGCCGATCGGCGTTGCGCCGTCTTCATCAAAATATTCCATTGGAGGGTAACCTATTTCCATACCAACCTTCAGAACACCCTCTTCAATGGTTACAGCCCCGCCTGCTGCAGCTGTCTCACCTGCTTCATTCGCAGCGGCATCTGTCTCCGGAGCCTTTGTCTCCTTGCTGGATGAACCACATCCTGCAAGCATGGATACTGCAAGAATTGCTGTCATTATCATTACCAAGCACTTTTTCATTTTCAAATCCTCCTGTAATCTGCTTAATTGGTGATTCGGAACATTGTCCCATTTCATCTCCCTCTATATTAAAGAAAAAGACAATGATCTCTCACCTGCGACTTCATTGTCTTTTTTAAAAATAGCACTGTTAAACTTATTTGTCAATGCGTAAATGATAATTTATGCAATTTTCGTGATTTTTTATTCATAACCATTCTGCCAGACTCCCTTTTTCCGTCTTTTTTACTCTAAGCTGACAATCAATACAGTCCCTCAGCTCACTGACATGGGAAATAATACCGATAATCCGTCTGTCACCGGCCAGTTGCTGCAGAATGCGTACCGCCTGATTTCTTGACGCTTCATCCAGTGATCCAAAGCCTTCATCCACAAACATGGTATCCACCTGTACAGCACCGGCCATACGGCCGATGATATCCGCCATTCCCAGGGCCATGGACAGAGCAGCCATAAAAGATTCTCCTCCGGAAAGGGTTTTTACATCACGGATACTGCCTGTCACCATACTGTAAACATCCAGATTCAATCCCGCTTCACCGCGATTACCCAGCTTTTCCACAGAGGTACACTGAAGCAGGAACTGTCTGCCATTCATCTGTATGAGCCGTCGATTGGCCGCATCAATGATCTGTTTAAAATAATACCTCAGTACATAGGTCTCCAGATCTATTTTTGTACTGCCGGCCAGGGAACCATTGGCCGTCCTGCTCAGCTCCTGCCGTATTTGATACTGACCTTTCAGAGTCTCATATTCCATGCGACTTTTTTGCATATTTTTACACACAGACAAATTACCTGCACGAACGGCGTACAACTCCTGACATTCCCTATCCGACTTCTCTTTCTGCTGTCTTATATCAGCCAGTTTCACTTCCATTTTTTCCAGCTTTCTGTCTACTATTTCTCCATCTTCTGCATTCTGCTGTTTTGTAAATTCCTCCAGAGCCTGCCTTGCCTTCTTCTCCTCCTCAAAAGCTGCCTGCAGCTGCCCTGCAGTTCTTTCTGATTCATTATCCAGCTTCAGGCACGCCTCACGGGCTTCCCGGACAGCCTGATCCAACTCTTCCAGTCTTTTCCGGTTCTGTTCAAGAATGGACATGGCCTCATCCTTAGTCTCAAAACTCAGCTGTTTGCGCAGAACAGCCGTTTCTCCTTTTAAAGTCATCTGCAGCTGTTCCAGTTCCTGTATATTCTGTTTCAGCTTCTCTTCCTCTGCCTCTGTTGTCTCCCGCTGCTGCTCCAGTCTGTCTTTTGCCTTTTTCACCTGCTCCAGTTTTTCCAGCTTTATTTCCAGCTGATGGATCATACCTTCCAGGTCCTTAACAGTTCGCTGCCATCGCTTTATCAGATTATCGATATGTTCAGAATCATCCTGCCACTGCTCATCCATTAAACATATCCCTTCCCGATTGACTGATGTATTCATCTCCTGGTAAATACCGAACTGCTTCTGAGCCTCTGCCAGGCACTGCTGCCTTCTGTTTCTTGCCTCATCCGCTCTCGCTGCGGCCTCATCCACAGCCTGCTGATCCGGTGCATTCTCAGGCAGTACTGCCGGTAAGGGATGAAAAGCAGAACCACACACCGGGCATGGATAATTATCCCTCAATTCTCCTGCCAGAATTCCCGCCTGCTCTGCCAGGAACAGATGATACAGCTGTTCATACTCCTTATTCTGCTCCTGATAAACACGATCCGCCTGTTCATGCGCCATCTGCGCATTTTGACAACATTTTTCCTGCTCATCTCTTTTCATCATAAGAGCTAAGAGACCACGAAGCCTGTCCAGGCGTTCCTGACCTTCTGTCCTCCGATGCGTTATCCGGATATACTCCTCTGACAGGGATACCTCTTCAGCAATTACGGTCTCATACCCTTCCCGCTGCTTCTTCATACTCTCCAACTGTTCATGGATCATATTCTCTTTCTTCACCAATGCATCCAGTTCATTACCTGTATTTTGCAATACTGTATTTTTTTCACGAAAAGAATCAAACAATGGCAGCATATGTCTGATCTGATATATCGTATTCTGAAGTCCTTCGCTTTCCTCTTTCTTCCTGCGCTCGCATATTTCCTTTTTAGCAGCGGCGGTTTTCATCATTTCTTTTTGATATAGCTGCTGCTCCTTCAGATTCATGATATTCTGCTTTGCTTCCTCGCAGCGCCTCTCCGCCTCCTGACGGTGTCTGAGCTCCCCTTCTTCTTTTCTGAGAAGCTCCAGCCTCATATCTATCTTCCTTCGATTATCGTCGGCCTTCCTGTAATTCGCCTCATCCTTTTTGCAGATGCTTTCAAGCAGTTCATCCACCCTGGCTGCATCCGGATAATTCTTCTCCAGAAGTTCCGCCAGTATCTGTTCCTCTTCACTGCCCTGTTTTGTGACGGTCCTGCCAAGTTCCTGACAATACCTCTTCCTTGCATCCTCCAGTCTGACATAAAAACTGCCTGCTTCATTTTTCAGATTCTCCTGTATCCGCCAGTACAGGCCCGTCCTGAATATTTTCGAAAAGATAATTTTTCTATCCTTTGAAGAGGCATGGAGCAGTTTCATAAAATCCCCCTGAGCAATCATAGACACCTGCATAAACTGCCCCGCATCCAATCCGATAATCTCTGTAATTTTCTGATCAATATCCTTTTTGCGGCCTCTGAAACTCTCCCCATCAGGCATAATGAGTTCCACCGCAGCCTTCTCCTTCGTCATCGGCACAGTACCGTCAGCTTTCTTTCTCCTGCCGGCACGCTCATATTCAGGACTTCGTATAATTGTATATTCTTCGCCGCGGCAGACAAAGGTCAGTTTCACAAATGTTTTATCCCCGGAAGAAGCATACTGACTTCGCATCATCCGGCCATCCCGCAATCCTCCGCTGGTCTGGTCATAAAGAGCATAGACAATGGCATCAAACAGAGTTGTCTTCCCCGCCCCCGTATCACCGGTCACAAGAAAAAGTCCGCCTGTCAGTGTCGTAAAATCAATCACCGTATACCCCGCATAGGAACCAAAGGCCGACATTTCTATCTTTAATGGTCTCATTCCTGATTATTCTCCTTCCTGTCCTGCATCCTGGATCTTTGAACGATTAATGACTGTCTGTATGATTTTTTTCTCCTCCCCGGTCAGTGAACGCCCCTGTACACCTTCAAAGAATTCAGCAAATATCTCCTCAGGTTCTTTGACCATCCCGACATCAAAAGATTCCGCCAGTTGCTGCCGTGTTCTTGTATTATCCACCTGCACTTCCAGCAGGTTCGGATAGATTTCCAGCAATCGCTCCCTTGCATCCATCTGTTCCCGTTCATCAGTCAGGGTAATACTGACATAATCATCCCTATGCCTATCATTCAGGGCAGCAGACACAAGTTCATCCAATTCCCCGCGCAGAGACCGCACATCCCGTACAGGAATCAGCGGCAGCTCTGTGATCACCGGCTCTGTTCCAATCTCTCCCAATTCCACCAGAGTCAGCGACTTATGGTGCCCCGCCTCGCTGAGAGAGTATTTCAAAGGCGATCCGCAATATCTGAATCTCTTGCTGCCTATACTCTGAGGGCCATGAATATGCCCCAATGCCCCATAATCAAAATCCCTAAGGGCTGATATATCCACCTGATCCAGACCCCCTACCTGAAGAATCTCGGAATCACAGGTCATTGTCGCCGCACCCGCAGCTGTAAAAAACTGATGGGACACAATAACCTTTCGGATTCCTTCCTCCGGCTGTTCGCGCTCCAACAGAGCCCTAACAGCCCCGTCATAGGTTTTAGGCTCTCCTTCCTGCTCAAAAAGTCTTCGGATGTAAGGGGGCTTGATAAAGGGCATCAGATAAAAATCCACCGGCCCAAATGCATCATTAAGCCTGATACGTTTCAGATATTCTCCCGGCTCCGGCGGCAAAGCCGCAATATGTATCCGCAGTTGATCCAGCAATGCCGCTCCATAGTCCAGTCTTTCTGCAGAATCATGATTGCCGGCTGTAATCATCAGCTCCGGTCCAGCCTCCAGATGGGCCAGTTCTGTCAGAAAATGGTCAAAAACCGTCACCGCTTCCCCTGAAGGAACAGGCTTATCAAAAATATCTCCCGCAATTAGAATGGCATCCGGCCTGTATTCTCTGGCTCTCTCCACTATCTGCCCCAGAATGGCCCTCTGATCCTCCAGCAAACTATACTGATAAAGCTGTCTGCCAATATGCAGATCTGATAAATGAAAAAATCTCATATACGCTCCTGTACATATGGAATAAAGAACGCCGAAAATCTGCTTAAACAGCACTCATGCTGTCCGCACAAATTCGCGGCGTTCTCTATTGCGTCATCCTGTTATTCTGCTGTTAATTTCTCTGTCTCCTCTGTCTCAGCCGCAGAAACACCCTCTGCTGACTCTTCGAGCAGCTTGATAACCTCTTCATTGATGATCAGCTGCTTCAGATAATTCCTTCCATAATCAGCTTCCAGCGTCGCAGCATCCGCATAGCCGCTCTGCTCAGCATATTCGCTGATCTTCTGTGCATACAGTTCGTCAGTCACATCAATACCTTCTGCTCTGGCAATGGCACAAACTATAAGCATATTGCCTGCCACTTCCTGGCCATATGCTGCTGCATCCTGATTAAACTCTTCCTCGGTCTGATCCATATACTGCGTCAGGAAATCTGCCATCTCCATGCCAAAATAAGCCGCATACTGCTGATAATAGCTGATATACTCCTGCCTGTACTGTTCTACCAGTTCTTCCGGATATTCCTTCACTTCCGCATTCTCTACAGCCTTCTGGAACAGCTCCTTCTGCCTGTTATTCTCCGCCTCATACTCTTTTGAATCCTTCAGCTGAGAACTGATATATTCACGATATTCCTCTACAGTTTTCACATCATCTATATTCAGATTCTGAACAAATGTGTCATCCAGTCCAGGAATAATGTCCTCCCCTTCTATATAATTCACCGTTACATTAAAGACTACTTCCTTGCCGGCCAGATCGGGATTATTCTTATATGGATCCGGAAAAGTCAGATGAAGGGAGGTCTCCTCGCCCGGCAAAACACCAATCAGCCCATCTTCAAATCCATCAATATAACTGTCGGAACCTATCATCAGTGACGCGCCCTGGGCAGTACCGCCATCAAAAGCGACTCCATCAAGCAGGCCCTCGTAATCCAGATTGACTGTATCGCCGTCTTCCACAGCCCGGTCTGTAATCTGTTCTCTTACAGCACTGGAGCTCAGAACAATATCAATCTCTGCATCAATTTCATCATCAGTTACTAAAGTATCCATCATCGTATATGTCAGCCCTTTATAATCCCCAAGCGTGACCATTGACTCCACATCATAATCATAGGCATAAACAGTCGTATCTTCCGTCTCTGATTCGGACTGTACAACACCTTCCCCGGTCTCTGAGGCAGCCTCTGATTCTCCTTTTGAACTATTACCACAGGCACACAGCAAAATAGCCATGCCCAGGCATAAGGTTCCCAGTTTTAAAGCTCTTTTCATCATTATAATTCTATCCTTTCCTGTTCTATCATCCGGCTGCCGCCAAAAAAGCGCAGAATTCCCCGTCTGATAACTGTCAACGATAATATTTATATCATAGAAAAAAGAAAAATAAAAGTCTTTCTCCGAAATTCACACTTTATTCAATATTTTCTAATCATCAAAAACCTTTGTTGTTCCTTCTACATCCGCTCCGTAACAAAAACCCTTTTTTTCCAGCCGGACTCTGCCTCCCGTTGCCTCTGTAACTTCCTTCTCAAACCTTCCAAGCTCATCCTGCGGGACAAGCAGCTGCATCTCCACCGCATCGGTATAAACAGTGTCCAGTATCATCAAAGACAGCTTTGCAGCCAGATATTGTATCTTTCCCAGAAGCGTATAATCCATCTGTATATGAATCCGCTGACAAAGATATTTTTCAATAATCACACTGGCCGCCAGTCCTTCCTGTACCGCCGCCGAGTAGGCACGCACAAGACCGCCTGTTCCCAGCAATGTACCGCCAAAATAGCGCGTCACCACCACAACCGTATTCTTCAGTCCCTGCCCCATCAGTACATCAAGCATAGGCTTTCCCGCCGTCTGGGCAGGCTCCCCATCATCACTGCATCTGGCCGTCTCCTGTTCCAGACCTATAGTAAAAGCATGACAATTATGCCGTGCATCCCAGTATTTCTTTCTAATACCTTCAATAAAATCCAGTGCCTCTTCTTCCGATTCCACATGGGCTACATGGGCAATAAAGCGGGACTTCTTCTCCACGATCTCCCCTGTACCGCCTTCCAAAACCGTCTTATAACACTTCAGTCTACGTTCATCCGCCATCCGTTCAACATCCTTAATAACATATAATATTAATATTCTCACAAATTACCAGTTTATTATACCATCAACGCCCTCCATACACCATCAAAATTTTTCCTTCCTGCCTAATGATTCTTCAGAAAAATTTCACTTTATTTCATAGCGCTTATTTGCTATAATGGGATGATGAAGGAGGTTGAACAATGGATTATAGTAAACACAACACTGAAAAACAACGTAAAAAGATTCGTTCCAACGTTGCAAAATCCAAGAAAAAAATTGGTTTTAATATATTCCGGTTCTCAATAATCGCAATCGTTATTGTTGTTGTTATAGGAATCGCCGCTGCTATTGGCGGTTTCAAGGGTGTCATAGACAGTGCTCCGGACATCAATGTCAGCGATGTTATGCCAAGCAAGTTTAAATCCGTCATGTATTATCCGGACGGTACGCAGGCTGTTGAACTGGTCGGAGCCCAGGCCAACCGTACGCTTGTTTCCATCGATGAAGTTCCTGATGCACTTCCGAACGCCTTTATCGCTATTGAAGATGCACGTTTTTATGAACACAACGGTATCGACCCTAAGGGCATTGTCCGCGCTCTATTCGTTGGTCTTGCTGATGGCGGCTCTTTCTCTCAGGGCGCCAGTACCATCACACAGCAGCTGATCAAGCTGACTGTATTTGACGGCGGTGCAGAAACCGATACGATCCAGCGTTTCAAGCGTAAATTCCAGGAGTGGTTTCTGGCTCTGGAGCTTGAAAAGGAACTCAGCAAGGATGAGATCCTGGAAGCCTACCTGAACACGATCAACCTTGGACGCGGCGCCTATGGTGTGGAAGCGGCCGCAGAGAGGTATTTTGACAAATCCAGCAGTGAACTGACGGTTTCTGAATGTGCTGTCCTTGCTGCTATCGCCCAGTCCCCGACTTATAACAACCCGATCAACGGACAGGAAGTCAATGCAGAACGGCGTGAAAAGATTCTGAATAATATGCTCGCTCTGGAATTTATTACTCAGGAAGAGTTTGACGAAGCCATGGCAGACGATGTATATTCCCGTATTCAGGAGGTGAATGAGGTAGCCCAGAACCAGAATACAGTTTATACATGGTTCGAGGATGCTGCCATCGATCAGGTTCTGGAAGATCTCCAGGAGAAGCTGGGATATACCAGAGAAGAAGCCAACTCCGCTTTATACAGCGGCGGTCTCCAGATCTATCTGACACAGAACCGTCATATCCAGGATATTGTAGACAGCTATTATCTGGATGACTCCAACTTTACTTCTACAGAATACCGCCTCAACTGGGCTTTAACTTATCTGGATGAGAACGGCAACGAAGTCAATATCGATGAGAATTCTCTGCAGAGCTATTACGGTTCTGACAACTGTGACCTGCTTTATGACAATGCTGAACAGGCTCAGCAGGCCATTGACGATTTCAAAGAAGGCATGGGTATCACAGAAGACGATGTTATTGCAGAAACACCGCTTTCTGATGCACTGACTGTTCAGGCTCAGTCCTCTTTCGTCCTGATGGATCAATATACAGGCTATGTACTGGCACTGGCAGGCGGACGAGGCGAGAAAACTACAAGCAGAAGCTTTAACCGTGCGACACAGGCTACGAGACAGCCGGGCTCTGTTTTCAAACCGCTGGCAGTATTTCTCCCGGGTATTGATTCCTGCGGATTGACACTGGCCTCCACCAAGGAAGACGAGCCTTACACAACGCCGGATGGATATGAACCATTCAATACCAACGCCAGCTCCTACAAAGGTACCACAACTGTCCGACAAGCTATTACCAACTCCATGAACGTCGTCAGTGTCCGATGGCTGGTGGAGGATGTTACACCTCAGCTTGGTCTCCAGTACCTTGAAAATCTTGGTCTTACAACTCTGGATGACGTGAATGACTGTGTTGCCTCACTGGCACTGGGCGGCATTACTAATGGTGTAACAAACCTTGAACTGACAGCTGCCTATGCAGCCATCGCCAATGGCGGTGTCTATACAGAGCCGATCCTGTACACCAAGATTCTTGATAAGGATGGCAATGTACTGATTGACAATGTCCCTGAGAAACGTACTGTCATGAAGGATACTACAGCATGGCTTCTGACCAGCGCCATGGAGGACGTTGTTACATCAGGTACCGGTACGGCAGCGCACATCTCCAACTGGGGCATTGCACAGGCCGGCAAGACAGGTACAACCAATGAATGGAAAGACTTATGGTTTGTGGGATACACACCGTATTATACGGCCGGCATATGGCTCGGTTATGATGATTCCATCTCCATGAGAGGAAGAATCAGCTATTCCTATACAGAACATAAAACCTTATGGAAAAATATCATGAATGATATTCTGGAAGGCTATGAAGATCGTGATTTCGTTATGCCTTCTGATATAGTGAGAAAGACCGTCTGCAGCAAATCGGGACTTCTCGCATCGGGCAATGGCTGTACACCGATTACAGAATACTTTGCCGCAGGTTCTGTACCTGATGAATATTGTTCTTCACATATTGAAGTTGAGATATGTTCTGAATGCGGACTGCTTAAAACAGATCAGACACCGCCGGAATATGTTACCACCAAGTATTTTGATTCATGGTCTGATGTTCCTGATGAATACTGTCAGCATGTTGTGGAAACAGAACCTGAAACCGATCCGCCGATCATTCCGGATCCGGGCACCAATCCAGGTGATAATCCGGGTGATAATGGTGGAAATCACGATAACGATAATCCAGGCGGAGACAACAACAATCCGGGATAATCTCATATAACATTATAAAACAAATCTGCCGCGATCAAATGATTGATCATCTGATCACGGCAGATTTTTTACATTACTCACTTCTTTATTTTGGAACTGCAGATCAACGATGCGAGAAAACTGAATATGAGTGAACCGCAGATGCCTGCCGAAGATGCCTGAAAACCACCAATAAAAATACCGTAAAATCCCTGGCTGTCAACAGCCTGACGAACACCGTTCCACAAGTTGTATCCAAATCCCAGCAGCGGAACTGTTGCTCCGGCCTGTCCATAATCTACAATGGGCTTATAGATTCCAAGCATACCAAGAATCGCACCCGTACACACAAGAAGCACCATGATACGTCCCGGCATCATCTTCGTCTTTTCCATCAGAAGCTGCACTAACGCGCAGATAATGCCGCCTGTCAGAAAAACCTTCAGATATACAAAAAGCATTTTATTCTCCTTTCCTGTTTGCCGCATGGCATCATAATATACCCTTTTACAAGTTATTATTGGAAAATAAAATGCTTTTATGCATTAGAATCCCCGGATCTTATCATCCGATTCATCCGTTGTCTTTTCAATTTTCATAATCTTCACATCATAACCATAATGATCATTCACCTGTATATGGACGCGGTCACCCTCCCTGTGTCCCAGAAGTGCCTTCCCCACAGGAGATTCAATACTGATGCGGCCATTAAGAACATCCTCTCTGATGGTCGTCACAATGCGATAAGTCTCTTCCTCATCTTCATCCTCGAAATAGACTGTTACTGTATTATTCAGCCCCACCTCATCGCTCTTTGAATGATCCGTGATAACCTTTGCTGTCCTGATCATTCTCTCAAGATATCGGATCCGGCTTTCGTTCCGGTTCTTCTCCTTCTTCGCCGCATGGTACTCAAAATTCTCACTGAGATCTCCATGTTCCCTGGCTTCTTTTACAGCCTCCAGGGCATTCTTTCGTACAACCAGCTTCCTGTACTCGATTTCTTCTTTCATCTTCTGAATATCGTCTTCCGATAACTCGTCATACATGATATAACACTCCTATCGATTCAGAATTCCGCTGTCCTTCACAGCCTGTACAGCCTCTTTAATGGTATCCACATCCAGTACCAGCGCAAAACGAACAAAACCTTCTCCCAGACTGCCAAAGCTGCTGCCCGGTGTAACAATGAGTCCCGTCTTCTCCATCAGTTCCATAACAAACTCATTGGAACTGTCAAAGCCTTCAGGAATCGGCGCCCAGGAAAACATGGTTCCCTGACTTAAAGGCACATTCCAGCCAATGGATGTCATACCTTCTGAAAGCGCATGATTTCTTCTGTCATATTCATCACACTGTGCCCTCACAGCATCCTGCGGTCCTGTCAGAGCAGCGATGGCACCATACTGTACCGGAAGAAAAATGCCGTAATCAATCTGTGAACGGACGCATTTGAACTTCTCAACAATAGCCGCATTGCCCACAACAAAAGACATTCTGGCTCCTGTGTAATTGTATGACTTGGACAGAGAATAAAATTCCACACCCACTTCCTTCGCACCTTCAAAGGCAAGGAAAGATTTACCGACACGTCCGCCGTAAATGATATCAGAATAGGCATTATCATGAAGAATGATAATATGATATTTCTTCGCGAAAGCTATCAATTCTTCATAAAACGAATCCGGTGCTGTCACGCAGACTGGATTCAGCGGATAAGATACGATCATAACCTTTGCCTGACGCGCCAGATCTTCCGGTATCTTATCAAATTCTATGATAAAATTGTTCTCTTTATGTAATTCATAAGTTTCAACTCTTGCACCGCAAAGAAAAGGTCCTGCAGTAAAAACCGGATAACCCGGATTCGGAACAAGGACAATATCGCCCGGATCACATAAAGCCATGGCAATATGCGCCATACCTTCCTGTGAACCATAAATAGACATGATTTCCTCATTCTTCAGCCCTTCCACACCGTATCTCTCTGCATAATGCTGACTGACAGCCTCCAGAAGTTCCGGCAGATCTGCCAGTGCATATTTATAATTCTCCGGTTTTGAAGCCGCAGCGCAAACCGCGTCTATAATATGCTGTGCCGGCTTGAAATCCGGTGTTCCAACAGACATATTATAGACCTTCTTCCCCTGTCGGATCAGTTCGTTCTTTTTATCATTTAATACGGAAAATATACCCGCCTCAAAAGAATTCAGCCGCTGAGCAAACTTAAAATCCATATCTTTTTCCTCCTGTAAAAACGATTGATGATATTGTCTATTTTAAACCATTTTTCAGGAGATGCAATAAAAAATTTCTATACGATTTATTTTTTCTTTACAGGAATCCAGATCTCGCAGTAATAATTTTCATCCAGGGTTCCCTTTTCATACTTTGTCGGATCTTCATAATA
>JBJEJD010000175.1:22033-36507 GCA_051877705.1 Coprococcus sp. | reverse complement strand
GTACGGCATGCTGTTGAGCGGGGAAATTGGATATCCGTTTATACGTGACAATCAGGCTGCTGGAAATGCATATATGGAGATCAAAATGCTGGACAAAGATATCTATGCGGGCAAAAGATTTACTGCTCACTATAAAACCAGTGGATACTATTTTGAGAGAAGTGAAGGCAGCGGCAGCACGCATGGTGGTTTTAGAAACACAGAATTGTAATGAAAATGCCATTGCCTTTTACCGAAAGAACGGTTTTGAGATCATTGGTTTTGACCTGTATTCATATTCAAACACCGATCCTGAGCAACATGAGATCAGAATTGAAATGGGGAAAAAATTGGTATAAAACAAGGCTATTTGTAACCGGACAAATGATGTCTGGCATAAAATTACGGCATTTCTCGCTTTGTGTCGTGGTTTTTGTAATGATAATCATGTATTTTTCATTTGGAAAGGAGAAAAGTGAATGAATCAAATGAAAATCGGTTCTTTTATGAAACATCGTATGTTACAGAAAAAGAAATAGCGATAAAAAGGAAGAGAAGGATGCTGCGTGATAAAGATATTCGGGAGCCGTTGTTTGATTTTCTGGAAGAGACCTACGGCAAAATCAGGATTATAGAGGAAAAAACAATGGGAAAGTCCAGGGCCGATCTGGTCATGGTGGCACCGGATGCCCTGTATGGGATCGAGATTAAAAGTGATGCAGATACTTATATCAGATTGGCAAGGCAGGTGGAGGATTATGACCGATATTATGATTTTAATATTGTCGTGGTCGGAACAAGCCATGGAATGCATATTCATGAGCATGTGCCGGATTATTGGGGGATTATCACAGTGGAACCGGCAGAGGGTGAGCTTGATTTCTATTTTTTCCGCAGGCCGAAGTGCAATCCGGGGATGAAATGGGAAAAGAAGCTGTCGATTCTCTGGAGACCGGAACTGGCTTTGCTTCAGGAATGGAATGACATGCCAAAATATAAAGAAAAAAGTAAGGCCCTTGTCAGTCAGAAGATTGCGGAACGTATTCCGGAGAAAATACCGGAGGAGCTTATCAGGAAACAGATCAGCGAGCTTTTGTTTGAACGGGACTATAATGAGGCTGAAAGGATACTGGCGGATTATAGGAAGGGAGAAATCCAGAAAAAACTGGATCGGGAAGCGGATCCGGCCAGGCAGCTGGAGCTGATGATGGAACAGGCGGAAAAGAGACAGAACTTTAAGAAGACCGGGCGCAGGAAGAAAGTCCGAAGGAGAGCAGGACGATGAAGAAAAATGAATATGAAAAATTGGATCTTCTCATCTCCCAGGGTCAGTTTGAACTTCTGCCGGATGAGGATTCCGATAATATCCGGCTGGTTTATCTTATGAATGACGCAGTGGAAAGCTTTCTTGTTTTTCATGATGCAGAACTGACCGGTTCTTACCAGTCTGATTTTCAGGGAGAGCTGTGGGCATCTCTGGAAAAAAGCGGAGACCGGTATGTGCTGATTGTCCATCAGGATGATACGGTCTGTACACTGTTTTTTAAAGATCTTACGCTGGAAGTACATTTGTTTAATTATGGAAAAACGGGGCATTTCTGGGTAAAGGGATATGAATATTTGCGCCAGCTGGAGTATAGGATTGCCATTCTCCGGGATAAGCGGGAGTATCTGGGAGAAGATTTTTGTTCGGAAGAAGAGATGCAGCTTTCTTATCTGACGGAATTTCCACCACTGAATTTTTGCTGTTATCCGGCGGTTCCGGACCAGTATCTGGTGCCTTCCTATCCATGGTGGCAGGTGTCCGGGGAGGCTTTGGATGTGATGAAAGACCTTGCCGGAGAAGCCGGAGATCAGAGCTTGAAGTGGTGGCTTATATTATATGCATGGCTTCCCTGGAAAATCATTGCAAAACAGATTGCCCGTCTTTTACATACCGTTAGACATGCAGGAGTAGTGGACCTGATTGATGCTAAGCTGTCCCATGCCGCTGCCGCTTATGAAGAGCGGGTATTTGCAGTGGCAGAGGAAGAAAAGATACAGACTATAAAAGAAATAGCGGCTTTAAGGAAAAAAGAACTGGAACGATCCGGAAAACGTGTAGAGATGCTGAAGGAAGAGCCGTTTTTATATGCAAAGGATTCTGTAGAATATAAAATTCATCTGATGATCTGGCAAACTGAAGGGAAGAATCGCAAGGTGGATGTGGAGACGTTCGGATAAATCCCGTTTTTAATAAGGCAGGTTTCCAGCATGGAGTACCATGGTGAAACCTGCCTTTTTCTCATTATCTAAATTAATTCCGGAATATGATTCAAATTCATATAGGTGGCTACAGAGCAATCAAAACCTTTGATATGTCCATAAAGCCATTCGATGACATTTTTGTTGACAGCTGCTACAAAATCATCTGTAGGGCCTTCCTGCTCTTCCAGCATATCGTGAAGTACATCAACGGTTTTACGAAAATCTTCATGTTTCTGCTTATGTTCGGCAATACCAGGATATCCGATTTTTTCCTGTAATTCTTCTTCTGCTTTAAAATGGAAGTCTGTATATTCTGCCAGATACTCCAGCATCTTGATTGATTCCATTTTTCCGCCGCCGTCTTCACAGCAGGTGACCAACTGGTTTATTTTGTCAATTAACTCCTTGTGCTGTCCATCGATTAATTCGTTACCTGTTACTAAGCTGTCATCAAATGTTGCATGCATAAATATTCCTCCCCTTAATTTATATGTTTTTTAATGGATCGTTACCTCTAAAATATGGTTATTGAGGATATTAACTAAAATATACCACTGATTATGGCAGAAATCAATACTGTATGAACAACCAGCCGGGAAAAGAAATCGGATTATGCATGGGTAAAAATATATAGACAGTAGCGGGATGTTTGCTTATAATGAATGACAGGGGAAGCTGAAATCGATGATTTGACAGTAAGTATTGAATACTGCTTGTTTGATGTGAAAGGAGTTTAACAACGATATGAATTTATTTAGAATCAGGTTCGGCCCGACGGGATTTACGATGGGAGGAACAGGTGGACAGTCATTTGAGGGATGGCAGAATACGAGACCGGAAGCGACACAGAAAAAGCCTGTAGGCACACCGGTGATCAGAGTCATTGTCAGTCTGCTGGTGACATTGATTTTTGGTGCGGTATATTTTTTTGTTGAATTGCCGGCACTGAATATCCATAATACTGGATTTTACTGGTTTATTATTTTGTTGTGTCTGGTCTTTACAGTCTGCATGATTATTATGGGCGGATATCGAAGTAACGGAGCAGGTGATTATATCAGGCATGTCCGCAAGACGCTGCCAATTCCTTTTGCAATCATTGTCATTGTTATAGCGGTGACAGTAATTGGTACGGCTGCCGGCTGGGCGCTGTTCAGGGCCAAGGATTATTCAAAGCTTCTGCCGGTGGGAGAGGGAGATTTCACGTCGGAGGTGTCGGAGATTAAATGGAACCAGATTCCTATGCTGGATGAAGATTCCTCCAACAATCTGGCGAACCGTAAGCTGGGAGAACTGAGTGATCTTGTCAGTCAGTTTACTGTCAGTGATTCCTCCGCGCAGATTAATTATCAGGGCAATCCGGTCCGTGTCAATTATCTGAATTACGGCGGTTTTTTCAAATGGTGGAATAACTTCAAAAAAGGCATTCCTGCCTATATGACCATTGATATGAGAACACAGGAAGTTAACGTTGTCCGGCTGGAGGAGGGAATCAGATATTCACCTTCCGAATATCTGATGCGGGATCTGGATCGTCATCTGCGTTTCAGTTATCCGACATTTATGTATGGTGATGTTAACTTTGAAATTGATGATGAGGGGACACCTTACTGGGTGGCATCCGTTATAGATAAAAAGATTGGTCTGTTTGATGGAACCGATGTGATCGGGGCAGTCCTTGTGAATGCGGTTACAGGTGAAAGTCATTATTATGAGGTGGCCGATGTGCCTACATGGGTTGACCGTGTCTATTCTGCCAGTCTGTTAATTGACCAGTACAATTATTACGGCAAATACAATAATGGCTACTGGAATTCCTGGTTTGGACAGACGGGATGTACGACAACTACTCAGGGGTACAATTATATTGCTCAGGATGATGATGTCTGGATGTACACAGGTATCACCTCTGTTACCGGAGACCGCGGCAATATCGGATTTATTCTGGTGAACCAGAGAACCAAGGAGGCCAGATACTATTCCTGTGCCGGTGCGGAAGAATATTCTGCCATGTCTTCGGCTCAGGGCGCCGTTCAGCAGTATAATTATCAGGCCACATTCCCGCTGCTTCTGAATATTTCCGATCAGCCTACATATTTTATGGCTTTGAAGGACAGTGCGGGACTGGTCAAAATGTATGCCATGGTCAATGTTCAGCAGTATCAGATCGTTGCCACGGGATATACGCTGGAAGAATGTCAGAAGAATTATTATGATCAGCTTCTCAGCAACAGGCTTATTGCCGAGCCGGAGCCGGATATACCGGATGAGCCGGAACCGGAGCCGGAGACCCTTACGGCATCCGGTGTGATCGTCGATATCCGTTCTGCCAATATTGACGGTAATACTATCTTCTATTTCCAGTTGGAAGGCGGTGAGGTTTATTATACCATCAGTGCCAAAGCCTATCCGATTGCGGCGATATTAAATATAGGGGATGAGATTACCGTGACCTATGTCCCTCAGGATGCAGTTCTTCTTGAGACAAAGACACTTCAAGTGAAATAACAGGTAAGAATAATATTTTTTAATAACAAAAGCAATGCATTATTCCGAATAATGCGTTGCTTTTGTTATCTGAGCTTTTCCTTTTCGGCATTAAGCAGATCGATATTCAGATTATTTTCACTGGCTGTTTTATCGACCCACAGATTCAGGGAATCTATGGCGAGGGAAACTTCATCCAGCTTCCTGCTGATGAATGCGAAATCCTTGATCTCATCATCGGTTATTTTGCCGTCGCGGGCAATCTGGATCAGCCGGCCGGTGAGCGGATTGATCTCATTTAAGCTGGCGATGGTCTCCAGAATGATTTTGGACAGCTCGGAGACTTCGATTTCCGGAACATAGCGGGCCCCGATGGCACATTTGTGGGAGCAGTAGTAATTGCACAGATCCGGCCTTTTATAGCAGTCAGCCATCTGGACAATATCGTAAGGTGTCGGTTCCTGTAGATCGTATTCGATTTTTTCTATTCGGGAGGCAGATACGCCGGTCATTTTTTCACTTGCTTTTTCCCGAGTTAAGCCCTGTTCTTCGCGGCATAACTGGTAAATATTTTTATTTTCTCTGGTTGATTGTTTTCCCATAATAAAATATCCCTCTTTTGTCTCGAAATCAGAGAAATACACATAGTTATTTCATCGCATTCAATGTGTACTTATGTCTGCTTTCTTATTATACTGGAAACATGCAGATACGGCAAGGGTAAGCGGACAGAAATGAGGTGGCAGGGTGGATGCAGTAAGAAGGATCCGGCTGACCCGGATGATAGAAAAAATGGAGAAGAATCCTGAATTCAGTGAAAAGATCGGTATGAGAAATAAATCTCAGCTGAAAACGGACAAGGGAAATAATTAATTTTGATGAGACGGGAATAAATACCTGCGGAAGGAGAGATAAAGATGTTGTCATTATTATTTGCGATATGTATGCTCTGTGTTTTTGGAAAGCTGCTGGTGTTTGGAATTAAAGCGGCCTGGGGAATCTCGAAGTTCCTTTTAACGGTTGTGCTTCTTCCGATCCTATTGATTGCTTTGGTTGTGGGCGGATTGATCTATTTAGCCTTCCCGATTTTGATAGTGATTGGAATTGTGACGCTGGTGACTTCCAGAGCATAAATTTCAGGTTACAGTTTCAGAATATAATTGCACGAAAAATTGTATAATTTCTCGTGCAATTTTTTTTGACATATGATATAATAAAAAACAGGCTGATGACAGTATCAGCAGGCAGACGGAATGATTCGCTGTAGTGAAGTGATTTCTATCCGAATGACAGAAGTATATTAATAGTAAAAACAGACTCTGACGGCAAGGTTGAACCGAGCGGGAATAGTTGTGAATATCTGAATGTATGTGATGGTGCAGTGCATCCTGTTACAAGTGTACAGATTTTATGGCTCCTTTACCCGGTCGGTAAAGGAGTTTTTTTCGTGATATGAGGAGGATATGATGCTGAAGGTTGCGATTTATGGCAAGGGCGGTATCGGGAAGTCGACGGTGACTTCCAATCTGGCGGCTGCTTTTGCTGTTATGGGGAAAAGAGTGATTCAGATCGGGTGTGACCCGAAGGCGGATTCAACGATCAATCTGCTGGGAGGAGAGCCGTTAAGGCCGGTGATGAATTTTATGAGGGAAGAAGATGAGGAACCGGAGAAGCTGGAGGATATTTCAAGGGAGGGCTTCGGCGGTGTGCTCTGCATTGAGACCGGCGGGCCGACGCCGGGACTGGGATGCGCAGGCCGGGGTATTATTGCTACCTTCCAGCTTCTGGAGGATCTGAAGCTGTTCGAGAGATACAAACCGGATGTGGTTTTGTATGATGTGCTGGGGGATGTGGTCTGCGGCGGTTTTGCGGCTCCGATTCGCGAGGGCTATGCGGAGAAGGTACTGATTGTGACCTCCGGTGAGAAAATGGCCCTGTATGCGGCGGATAACATTTCAAGGGCAGTGAAGAATTTTGAGGATCGCAGTTATGCGAGAGTATTTGGTATTGTCCTGAATCACCGGAATGTGGAAAACGAGAAAGAGAAGGTGCAGGCATTTGCGGATAAAAGTGGAATTCCAATTGTGGGTGAGATTCCGAGAAGTGATGAGATCATCCGCTATGAGGATCAGGGAATGACGGTGATAGAGGGAGATAAGGATTCGTCCATCAGCCGGAGATTTTTTGATCTGGCAGAGCTTTTGCTGGCCAATGAAACAAAACAGGTTTTTTAAAGGAGAAGATATGAATCAGGAAGCTTTTTATTGTACAGCAGGTGAACTGGCGAAGCTCGGCAGAGAGCATATTCCGCCCCAGTTCATATCAGGCGCCCATTTGATATACAGTTCGCCGGCGACGCTGGCTTTTAACTCGCCGGGAGCGGAGGGCTTCGGCGTGAAGCGTGCGGGGCTGGCAGTTCCGGGGTCCGTGATGCTTATTGTGGCGCCGGGATGCTGCGGGCGCAACACTTCTCTCATCAGTTCCATGAGGGAGTATGACAATCGATTTTTTTATCTGATGATGGATGAGACGGATATTGTGACAGGACGTCATCTGAAGAAGATACCAAAGGCAGTGGCAGAAGTCTGTGACAGCCTTGAAAAGAAGCCGTCAGTGGTGATGATCTGTATCACCTGTGTGGATGCGCTGCTGGGAACGGATATGGAGCGTATCTGCCGGAAGGCTACAGAGCAGGTGGGGCTTCCTGTCCGGCCATGCTATATGTACGCGCTGACCCGTGAGGGAAGGAAGCCTCCTATGGTCCATGTGCGTCAGTCTTTGTATTCGCTGCTTGAGCCGAGGAAGAAAAAGGGCAATGTGGTGAATCTTCTGGGCTTTTTTTCACCATTGGCGGATGACTGTGAGCTCTATGATCTTCTGCATCAGGCAGGGGTAAAGACCATACATGAGATATCCCGGTGCAGGGATTATGATGAATATATGACGATGGCGGAGGCAAATTTCAATCTGGTACTCCATCCGGAAGCCAGATTTGCGGCAGAGGATTTTCATGACAGGCTGAAAATACCGTTTGTTGAGCTGACGAGACTTTATCAGATTGATAAGATCGGCAGCCAGTACCGGGCTTTTGGCAATGTTTTGGGTGTTCAGTTTGATGACAGGGAACCGGCGAAAAGGGCTTCGGCGGCAGTGGCAGCTTTCAGAGAAAGCTGTCCGGAGGCGTCTTTTGCCGTGGGAGAGTGTATGAACGGCGATGCTTTCGAACTTTCTCTGGCCCTGGTGCGTTATGGATTCAAGGTGCCTGAGATATACGGCACCATTACGGCGGAGAATTTTATTTATGTGAAACAGTTGGCGGCTCTGAGCCCGGAGACGAAGGTATTTTCCAATCTGGAACCGACCATGCTGTACTATGACGGCAAAGATTCCGGTGTGAATATGACCATCGGCAAGGATGCGGGATATTATCATCAGGATTGTCCAAATGTGGTGTGGAATCAGGACAGACAGCCATACGGCTACGCAGGTGTAAGGCATTTGTTTGAGGCATTGCTTGCGGCGGGAAAGGAGGTACGGGCATGAAGGGATTAAGAAAATACCTGACACCTTTTGCCCCGGATCAGTCCGGTGCGGTGTCGGTTCTGTATGAACTGGGCGCTATTCTGGTCATCTGCGATGCGGGCGGATGTGTTGGCAATGTCTGTGGCTTTGATGAGCCGAGATGGTTTACAAGGAAGAGTGCCATTTTCAGCGCAGGTCTCCGGGATATGGATGCCATTCTCGGCCGGGACGATCGTCTGGTGGCAAAATTGTCCGATGCGGCGGGCAAGGTGGAGGCCTCCTTTGCGGCCATCATCGGTACGCCGGTTCCGGCAGTTATCGGCACGGATTATAAAGCCCTCGGGCGTATGACGGAGAAGAAGACGGGGTTCCCGGTGATAACGGTGGATACAGACGGCATGGAGCTGTATGACGCAGGGCAGGAGAAGGCTTATCTGGCGCTGTTTAAGGCCTTTGCCATAGAGAAGCTCCCGGTGGAAGCAGGAAGAATAGGGATCATCGGCGCAACGCCTCAGGATGTGAGCGATCTGCATTTCCCGGAGAAAATAAAAGCGGCTCTGGAGAGCGATGCATGTAATAGAAATATCATATGCTATGGCATGGGTGACGGGCTGGATGCGGTGAAGACGGCATCTGCTGCAGAGAAGAATCTGGTAGTGTCCCCATCTGGTCTGGCAGCTGCCGGATATCTTCAGGAAAAATTCGGCACACCTTATGAGGCATGTTACCCTCTGGCAAAAGAATTGATTCCGGATGATGGTTACGATTATACAGGCAAAAAGGTGCTGGTGGTGCATCAGCAGGTGATTGCCAATGCCATCCGGGATGAGATCCGTACCCGCAGCGGTGCGGAAGTGACGGTGGGCAGCTGGTTTGCCATGAGGCCGAAGCTGAAGGAAGAAGGCGATATTGCCCTGAAGGAAGAGGACGATTTTATAGAACTGGCGGAAAAAGGCGGATGGGATGTGATCTTTGCCGACGGATGTATGGCGCGGATGATTCCGAAATTCACAGGAAAATATGTTAATACGACCCATTTCGCTGTGTCAGGTAAGCTGATTGAGCTTTGAGAAAGGTGGCAGAGCCGATGGAAGGTGATATTACCAGAAAAATACGGGTCTACGGCATTGTACAGGGTGTGGGGTTCAGGCCTACGGTGAGCCGGCATGCCACAAAAAATGGTGTGCGGGGCAGTGTCTGTAATAAAGGCCCTTATGTGGAAATATTTGCTCAGGGGAGGCCGGAGCAGGTCAATGGTTTTTTGGAGGATCTGGAGAAACGTCCTCCGAAACGTGCGGCCATTCTTAAGATCAGCGTAGAATCGGCGGCAGAGGCGCCTTCCTTTGAGGATTTTGATATCATAGAGAGTGAGAAGACAAAAGGTGAGATATTCGTTTCACCGGATATTGCCATTTGTGATGAGTGTAAGGAGGAAATGTATGATCCGTCCAACAGACGGTATCTGCATCCGTTTATCAATTGTACCTGCTGTGGGCCGAGGCTGACGATTCTGGATTCGCTGCCCTATGACAGGGAACGGACCAGTATGAAAGAATTTCCCATGTGTCCGTCCTGTTCGGAGGAGTATTACGATCCGGAAACCCGACGTTTTGATGCACAGCCGGTCTGCTGCAATGACTGTGGCCCTGAAGTGTATCTGATCGGCAGAGAAGAGCGGGGGCGTGAAGCTATTACTTATACCCGAAAGGTCATTCGGGAAGGTGGTATCGTGGCCATCAAGGGTATCGGTGGTTTTCATCTCTGCTGCGATGCTACCAATGAGGAGGCAGTCAGCAGGCTGAGGCAGCTGAAAAAGCGGCCGGTCAAACCATTTGCGGTCATGGCCCGCAATATGGAAGCTGTAAAGAAGGAATGTCTTGTGACGGCGGAGCAGGAGGAAGTGATGAATGGTCATCAGAAACCTATTCTCCTGCTGGAACGTCGGGATGGCGGCAGTATCTGCCCTTCGGCGGCACCGGGCAATCCAAAGATTGGCGTTATGCTGCCCTACGCACCGGTTCAGCTGCTGTTATTCGATTATGATGATGGGATAAAGATGCCGGATTGTCTGGTCATGACCAGCGGCAATACTTCCGGAGCGCCTATCTGCCGGGATGATGATGATGCAGTGGCGGAGCTGTCCCATCTTTGTGACTGTATGCTGTCCCATAACCGGAAGATCCGTATACGGGCCGATGATTCAGTCATGGATGATTATAAGGGTGAGCCTTATATGATCCGGCGTTCCAGAGGATATGCGCCGCTTCCGCTGATGGTATCAGATCCATGGCAGGGTCAGGTTCTGGCTGTGGGCGGTGAATTGAAGAATACATTCTGTATTGGTGTGGACGGGCGTTTTTATCCGTCTCCGTATGTGGGGGATCTGGAGGATCTGAGGACAGTGAAAGCCCTGCGGGAGACAATCGGCAGGCTGGAAACGCTGCTGGAGGTGCAGCCGTCGGTGGTGATCTGCGATCTTCATCCAAGGTATAATGCCACATTGATAGCTGAGGAAATGGGACTTCCCGTGATCAAAGTTCAGCATCATTATGCCCATATCCTGTCATGTATGGCTGAAAATGACTGTTCCGGTCCGGTAATCGGTGTATCCTTTGATGGAACGGGCTATGGAACCGATGGTACTGTGTGGGGCGGAGAAATACTGCTGGCAGATTATCATGATTTCACCCGTCTGGGAAGTATTGAACCGTTTCTGCAGATCGGCGGCGATATCTCTGCCAGGGAAGGCTGGCGCATTGCTGTGTCGCTGATATATGGAAGGATCAGAGACAGGGAAAAGGCCCGTGATATGATTCTGCAGCTTGGTTTGTGCAGTGAAGCTGAATGTAAGGTGCAGTTTGCCATGGCAGACAGGAAGATCAATGCTGTTCAGTCCACCAGTGCAGGGCGTCTATTTGATGGTGTCAGTGCTATTCTGGGTATCCGGCGGGCATCTACCTTTGAAGGTGAGGCATCCACATCGCTGGAATTTGCGGCGGAAGCCTGGGAAAAGGCAGCCGGAGGATCCGTGGAGGGAGAATGGGAAAAGCCATGCGGGAATCCGGAATTTGCGGCAATAGATGAGAAAGCCTTTCCTCTTTTGTCAGGGAATCGCGAAGACCGGATGATCCTCAATACGGGAGCGTTGATTGAAGCCATTGTGGAAGCAAGGCTGGCGGGAGAAGAAGAAGGAAAGCTTGCATACTATTTCCATGAGATGCTTGCAAAACAGATTGCGGAGACATGTATCCGCCTCCGGATGGAAACAGGATGTAATAAGGTGGCTTTAAGCGGAGGCGTATTTCAGAACCGGCTGCTGCTGCGGCTTACGGATGAATTATTATCAGATAAAGGATTTCAGGTGCTGCGGCACCGTATGATTCCTCCAAATGACGGAGGGATCGCACTGGGTCAGGCAGTTTACGGTATGAATATAATAAATAAAAAGAATGAATAGGGAAAGGAAGTTATAGAAGATGTGTGTTGGTTTATCGGCTAAGGTTGTGAAGATTGGTGATGGTGTTGCGATTGTGGATGCAGGCGGCGCAAAGAGGGAGATTGCTTCCCGGTTAATAGAGGATCTGGAACCGGGTGATTATGTGATGGTCCATGCCGGTGTGGCTATTGCGAAGATTACAGATGAGGATGAGAATGAGACGGATCAGCTGATGGAGGATTTATTCTGATGAGTGAAGAGAGGAAGAGGACGGCGAAGGAGATCATAGAGTCCTATAATGGACCTGCCCTGCGGATCATGGAAGTCTGTGGTACCCATACCCATGAGATTTTCCGTCTGGGAATAAGGAAGCTTTTGCCGGAGCAGGTGGAACTGATCTCCGGGCCAGGGTGCCCGGTCTGTGTAACACCGGTGGGATTTATTGATGAAGCAATTTATCTGGCGCTGGAATGTGGTGCGACTATCTGCACATTTGGTGATCTGGTGCGGGTGCCTGGAACGCAGATGAGTCTGGCGGGAGCCAGGGAAAAGGGTGCGAAGGTACATATCGTTTATTCGCCTGTTGATGCTGAGCAGTATGCGAAGGAGCATCCGGAAGAACAGGTG
Source organism: Coprococcus sp. (assembly GCA_051877705.1). Lineage (GTDB taxonomy): Bacteria > Bacillota > Clostridia > Lachnospirales > Lachnospiraceae > Coprococcus_A. The sequence goes on along the minus strand of JBJEJD010000175.1, from coordinate 24,209 downwards.
GTATTTTTGTCAGTAGGATTTGAGACGACTACGCCGGCGGGATGTCTGTCGGTGAAAAAGGCCCGCGAGGAGGGTCTGACCAATTATTCCATGCTGGTGGCCAATAAGACTATGCCAAAGGCCTATGAGGCACTGAAGGGAAGTGCGGATGTATTTCTGTATCCGGGTCATGTGAATGCCATTACGGGAACGGAGCTCTGTGAATCTCTGGTTCAGGAAGGTGTCAGCGGCGTTGTGGCAGGCTTTACGGCGAGGGAGCTTTTGACAGCGCTGGCTGTATCGCTGGTCAAATATCAGGAAGGAAAACCGTTCTTCGTCAACTGTTATCCGAGGGTTGTCACCAGAGAGGGAAGCAGGGAGGCACAAAAGCTGGTGGATGAACTGATGCAAGCCTGTGATTCGGAGTGGCGCGGTCTGGGTATGATTCCTGGATCCGGTCTGGTGCTGAGAGAGGAATGGCAGGCGTTTGATGCCAGGAAGAAATTCAACATGCCGAAGATAGAAGGCAGGAGCAATCCGGCCTGCCGTTGTGGGGATGTGCTTCAGGGAAAATGTAAGCCGTCGGATTGTAAAGTATTCGGAAAGGGATGCACACCGCAGCATCCGATCGGTGCCTGTATGGTTTCCAACGAAGGAGCCTGTTCAGCATTTTATCAATATTCATAATTAGAATGATTAGAAAGACGAGGAATGATGGATCATGAATAAAACGGTTACGATGGCTCATGGTGCAGGCGGAAAGCAGACATCAGAGTTGATTGATGAGGTATTTAAGACACATTTTGCCAATCCGGATCTGACAGCGGATGATGCGGCTGTTCTTCCGGCCCCAACGGGGAGAATTGCCATGTCGACAGACGGCTTTATTGTTTCTCCGGCCTTTTTCCCGGGGGGGAATATCGGCAAGCTGTCCATCTGCGGTACAGTGAATGATCTGGCCTGTATGGGAGCAAAGCCGATGTATCTTTCCTGCGCATTTGTCATTGAGGAGGGTTTTCCTATGGAGAAGCTGGAAGAGATCGCGGCAGCCATGGAAAAGACAGCCAAGGAAGCAGGTGTCCGCATCGTATCCGGCGATACGAAGGTGGCCGGAAAGGGACAGGTGGACGGTGTTTTCATCACAACAACCGGTGTAGGGCAGATTGAAGAGGGGGTCCGTACCTCCGGTGATTTTGCGAAGCCGGGAGATGCCATTATTGTGACAGGCGATATTGGACGGCATGGCTGTACGATTTTGCTGGCAAGAGAGGATTTTGGCATTGAAGCGGATGTGACCAGTGACTGTGCGCCGCTGTGGGGCACGGTTGAAGCTGTACTGAAGGCGACAAAGGATGTTCATGTGATCCGTGATGCAACAAGGGGTGGCGTCGGTACCGTGCTCTATGAGATAGCAGGGCAGAGCAAGGTGGGAATCCGCCTGGATGCAGCGGCTGTTCCGGTGGCCCCGGAGGTAAAGGGTGTCTGCGGCATGCTGGGTCTGGAACCTCTTTATCTGGCCTGCGAGGGCAGGCTGGTGATCATGGCACCAAAATCGGAAGCAGAGAAGATCGTAAAGGTACTGCGGCAGTGTCCTTATTCAGAAAATGCGGCCATCATCGGTGAAGTAACGGAAGATCAGCCAGGTCGGGTGGTTATGACAACTGAAATCGGTACACAGGCGCTTCTGCCTCAGCCGGGCGGTGAGCTTCTGCCGCGTATTTGCTGATGAAATGAGGAGATGGCCTATGGATACAAGAGTTGCAGTCATTGCCATTATTGTGGAAGAAGATGACGCTATTGACGAATTGAATCGTTTGCTTCACGAAGCAGCACAGTATATTATTGGAAGGATGGGAATTCCTTATCGCGCAAAGGGTATCAGCATCATTAGTATTGCCATTGATGCGCCTCAGGATGTCATCAGTGCCCTGTCGGGGAAAATAGGCCGTCTGAAGGGCGTGTCGGCTAAGACGGCTTATTCCAATGTGATTACAAAAAGTGAGTAGTAAAGAAAGAGGATTTTTATGATTAAGATTGCAGTTTATGGAAAGGGCGGTATCGGAAAATCCACAACGGTGTCCAATGTGGCGGCTGCTTTGGCAAAGCAGGGTCTGAAGGTTATGCAGATTGGCTGTGATCCGAAGGCGGATTCCACTTTGCAGCTGCGTCACGGAGAGCACGTCCCGACAGTGCTTGA
>JBJEJD010000175.1:19863-21933 GCA_051877705.1 Coprococcus sp. | reverse complement strand
AACCGGGGATATGCGTCTCTTGGAGGTCTGATTCTCAACCGGCGGAATGTGAAGCGGGAAGATGAGAAAGTGGAGGAATTGGCCCGGGATTTTCATACGGAGATCGTCGGCAGTTTGTCCCACAGCGAGCAGGTGACACTGGCGGAGGAAAGACAGCAGATACTTCTGGAAGCATTTCCGGATAGTGAAATGGCAGAGGAGTACAGAGAACTGGCCCGTCGGATGATGGCGGTATGCCGGGGAGGAGAAAAATGTTAAAACGTGCAGGAGAGACCATCGATCCGGCGGGAGCTGTGGTCGCCATAAAGGATGCAGCGTGGCCGGCGCCTTTTGCGTCGGAGCTGGAATTTAATTCTCCGGCTCATGGTACCTGGAATATTGTTCATACAGGTATGAGGGTACCGGGAGCCAGGCAGATCTATGTCTGTGCCGGCAACTGCATGCGAGGAGTGGTATTGACGGCTGCGGAGATGAATGAGGAAGACAGATTTTCATTTGTCATCGTGGAGGAAGAGCATCTGCTGAACGGCAACCTGGAGGACGTGACTATTGACGGCGTAACAGATGTGATAGAGAAACTGGATGAGAGACCGAAGGCGGTGCTGCTTTTTACAGTTTGTCTGCATCATTTTCTTGGCTGTGACCTGGAGAGAGTGTACGGAGAGCTGGAGTCGAGATTTCCGGATATTTTCTTTGTCCGCTGTTATATGGATCCTATTATGCAGAAAAATGGCCTGACACCGGATCAGAAGCTGCGTAAGGCCATGTATGATCCGCTGCCGCGTCTGACAGAAGAAGAGATCAATAACAGGGCTGTGAGCCTTCTGGGAAGTGATTTCGCATTGGATGAGACAGCTGATCTGAAGGTGTTTCTGCGTGAAAATGGATATGAAATACGGGAACTCCCGGGGTGCCGGACATGGGAGGAATACCTGAATCTGGCGGAGAGCGGGATGTTTATCTCCTGTTATCCTTCCGGCAGATACGGTGCGGAGGAACAGGCAGGACGTCTTGGACGGAAGCATCTGTATCTTCCGGCATGTTTCAGTTATGAAGAGATCATCAGGCATCTGGAAGAGCTGGCGGCATCCCTGAGGCAGCTGCAGGAAAAGGGTGGATCAGAGAATATGAAAGAGATATCTCTGTTGAACTATGATGCGGAAATTGCGTCCTGCGAGGCGGCTTTGGCCGATGCTTTGTCTGAAATAGGAGATATGCCGGTTGCCATTGACTGTACTTTTCATCCGAGGCCTCTGGGGCTGGCAAGATTGCTGATATCTCATGGATTCTCTGTGAACACGGTTTATCTGGACGGCATCAGTCCGGAGGAAAAAGATGATTTTGAATGGCTGAAAGTCCATGCACCGGCGCTTGTGCTGTCAGCGACAATCCAGGTGAAGATGCGCGTCCTGCCAAGGCATGGTGAACGGGAGGTGCTGGCCATCGGTCAGAAAGCGGCATGGTTTACGGGCAGCAGACATTTTGTGAATGTGGTACAGGGCGGCGGTCTATATGGATTTGACGGTATCCGTCGGCTGGCCGGTCTGATGACGGAAGCACTTCATGAGGAAAAAGATACGGAAGATCTGGTTATCCGGAAGGGATGGGGGTGCGAAAGCTGCATATGAGACAAGCCTATCGTATTATACCAATCTATACGGCGGATGTATCCGGTGTATGCTCTGCTTTGTATGAGCTGGGAGGCATGACGGTCATGCATGATCCTTCCGGCTGTAATTCTACTTATAATACCCATGATGAGATTCGGTGGTATGATCAGGACAGTCTGATCTTCATTTCCGGATTGTCGGAAATTGATGCCATCATGGGGAATGATGATAAATTTGTTCATGATACGGCAAAAGCGGCACATGAACTGAAACCGAAATTCATTGCCCTGGCCAGTTCGCCGATACCATTTTTAAATGGAACGGATTTTCCTGCTCTGGCAGAGATCCTGGAGGACGAAACAGGGATACCGGCTTTTGCCGTGCCGACCAATGGTATGCATGATTATGTGTACGGTGCGGGGATGGCATTGGCGGAAATTGCCAAACGGTTTACAGGCCC
>JBJEJD010000175.1:0-19763 GCA_051877705.1 Coprococcus sp. | reverse complement strand
TGGCAGGTGATTTCCACCTGGGCCATGGGAGATGGACTGGAGACGATTTCGAGGGCTGGTGAGGCTGACGTAAATCTGGTGGTTTCATCTGTAGGCCTCCGGGCGGCGAAGGTACTTTATGAGAAATTCGGTACCCCGTATGTGGTGGGCGCACCGGTGGGCTCTTTTGCAAAGAGGCTTTCTGCAGCCATGGAACGGGCTGTGGAAAGTGGAGAATGTGAAGTGGCTTATCTGACAGCACGCATTTTGGCCAGCGGATCCGGGGATGCAGACACAGATACAGATACAGGGATATCTGCGAGCAGTTCGGTAGGAGAACATGATGTGGCTGACATAACACTGATCGGGGAACCGGTGACCATGGGTTCGCTGGCCGCGGCTATTGAAAATCAATACGGCCGGTCTGCGCGCGTGCTCTGTCCCCTGGAAGAGTGGGAAGGACTGCTGGCTCCGAAAGATGAGGCAGTCTGCGGAGAGGAAGAAATAGAGGAAAAGCTGAAGAATGCGAAAATAATTGTGGCAGATCCACTGTATAAGCCAATATGTCCGAAAGATGCCCGGTTCTATGAATTGCCTCATATTGCATTTTCAGGGAGGATTTTTCTGAAAAAAATAAAAAAGATGCCGGGCTTTGCTGAACTTTTATAATAGTATGAAACAAGGAGGAGTAAGATGGGACTGAATGATACACCGTCGGGTGAGCGGGTGCATATTGGTTTTTTTGGTCGGAGAAATGCAGGCAAGTCCAGTCTGGTCAATGCTGTGACGGGACAGGAGCTGGCGGTGGTCTCTCAGACGAGGGGAACAACGACGGACCCGGTGAGCAAGGCTATGGAGCTGCTGCCTGTTGGACCGGTCGTGATCATTGATACGCCCGGTTTTGATGATGAGGGTGCTCTTGGTGAACTGAGGGTGAGGAAGACAAGGCAGGTGCTGAACCGCACGGATGTGGCGGTACTGGTGGCAGACAGCATGGAAGGCCTGAAGGAATGTGACAGGGAACTGATCGAACTGTTCCGGCAAAAGGAGATTCCTTATCTGATCGCATGGAATAAATGTGATCTGTTGTCGGAGGTCCCGGCAGAATCTGCCAGTGAAATTTATGTCAGTGCCACGGAAAAGATCCATATAGAGGAATTGAAGGAGAAGATTGCCCGTCTTGGAAAGACAGAGGAGAACAAGCTGATGCTGGTGGGGGATCTGATCCGTCCGGGCGATCTGGTCGTGCTGGTTATTCCAATTGACAAGGCTGCACCGAAGGGACGTCTGATCCTGCCGCAGCAGCAGGTGATCCGGGATATTCTGGAGGCGGAGGCTGCCGCTGTCTGTGTGAAAGAATACGAACTGCGGGAGACACTGGACAAATTCAGGGAATCACCTGCGCTGGTCATCACGGACAGTCAGGTATTTGCAAAGGTATCTGCTGATGTGCCGCCGGAAATACCGCTGACTTCATTTTCTATTTTGATGGCCCGTCACAAGGGACTTCTGGATATGGCTGTCAGGGGGGTGGCTGCCGTGGAAAAGCTGCAGGATGGGGATTCGATACTTATTGCCGAAGGCTGTACCCATCACCGGCAATGCGATGATATCGGCAGTGTAAAGATTCCGCGCTGGCTGAAAAATTATACGGGAAAGAAGCTGAATATAGAATTGTGTTCAGGCAGAGAATTCCCGGACGATCTGTCAAAATATAAGCTGATCATTCATTGCGGCGGCTGTATGCTCAATGAGCGTGAAGTAAGATACAGAATGAAATGCGCGGCGGATCAGCAGGTCCCGATTACCAATTATGGTATTGCCATTGCCTATATGCAGGGAATTCTGAAGCGGAGCATCGGCATATTCCCGCATCTTCTGCTGGAATTTGAAGAGTAGCAAAAAGAGGTGTTGTTATTATGAGGCTGGAAAGGGATATGCTGGGGGAAAAGGCGCTGCCGGAGAGGACTCTTTACGGCATCAATACGGCCCGGGCTCTGGAGAACTTTGATCTGGGACAGAAGACGGTGAACCGGGGACTGATCAGAGCCATGGTTCTGGTGAAAAAGGCAGCGGCAGCAACTTATCTGAATCTGGGAATGGGCAAGCCGGAAGTGGAAAGAGCCATCGTTGCGGCCTGTGATGAAATATTGAACAGTGAAGATAATTATGAGGCGTATTTTCCGGTACAGGCACTGCAGGGCGGTGCGGGAACGTCTACCAATATGAATGTCAATGAGGTTCTGGCCAATCTTGCTTTAAAGGCACTGGGGAAGAATTTCGGAGATTATGAGGTGATACATCCTCTGGATGATGTGAACCGGGGGCAGTCCACCAATGATGTCTATCCAACGGCTCTTCGTATAGCCGCCATCCGGCAGCTGCGCCTTCTGTCCGACGAATGTGCAAAGCTGCAGACCGCTTTACAGGAGAAGGAAAATCAGTGGCAGGATGTGGACAAGCTGGGGAGGACGGAACTGATGGATGCAGTTCCCATTACAGCCGGTGAGGAATTTGGAGCCTATGCGCAGGCCATTGCCAGAGACCGGTGGCGTCTGTACAAGGTGGAGGAACGGCTGCGTCAGGTTAATATCGGCGGTACGGCGGTGGGATTATCCAATAATGCTGACAGAAAATATCGATTCGGTGTGATAGAGGAGCTGCGCCGTCTGACCGGATATGGTCTGGCTGCGGCGGAGTATCCAATGGACATAACACAGAATAATGATGTGTTTGTGGAGGTCTCCGGTCTGATCAAAGCGCTGGCGGTTAATCTTATGAAGATTGCCAATGATCTGCGCCTGATGAATTCGGGTCCACATGGCGGTCTGGGTGAGATGGTACTGCCTGAGGTTCAGCAGGGGAGTACGATTATGCCGGGCAAGGTGAATCCGGTTATGGCGGAAATGGTCATGCAGTGCGCCATGAGGGTGGCGGCCAATGATACGGCCATTACCATGGCAGCCGCCCACGGGGAATTTGAACTGAATGCCTTTTTGCCGCTCATTGCCGACAGTCTGCTGGAAAGTCTGGAGCTTATGACAGAGGCGGTCCGCCTGTTCAGAGAGAAATGTATTGTGCCATTGCGGATCAATGAAGAAGCATGCCGGCAACATCTGAAGGCCTCCAGTGCATTTGCCGCATCCTATGCGCCGGTGCTGGGCTATGATAAAGTAAGCCGTATCATCCGGGATTATTCGCCGGAAGAAGCTGTGAAGCTGCTGAAAAAATGTGTGGAGGAAAGATAATGTCGCTTTTGAAGCGACCATAGAAAATGAAATATCCTGTAAAATGTGGCTGTAAATAAAAATACAGCCATATTTTTATCGGGAGGTTTCAGAATATGAAGAACGATTTAACCGAACTTGTATTTATTCTTGACAGAAGCGGTTCCATGAGGGGACTGGAGGGTGATACCATCGGCGGATTTAATGCCATGATTGACAGACAGAAGCAGCAGGACGGGGAAGCTTATGTTTCTACCATTTTATTTGACAATTTCAGTGAGGTGCTCCATGACAGAGTGAAGCTGTCGGAGATCGGGGTCATGACAGAGAAGGATTATACAGTCAGGGGCTGTACGGCATTGATGGATGCCATCGGCGGTGCCATTCACCATATAGGGAATATTCATAAATACGCCCGTCCGGAGGATGTGCCGGCGCATACAATCTTTGTTATTACGACAGATGGCATGGAGAATGCCAGCCGTCGTTACAGCAGTGAGATGGTGAAGAGAATGATTGAACGGAAGAAGCAGAAGTACGGCTGGGAGTTTATTTTCATGGCAGCCAATATTGATGCTGCAGAGACTGCAGCATGCTTTGGTATCGATGAGCAGCATGCAGTGAATTATCATGCGGACAGTATAGGAATGAAGAATGTTTATGAAGCGGTTTCCGAGGCAGTCAGTCAGGTAAGGAACGCCAGACCGCTGAGCGCGTCCTGGCGTGCAAAAGCGGATCAGGATTACAATGAGAGGAAGAAAGCGGAATAATCTTGCGTGGACAAATCTTTTTCATCGATGTACACTATCTGTAAGAGGCAGATATGGAGGGTGATAGGATGCCATTACAGATAATCAGGAATGATATTACGAAGGTGAAATGCGATGCGATCGTCAATGCGGCGAATTCGTCTTTGCTTGGCGGCGGTGGTGTGGATGGTGCCATCCACCGCGCGGCAGGGCCGGAGCTTCTGGATGAATGCAGGGGGCTTGGCGGCTGCCGGACAGGCCAGGCGAAGATTACGGGCGCTTACCGACTGCCATGCCGTTATGTTATTCATACGGTGGGTCCAATCTGGAGAGGCGGACGTCATGGAGAGAGGGAACTGCTCACATCCTGTTACCGGGAATCGCTGAAGCTGGCAGAGCAGTATGAATGTGAATCAGTGGCTTTCCCGTTGATTTCTTCGGGCATATATGGATATCCGAAGGAGGAGGCACTGCAGGTGGCTGTGGAAGTGATCAGTGACTTTATTTTGTATCATGATATGAATGTATTCATCGTCGTCTTTGACAGAGCCGGTTTCCAGATCAGCAAAAAGCTGATGAAGGATATTGAAGAATATATTGATGAATATTATGTAGAGACTGTAGAGACGCATAGTGACGATTTCAGCAGGCGGTTGCAGACGGCTATGATTTGCGAAGAAGAGGCAGAATATTCAGCGCAGCCATTTGCAGCAGAAAGAAACGTGCAGAAGACGCCAAGGAAGCTTGATACTGCGAAGCCTGTCAGGAACAGGGATCTGGATGATATCATTCGGCAGCTGGATGAAAGCTTTTCACAGATGCTGCTGAGAAAAATCGATGAGAAGGGCATGACAGATGCCCAGTGCTATAAAAAGGCCAATATAGACAGGAAACTATTTTCAAAAATCCGAGGTGATATTCATTATAAGCCGAAGAAGACCACGGTGCTGGCCTTTGCCATTGCGCTGGAACTGGATCTGGAAGAGGCGAAGGATATGCTGATGAAAGCGGGGTTTGCTCTGTCCCACAGCAGTAAATTCGATGTTATCATCGAATACTTTATTAAAAAAGGCAACTACAATATTTATGAGATCAATGAAGCATTGTTTGCGTTTGACCAGAGTTTACTGGGTATGTAGAAAGGAAAAATGAAATCTTAGTATGCACAGAGACCTGCCATTGCACAGCAGGCTTTTCATGCTATAATATACTGTGCCGATGTACAATAATATTTTGGAGGTGTCATATGCTTACTGTTATTTATGGCGATGCTGAAGATAGTATTTACAATACAAATGTTTATTTTAAAAATACCTATGAGCCGGAATGGTTTGATTCTGACCTGGCAAAGGCGATTGTCAAAGATGTGGATGATTCCGATGTTTTAAGCGGGCAGTGTATCCAAAGTCCTGTTTTGGGGCAAATTGCACCGGAACGATTATCCGGAGGAGTTAAGACTTTGTTGCTGATGCTGAATGAACCGGATAAGATTTATAATGCATCTACTTGTGGCGATAATTGTGCAAAGTGGATACTGGAAATTGGTAAGCAAAAAGATCTGACAATTAATCTGAGACATATGATGAGTTTTGGGAAAGATACTGTATTTGATATAAAAATAAAAAATGGTGGGGAGATTGTACATTCCATGAAGGAACTGATTCCTATAGCCAGCAGGTATTTGAATGCAATGAAACAGGAGTAACAGGAAATGAAAGGCGCACATAGAGTAATTGTTGAAACAAAAAAGATAAAATATGACTTTATTGTAAAAAGGAATATTACTATTTTTACAGGTGACAGCGGTTCAGGGAAGACAGTGTTGATTGACCTTATTCGTGAAAACAGGAGATATGGTTCAGACAGCGGAGTTTTTGTTTCCTGTGATTGTGCCTGCAGAACTTTAGATAATGAGGATTGGGAACATCAACTAAAAGATATTTCAAAAAGTATTATTTTTATTGATGAGGGAAATCGATTCCTGTTTTCCAAAAAATTTGCGGAACTTGTGCAGGAGTCGGATAATTATTTTGTGCTCGCCACCAGAGAAAAACTGCCGATGTTACCGTATAGTATTAATGAAATATATGGTATTCGTAAATCTGGGAAATTTTATGACACAAAACAAAAATATAACGAAATATATCATTTGTATGGTGAAATATCAGATGGTGACGGCATGAATCCACAATTTGTAATTACAGAAGATTCTAATTCAGGATATGAATTTTTTTCGGAATTAGCAAATCAAAAAGGCATAAAATGTATATCTGCAAATGGAAAATCCAACATCATTAAGTATTTAGCGGAAAGAGAAAAGAATACCAAGAAAACTTTAGTTGTGGTTGATGGTGCAGCATTTGGATCGGAGATGCGAGATGTATATGAATATCTGAAAATCTTTAATGGGATTGTACTTTACGCTCCCGAATCATTTGAGTGGATATTACTGGAGTCTGGGGCTATTCCACATATAAATGTTGAATCTGTACTACAGAAGCCTGAAGATTACATTGACAGTAAAAAATATGTCAGTTGGGAGAGATTTTTTACTAAATTGTTGATAGAGGGGACGCAATATGATTCTGTTTGGAGTTATTCAAAGAAAAAACTTCCTGCTGCCTATTTGTCACCTAAAGTATTAAAGGCAGCCAAAAAGGTCATGAAGCTAATTACCTGGGATAAATAAGAAACTGTGCATGAAGAATTTTGCAGCTAGTGAAGCAGACGGAAAGAACTCCCGCGGAACGATTTGCGATGAACATGTTCCATTCTCCTGTACTCCAATACACAGGAAATAAAAACAGAGCGCAGAAAAGTGAGAAAAACCTTAAGGGGATACAAAAACTCCAGAAACGATTTGCGATGAGCATGTTTCTGGAGTTTTTGTATCCCCTTATAAGGTTTTAAAGCAATTTATAGGCTCTGTTTTTATTTCCGTCCCCCCTATGCATTGAGGATTTCCATGAATTCTTCTCCTGTGATGGTTTCTTTTTCATAGAGGAACTGTGCCAGTTCATCCAGTTTGGATCTGTTTTCCAGAAGAATCTGGATGGCTTTTTCGTGCTGTTTTTTGACCAGTGCCACTACCTGACGGTCAATCTCTGTCTGGGTCTCTGCGGAGCAGGCCAGAGAAGCGTCGCCGCCCAGATACTGATTGGTGACTGTTTCCAACGCTACCATATCGAAGTCCTCACTCATACCATAGCGGGTAATCATGGCACGGGCAAGACGGGTAGCCTGCTCGATATCGTTGGAGGCGCCGGTGGTGACGGAACCGAAGATGACTTCCTCAGCAGCACGGCCGCCCGTGAAGGTAGCAATTTTATTTTCAATTTCTTCTTTGGTCATGAGATAATGGTTGCCTTCGTCCACCTGCATGGTATACCCCAGAGCACCGGAGGTTCGAGGAATAATGGTAATCTTCTGAACCGGTGCAGAGTTGGTCTGTTTCGCAGCTACAAGGGCGTGACCGATTTCATGGTAAGAAACGATAAGTTTTTCTTTGCTGGTTAAAATGGCATTTTTCTTCTGGTATCCGGCAATAACAACTTCAATACTTTCTTCCAGGTCGGACTGGGTAGCGAATTTACGTCCATCACGGACTGCACGGAGAGCCGCTTCGTTGACGATATTGGCCAGTTCAGCGCCGGAGGCACCGGAAGCCATGCGGGCGATCTTATTGAAGTCCACATTGTCACCGATACGGATTTTTTTGGCATGAACCTTCAGAATTTCTTCACGACCCTTTAAATCCGGCAGTTCAACGGGAACTCGTCTGTCGAAACGGCCCGGACGGGTCAGAGCAGGGTCCAGAGATTCCGGACGGTTAGTGGCAGCCAGAATGATGACGCCTGTGTTGCCTTCAAAACCATCCATTTCTGTCAGCAGCTGATTTAATGTCTGCTCCCGTTCGTCGTTGCCGCCGATCTGACCATCACGCTTTTTGCCGATGGCATCAATTTCGTCGATGAAGACGATACAAGGAGCTTTCTCTTTGGCCTGCTTAAACAGGTCACGGACCTTGGATGCACCCATGCCGACGAACATTTCCACGAATTCAGAACCGGACATGGAGAAGAATGGAACATTGGCTTCACCTGCGACGGCCTTGGCCAGCATGGTTTTACCCGTTCCGGGAGGTCCTACGAGCAGGATACCTTTTGGCATAGAGGCGCCGATATCTTTATATTTGGCAGGGTTGTGCAGGTAATCGACGATTTCTGTCAGATTTTCCTTGGCCTCATCTTCGCCGGCCACATCGGAGAACTTGATGCCTTCGGAGGATTTAACATAAATCTTGGCATTGCTCTTGCCCATGCCGAACATCATGGAATCTTTGCCGCCACCCATTTTAGTAAGCATCTTTTTGTACATATACTGGCCAAGAGCGATGAATATCAACATTGGTAATATCCAGGTCAGGAAGATGCTCAGCAGAGGAGACATTTCCTCAATGATCTCACTGGAGAATTCTGCACCAGAGGCATAAAGGCGCTCTGTACGGGCAGGGTCATCCATGATGCCGGTTTTGTAAATCTGTGAGTTATCTTTGTTTGTAAAAAGGATCTGATTGTCCTGAATCTGAACCTGACCGATCTCTTTATTGTTGGTCATGGTAATAAATGTACCGTAATCAACTTCCTGGACACTCCGGCGGTTCAACAGAGGCATGGCCAGTACATTGAAGAGAAAGATGACCAGCAGGACAATAGTGTAATAATAGAACCAGTTTTTCTTTGGCGTTTTGACTTCGTTCATGTGTATACTCCTTTCTATGAAATGGTATTGTTTTGAAGATCAATGGCTTTCAGGGAAACCATCAATGCATGACGGATTGCCTGAGAAGCAAAATCGATGGCATATTCGGCATAGAGGGAGACAGCCTCGGCCAGATCCTGATCTTTGTTGCCGCTGTCCATACATTCGGGCAGTCTGTCTTTCAGGATATCTCTCATATGTCTGTAGTAGGTCAGCTGTGCTTCTGACAGAGCAACGATGGCAGGAGAACGGCCTTCATGTATACTGTTTTCCAGAAAATCCGTATTCTGTTGATATTCATCGTTCAGATGCCGGAGATATTGGTCGATCGAATCTGTGTCCGCTGACTGGAAACGATTCAGACAGTCCATAAATTCATCCTGTTGCTTTTTTAGTTCGTTGAGTTTGGCTGCAAAAATTTCCTGTTCCATGGGATTCTCCTTCCTGTTATTTTAATAGCTGTTTTGCTCTTTATTTTATTTATATCAGTTTCAGCAAACAAAAGCCATTCTCAATATTTAGAAAATGTATTGACAAAAATCTGAAAATGTAAGGGACCATCACAATGATAGTCCCTTTTGTTGGTAGTATTCATTTATTATGTTGGGACATCATCTGTCCGGACATAATCAGATAAATCTGCCGGGAGAGCTGGTCCACGTTGGTCCTTCCGTCCAGACAGGCCATTTTAACCATACCGATCATGCCGAAGGTGCAAAAATCCAGAAGGGCTTCAAGATCGGAGTAGGACAGATCTATATCGGGCCGGGCATGGCGGGCAAATGCCATCATGTACTGGCGCATAACAGGAAAAAGAAATTTTTCTATTTCTTCACGCTTCTGGGAACGCAAAAGTTTCCTGATCAGAGAGTCATCTCTGATGGCGGATTCGACAATGATTCTGCAGGCATCCTGCGGGCTGTCTGCTTCGTAAATATTTGTCAGGAGCTGTGCAGCTGAAGCTTTGATGCACCATTCAATAACATCAACAATATCTTTAAAATGATAGTAAAAGGTCTGCCGGGAGATGTGACAGGCTTCTACCAGTATCTTTACTGTAATTTTATCGACATCTTTACGCTGAAGCAGCGAGAGGAAGGTTTCTGCAATCATAGCTTTCATATCAGCTGGCATCGGTTCGTTCATCCTTTCTGTGGGGCACCTGGGTCAGCAGTATTATCATGGCAATCAGGGCGACAAGGCATTCTGCTGCCGGGCAGGATAGCCATACACCGGTCATTCCCAGGAGTGAGGACAGCAGAATCGTCATTGGAATAATAATGATCAGTCCTCTCAAAAGTGAGATGATCTGTGCGGGAACGGGTCTTTCTGTGGAGGCCAGGAAAACTGCCATAATGATATTATAACCCATAAATGGGGTGGAGACAAAATATAATTTCAGGCCGACAGTGGCAATTTGCTGAAGCTGACTGCTGTGTTCGCTGTTAAATGCTGCCGTAATCGGATCTGCAAATATGAAAACAAACAGATAGACAATGGCAGACAGAAGAAGCATGAGCGTGAGCGCATAATGCCGTACTTTTTGTACACCGGTATAATCGCCGCTTCCGTGGGTACGGCTGGTCAGAGGCTGCATACCCTGGGCTATGCCTGTGAAAATGGAACTGACCACCAGCGATAGATTGGCGATGACGCCATAGGCTGCCACGCCTGTGTTGCCTTGCAGATTCAGGATAACGAAATTAAATACAATAATAACAATACCGGAGGATAACTCTGTAATCAGAGATGGAAAACCAAGCATAGCCGTTGAAGCTGTCAGTTTCAGATCCGGTTTTAAAGATATCAGATGAAATTGATTTTTTCCCTTTCTGAAATGAGCGGACAGGATGACCATATTGATGACAGGAGCAAAGCCTGTTGCCAGAACGGCACCCAGTATACCCATCTGCAGTGGAAATATAAAAATAAAGTCAAAGAGGACATTGGACAGGCAGCCGGTGGTGGTTGCCAGCATGGCCAGTTTCGGATTGCCATCGTTACGCACAAAGGCATTCAGTATGTTACTCAGGATGAATGCCGGTGAGAACAGAAGAATCACTCTCAGGTAGGTGCGGGTCATGGCCCAGGTGGCCGCGTCTGCACCAAGAAGACGGGCAATGGCGCCGGGAAAGAATATTCCGCACAGAACAAAAATCAGCACAGGGATGGCGGCCATATAGATTGCATTGGTAAATACGGCATTCTGTCTGAAAGTATTATTCCTGCTTTTATAAATAGCATATTTGATGGCACCGCCCATTCCAAGCATCAGACCGCAGCCATTAATCAGGCTGTAAACAGGAATAGCCAGATTCAGGGCAGTCAGGCCGTTGATGCCAATGCCCCGGGCAATAAAAAATGTGTCTGCCAGTATATAGAAGGACAGCGCCAGCATGCCGAGTATATTTAAAAAAGTATATCTGATGAATTCTTTAAAGTAACTTGAATGTATCATGGGTATTCTCCGTGTATTGGTTTTAGAAGTGCATATGCTGAGATTATAGTATATGTACTGTCGGTTTGTCAAATTTATGGCATCGAAGGGACAGGGGACGGTTCTGTGTCCCGGTTTGCCAGGGACACAGAACCGTCCCCTGTCCCGCACAGCAGTTTTGTCAAATTTTGTGGCCGGAATATCGTTATTTTTAAATATGTACAATTTTCAGAGATTGATTTATAATGGAATAGATCAAAAACGTTTTAGTAGAGCGTTGAAGTATACGGATATAATGGATGGTCAGGTTATATGAAAGAAAAGAAAGTCGGGATCAGAGATGTTGCCAGAGAAGCGGGCGTCTCGATCACAACCGTGTCCAGGGCATTGAATGGATACGCAGATGTGAATGAAGAAACGAGAAAAAGGATATTGGAGGTAGTAAAGCGGCTGAATTATGCGCCGAATGTCGGAAGGGACAGGGGACGGTTCTGTGTCCCGGTTTGCCATGTGGGACACAGAACCGTCCCTTGTCCCGTATGAGGGATAAAATATGGAAGAAAAAAACAGATTCAGCTATTTGCTTGAACGGCTGATGCTTGCGGCTGATCTTAAAAATTACACACTTGCAATGGAGCTTCAGTATGATGTGTCTTATATCAGCAAATGGGTCAGTGGAAAGGTGCTTCCGGCGGAGAAAAGTTCGGAAAAAGTTCTTCGTGGAATCAGCCGATGTATTGTTGATGCATTATCGGATACTGCCAGAGAAAAATTGTGTCAGGATTATCAGGTTTTTGACGTGGAGGATCTGGAACGGGCGATCTATGACCATCTGGAAGCAGAATATAATTATGTAAAAGGATTGACAAAATCTATCGGTACGGATATCGCACCAAAAACCCTGCACTTTGCATCTCTTACTCTCCCACAATTCGCAGCCAAAATGCATCATCCTGCACTGAGGAATATCAATTCTCTGAATGTTGTGGCTGCGATGGATATTCTGTCCATGGAACGGGAATACCGGTTTCTTGTGACACAGATGAGCAATCAGCATATGCCGCTGAATCGTGAATTGTCAGAAGTCCATTATTCTCTGATGCTGAATCTGGAGATTGGCAGGAGAGATTATATTTATGATTCTATTTTTCTGATCAATATGCTTTCAGATAATACGAATATAGATTTCAACATTTATGAATGTCCACAGGCATATGGAAAGCTGATTTTTGCGGTAAAGGATTCCTACTGTATTTCAGGAATGCTCATAGGTTCCAATCGTTGCTTATCTGTGACGATCAGTGAGGAAGAAGAATTCAGGGAGATCATGTATGAGAGAACCAGTGCGCTTTGCCACAGGGAAATGCTTCTGTTCAGAAAAACGACAATGGATGGGATGTTGCTGAAATATGATTATATTCAGTCTATGCTTTCGCCGGATCTGAGATGGCTCATAGGACGCATGACGGAACATTTCCTTTCGGATGATCTGTTTGAGGAAGTGCTGGAACAGGTCTGTCTGTCCGGTAAATGGGCAGTTGATAAGGAGTCGCTCCGACGGGTACATAGTTTGACCAAAACAGTTCTGGAAGAGTCGGGAATAAAGATCATGATTTATGAATCGGCCTTTACAGCATTTTCTGTATCCGGGGAAATGGATTTTTATGGTCATACAGTCACGCTTACAACAGATCAGCGTTTGAGATATATTCAATATATGTCATCGTTGCTGGATACAAAAAATAATCTGGCTGTAAAAATGGTGCATGGAAGATTTGTTACAGATTTCCAGTACAGTGCCAAGCCATGCCTGTTCCTGTCGGACAGTATCAGCTATATGCGTCTTGATTCAGAAAACCCTCAGAACAATAATCTTATTCTCAATGCGCCTACCATTAAGGAAATGTTTCAAAAATTTTACAGCGAAATCTGGAATCATCAGCATGCTGTGGTGATTGAAGACAGAGCGACCATCCAGGATACGATGAATCATGCTTTGCAGGCGGTCTGGCTTCTGTCAAAGTCGGATTCCGGAAATTTGTGATTCATTTTTGTCACTTTTTATCCTTTTAACTCTCGTGCCATATGCTTTCAGTCGTGATAGACTGCAAGTTATCCGAATAACACAGAATAAAAAAGGAGAAAAAGTATGAGTACAAACGCTGTTTTAACTGGCAGACCAAGTGTTGACCGTCCGTGGATGAAGTTTTATCCGGAAGCTGTACAGCAGCTTCGCATCCCTGAATGTACAATACAGGATTATTTAAAGATGAATTGTCCGGGAGTGAATACAGTTGCGATACATTATTACGGAACTGATATTACCTGGGGAACTGTTTTTGGCCAGGTGAAGCTGACGGCAAAAGCTTTGAGAGCCATTGGGTTCCGGTGTGGAGATCAGATACCGGTATTTTTAAGATCGGTTCCCGAGTTTATTTTTCTGCTGATGGCAGCCGAAGAGATCGGTGCTTCTTTATTATGTCGTGATAATACCCTTGCCGAGAATGTGGAAGCTGTACAGAAATCAGGTGCCAGGGTGATCATTGCCCATGATTTCTTGTCTAAAGTGGAAAAAGATGCTTATATAAAGGCAGGTGTAGAACGGATTGTTCTCTTGTCTCCGTATCGTCTGGCGGACCGGACACAGATGCCGGAGCATATAATGGATTATATCAACAGTCAGTATCATGAAGATATTGCCGCAGGTCCGGAAGTTGTATTATGGGATGATTTCATCGCCATGGGAGAAAAATGTGATGAAGCAGTTGTTCCGATTGATATTAACCGGCCTCTGTTCAGGGCCTATACCAGTGGGTCTACCGGCCCTTCCAAGCAGGTTATCCATTCTGCGCATTCGATGATCGGAATTATCCATCAGATGTCTTTTTATGGTTCGTCCGGTGATTTCCGTCCTTCCTGGCTTTTGACAAGCCTGCCGCCATGTCTGGTGGCCGTTGTCGTTTCTATGATTTTGTCACCGCTGTCATCAAATAAAAAGCTGATTCTGGATCCCTTCTGTGACGTTTTTGATCTCGATCTGGAAATGATGCGTTATCGGCCAAATTGTTGGCCGCTAATCCCTATGTTTATAGAAATCCTCATGCACAGCAGCCGTATTCCTGAAGATTATGATATGTCCCATTTGCTGGTGGCAGGCGCCGGATGCGAAGCCTTCAATAACGGACAGATCCGCCGTGCGCAGAAGTTCTTGAGAGATCATAACTGTAAAGCCGTTTTTTCTTCAGGCTATGGACAGAGTGAAGCCGGATCCAACTGCACACTGCCGTGTTTTGAGTATCCGATGGGCAATGGCAATATCGGGATTCCGATGCCAATGACCATATTAAGTGTATTTAAACCGGGGACCCAGGAAGAACTCTCCTATAACCAGCTGGGTGAGATATGTAAGACGGGACCGGGAAATATGCTGAGTTACGATAATGAAGAAGCAACTTCTAAAACGCTGCAGATGCATGGGGATGGTCAGTTATGGCTGCATACCGGAGATATCGGGTACATAAATGAAGATGGTGTTGTGTTTGTCCTGACCCGCGGCAATTCCTGTCGTTTTGGCGGAGGACGGCTCATCGACCTTGTCATGGAGAATAAAGTCATCGATGCCGGTATTGAAGGTATTGAGGATGAATTTTTCGTAGTAGCAGCGGATGAAGCACATGAAGGTTATTTTCTCCCTTATCTCTATGTGGTTCTTAAACCCGGTTATGAGATTGAAGATATCAGGCAGGCTGTTCTGGCGGTGCTGGAGCCCCATGAATATCCGGTCGATATTATCCGGCTTAAAGAACGTCCGTTCTTCCATTTCAAGACAAACCGTATTGAGCTGAAACGCCAGCTGAAGGGATAAGGGGAGGCGGGACAGGGGGACGGTTCTCTGTCCCAACCTGTTTTGTGGGACAGAGAACCGTCCCCCTGTCCCGCTTCCCCTTCATAGTCTCCCGACAACTGACTTTGATACCCCGGTCAGCCTACTGATTTGACGAACAGACAACCCCGCTCCTTTTAATCTCTGTATACACAGATTTCTGTCATTTCGTTCCAATTTCTGAAACTCTGCCACATTTGTACATCCGGTAAGTTTCCACATCACTTCTTTACCCTTCTCATCGGAAATAAATGTACATTTAACCGGCGAAATATCCATGCATTCTTCATTGGCATCGCTGTTCATAAAGAATTCAAATTCATTTATCCCGGCAAAACATCTCAGTACTTTTTTAGTATCTGTAAAATCCTTTATTCCCAAATATGCCTGATAATTAGACCACCTATACTGATTCACTTTAGATACGATCCCTGCCTTTACAGGATTTTGAAATATATATCGAATCACAATAAGAAAATATCTCTCCGTTTCCACCGGCTCACTCCGAAACCGATCCTGAAACAGATGTCCCATACGCTCATACTTAT
Organism: Coprococcus sp.; assembly: GCA_051877705.1. Taxonomy (GTDB): domain Bacteria; phylum Bacillota; class Clostridia; order Lachnospirales; family Lachnospiraceae; genus Coprococcus_A. The sequence goes on along the minus strand of JBJEJD010000175.1, from coordinate 4,179 downwards.
GATTGTACCAATATACATATCTGTCACAAATTCTTTTAAAAACTATCGATAACGGCTCTGTTCCTTCTTCCATCAAAAGATGAATATGATTGTTCATCAAACAATACGCAAAAATTGTGTATCCACAAATATCCCTGCATATTGACAATATACTTATAAAGTATCGAAAGTCTTCTTCATCTTCAAAAATAATCTGCTGGTTGACACCTCGCAGCATCACGTGATATATGTTTGTTTTACTGACAACTCTGGCTTTTCTCGGCACGGTTACCTCCTCTTAACAGACAATTCTGTGCTCCATACTCAATTACAAAGTGTTATACATCCTGTTTAATAAAAGACTGGGATAAATATTAGGATCGGTTGTCTGAAACAACTGGATAGACTTCTATTGGGTTTACAAATAACCCTGAATTGCTATTTACAGAAATGAATTATATAATAGCATATCACAGAGATTAACGCAATAGTGGGACACAGAACCGTCCCTCTGTCCCATTTAGCTATTGACGGAAATATAAAAACAGCGCATACTAGATAAAGATTGTCATTCAACGGGGTGGGGGTTTTTATGAAACTGATATTAAATTATCTAAAGCGCTACAAGCTGCTTGTGCTGCTGAATTTTATTTCCGTTTTTGGATTTGCGCTGACGGAACTGGGGATTCCGACGATTATATCCATGATGGTGGATGAAGGTGTACTGCTGCAGGATAAGGGGTATTTGCTGCGGATGGGCGGGTTGATCGCTGCCATATCTGTGATTGGTGTTCTGGGAACGATACTGCTGGGATTCTGTGGGGCCAGAATATCCACATCTATTGTTTGTGATATCCGAAATGATCTGTTTGAGAAGGTGCAGACATTTTCGCACCAGGAAATGAATCAGATGGGGGTATCTTCTTTGATTACAAGGACCAGCAATGATGCATTGCAGATTATGAATTTTCTGAATGTTATCCTCAGGACTGCCATGCTGGCTCCTGTTATGATTGCCGTCAGCTTTGCGCTGGTTATTATGTCATCGGTCAGGCTGTCACTGATTATTGCTGCCACAGTACCTTTTATTATTCTGGGTGTTGTGTTTGTGGCACGGGTCTCGGGGCCTGTCAGTGAAAAACAACAGACGGCGCTGGACGGGCTGAACAGGATCTTCAGGGAGAATCTGACGGGTATCAGAGTCATACGGGCGTTCAACAATCATGGATGGGAAACGCAGCGTTTTGGACGCCAGAACCGGGAGTTTACGGATCAGTCCAGGAAGCTTTTTACGCTCATGAGCTCCATGGAACCGCTGTTCTTCCTGTTAATGAATATTGCAGCGCTGTCCATCTATTTTGCGGCCAGTATCATGATCGATCAGCGGCTTCTTCAGGTGGGCAAGCTCATTGCCTTTATGGAATATCTGTTTCATGCCATGTTTTCTGTCATGTTGTTCTGTATGGTGTTTATGATGTATCCGAGGGCCAATATTTCCGCGAAACGTATTGAAGCGGTGATGGAGATGGCGCCGGGAATACAGAATGCTGATACGGGGATGCAGCAGACGTTGTCGAAGATAGAAAAAATCACCTTTGATCATGTGGCTTTCTGTTACCCTGACGGTGAGGAGCCTGTGCTGAAAGATATCTCTTTTACGGCATGTGCGGGGGAGACGGTGGCTATTATCGGAAGCACCGGTTCAGGGAAAAGTACGTTGATTCAGCTGATTCCGAGATTCTATGATGTGACGGAAGGAAAGATTCTGATCAATGACAGGGATGTGCGGCAGCTGGATATACAGGTGTTGAGGGAAAGGATAGGTTTTGTATCGCAGAAGGCCAATCTGTTCAGCGGGACGATTGAGGAAAATATCCGTTTCGGCAGGGAGGATGCTTCGGAGGAGGAGATCATCCGTGCGGCGAAAATTGCCCAGGCCTATGATTTTATCATGGAGAAGCCGGGACAGTTTCAGGAGCGGATCGTGGAAGGTGCAGGTAACCTGTCCGGCGGTCAGAAACAGAGACTGTCCATCGCCAGAGCGCTGGTAAGACAGCCACAGATCTATATATACGATGATTCTTTTTCGGCGCTGGATCTGAAAACAGATGCCAGACTGCGGAAAGCACTGAAACAGGAGGTTACAGATGCCATTGTGATCATCGTGGCCCAAAGGGTGTCGACGATCATGGACGCAGACAGGATTATCGTTCTTGACGAGGGGCGGGTGGCCGGCATGGGTTGCCATAAAGAACTGCTCCGGGATTGTCCGCTCTATTATGAGATTGCAGCTTCCCAGCTGAGTGAGGAGGAACTGCATGATGTCCGCTAAGAAGAATAATCAACAGACAGGAAAAAAGAGTGTTCGTTACTGTATGAAATATCTGCTTCGTTTTCTGAAACCATACAGAGCAGGGTTGATCCTCGGACTTCTGATGATCGTGGTGGCCAATGTGACCTTCGCCCTGAATCCTATTGTGGAAGGGCAGATGACGACACAGCTTTATAAAGATGGCGAAGCCATTCTGTCCGGCGAGGCAGGGGCCCACGTTCATTTTGATGTGATCTTCGGGATTATGAAAATGCTGATCATCATCTATATTATTAAGACTGTATCGCAGCTGATCACAGCTGTTTTTCTGACCAGGGTGCTGCAGCAGACCATGTATGATATCAGGAATGCCCTGCAGCAGAAGATCCAGAGACTGCCGGTCCGCTATTTTGATGATCATGCCTTTGGTGATGTGCTGAGTGTTGTGACTAATGACGTGGATACACTGGGCAATGCCCTTCAGCAGACACTGCAGCGTGTCATCGGGGCCGTGCTGACCTTTATTTTTGTCATCTCCATGATGTTTTATATCAATGGGGTTCTGGCCTGTATGGCACTGGTGATCATACCGCTGACGGTGCTTGTTACCAGATTTTTCGTGACCCGGACCCAGAAGCTTTTTGATACTCAGCAGAATACACTGGGAGAACTGAATGGAACTATTACGGAGATGTACAGCGGTTTCAATGAAATTATCCTGTATAACAAGCAGGAGATGGCTGTGGATAAATTCCATGATGTGAACGGAAGAATGCGGAAGGCTTCCTTCAGGGCACAGTTTGCATCATCGCTGATATCTCCGTGTATTTCTCTTATTACTTACCTGGCCATTGGTTCAGTGGCTGTGACAGGATGTATATTTGTCATTGACGGCGTTATGCCTTTGGGTAACCTGCAGGCGTTTATCCGCTATATCTGGCAGATCAATGATCCGCTGTCCCAGATTTCCCAGCTGTCCGCCCAGGTGCAGTCGGCTTTTGCCGCCATGGGCAGGATATTTACGCTGCTGGATGCGGAAGAAGAGGAACAGGAGGGGCATGTGGCTGTCCTTCCGGAGAACATCAGGGGCCGGGTGACTTTTGAGCATGTATCCTTTGGTTATGATGATCATTTGTTGATGAAAGATGTCAGTTTTGAAGCAGAACCGGGACAGACTGTCGCGCTGGTGGGCGCCACAGGTGCCGGAAAGACGACGCTGATGAATCTGCTGCTGCGATTTTATGATGTGAAGGGTGGTTCCATCAAAATAGACGGCATTGATATCAGAGATATGAACCGCGAGGAGCTGCGTCAGCTGTTTTCACTGGTACTGCAGGATACGTGGCTGTTTAAAGGCAGTATTTATGATAATATCCACTACGGCAAGCTGGATGCCAGAAAGGATGAGGTTATTCACGCGTCAAAAATGGCCAATGTCCATCATTTTATTAAAACATTGACAGGCGGTTATGATTTTGAGATCAACGAGGAGAGCAGCAATATTTCTCAGGGGGAGAAGCAGCTGCTGACCATTGCCAGAGCCATACTGAAGGATCCCCGCATCATTATTCTGGATGAGGCCACATCTTCTGTGGATACCCGTATTGAGAAAATGCTGCAGGAGGCCATGAATACGATCATGTCTAACAGAACCTCCTTTGTTATTGCTCATCGGCTGTCAACGGTGAGAAATGCAGACATGATCCTGGTCATTGACGATGGGGATATTGTGGAGCAGGGGACCCATGAAGAACTGCTGGCGAAAAAGGGTGTGTATGAGAAATTGTACCACAGCGGTATGGAGACAGAGAATGGGACAGAGAACCGTCCCTTGTCCCTTGAAAAAGATGAACAAATCACGTATACTGGTGTATAAGAGAAGTTGAGAA
>JBJEJD010000174.1:0-9113 GCA_051877705.1 Coprococcus sp. | reverse complement strand
TACCAAAAGCTTTGTGGCTACACTTGCTCTGCTTCCGGCTGTGGTATGCGTCATCATTATGATGGTCAACGGCAATGTGGGAACCGGTGTGGCTGTAGCCGGGGCCTTCAGTCTTGTCCGATTCCGTTCCGTGCCGGGAAGTGCCAAAGAGATCGGAACATTATTTCTGGCCATGGGAGCCGGACTGATTGCCGGTATGGGCTATCTGGCCTATGCACTGCTTTTTACCATCATTCTTGGCAGCATCAGCGTTATATACAATTGGCTGGACTTTGGCATTAAAAATAATACGGCAAAATACAGGACTTTACATATCACCATACCGGAAGACCTGGACTATACAGGCGTATTTGATGAAATCCTGAAAGATTACGCCGAGTCCTGGGAACTGATTCGTGTCAAAACAACCAATATGGGCAGTCTGTTTAAGCTTACCTATAATCTGACATTAAAAACTTCCGGCAAAGAAAAAGAAATGATCGATCATCTTCGATGCAGAAACGGTAATCTTGAGATCAGTATTTCTGAACAGGAAAACATTATTTCAGAACTATAAGGAGTATTGCTATGCAAAATAAAATCAAAATCATTCCATTGTTTATCTGCTTTTCTTTATTTCTGGCAGGCTGCGGTCATAACACGGAGCAATCTGATATCAGCCAGACAACTGCTGCTTCTGCCCAAACGGTACAGGAATCAACTTCCGAAACAGCTTCGAATCATTTATCTGAAGAAATGTTTACAGACCGTGACAAAGAGGTGGGATACGATGAAGATAACTGTGTAATCATTCAATTACAGAATGATACTGCACTCTGTAATACCGATAACGTCCAGATTAACGATCAGATAATAACAATCAGCGAGGAAGGAACTTATCTTATTACCGGATCACTTTCCAACGGCATGATCAGAATAGAAGCTGCAGACACGGATAAAATACATCTGGTTCTGGATAATGTCTCCATTGCAAACAGCACATCCGCTGCCATTTACATTAAAGAAGCTGATAAGGTTTTCATTACACTGGCCACGGATTCTGAAAATATTCTGACCAATGGCGGAAATTACACTGCCATTGATGACAATAATATTGATGCGGTAATTTTTTCAAAATCAGACCTTACACTCAACGGAAGCGGCAGCCTGACCGTCGATGCAAAAGCAGGTCATGGAATTGTCTCCAAGGATGATCTGGTCATCACCGGCGGCAATTATAATATCTCATCTGCCAGCCACGGCCTTTCCGGCAAGGACAGTATTCGTATTGCCGACGGTAATTTCACCATTACTTCAGAAAAAGACGGTATGCAGGCCGATAATGAGGATGATGATTCACTTGGATTTCTCTATATCGCCAATGGCAGCTTTACTATTAAAGCTGAAGACGATGGTATAAACAGCTCAAATTACCTTTATATTGAAAATGGCAGCTTTACAATTGATTCCGTCGATGATGCTCTTCATGCAGCCGGAGATATCAATATCAATAACGGAGAGTTTCAGATATCCGCCGGTGATGACGGTATGCACACAGATACTGCTCTAAATATTAATGGCGGTAAGATCAATATCAGTCAGAGCTATGAAGGTCTTGAAGGTCTTACGATCCACATTACCGGCGGACAAATTGATATCATCTCCGATGATGACGGCCTGAATGCGGCCGGAGGGAATGACGGCAGCAGTTTTAATATGTCCGGAGGAATGCGGGGAGGAAAAGACAATTTTGGAGCAGATTCAGCTGCTTCCATCGAAATATCAGGTGGTGTGATTCGAGTTAATGCTGAAGGCGACGGCATCGATTCCAATGGCAGTCTGTCTGTAACAGGCGGAGAAACCTATGTATACGGACCGGTTAAGAGCGGTAACGCTTCCCTTGATTATGGCTCTGAAGCTGTTATTACAGGCGGCATCTTTGCAGCCTCCGGTCCATCACAGATGGCACAGAATTTCAGTACTGATTCCACCCAGGGAGCCATGATGATCACCGTCGGCACCCAGACATCCGGTACTTCCGTTATACTCAAAGATGACAGTGGCAGTGAGATCTTCAGTTTCCAGCCGGATAAGGCCTTTGACTGCATTATTATCAGCTGTTCTGAAATTGTTCAGGGAAAAACATATACCCTGACTATTGGCTCAACAGAAACATCCGTCACCATGGACAGCCTGATCTACGGTTCAGGAGCCGGAATGAATAACGCACCGGGCGGTATGAAAAATCATATGGATAAGCCGGGAAACCGAGATGATATACAATCATCTCAGCCGGATTTTCTCAATCCGGAAGATCCGAATAAAGAAAAACCTGATTTTCCAGGAGACACCCTGCCAGACAGTGACAATAGCTTATAACTTATAAAAGGAGATTAAAAAAAATGGAATTCATTGCAAACGAAAACAAACAGGTAGAAATCGAAATTAATGGAAAGCATTATCTCAGACATGCCGTTCATACCCATTTTGTAAAACAGGGAGAAAACTATTTGGATATTTTCAGGCAATATATCCTTCCAATTTACGAAAAAGGAGATATCGTATCCTGCAGTGAAAAAATAATTGCTCTGTGTCAGAACCGTGTAGTTAAAAGAGAAGATATTACCATTGGTTTCTGGGCCAGATTACTCTCCCGTTTTGCTTCACACCCTGATACAGGTGTCGGTGTCGGCGAAACAATTAAGATGCAGTATGCGATTGATAAAGTCGGTCTTTTCAAAGTATTATATGCCAGTGCTGCCAGTGCGGTCACCAAATTATTTGGTAAAAAAGGCGTATTTTATGAAATTGTCGGCCAGGAAGTCAGCGGACTGGATGGATTTTATGATCATGTTTGGAAGGAATACGGTGATATCGGTATTGAGATGCCTGCCGATCCAACCGGCGTATGCAATGAAATAGAAGAAAAACTGGGGATCCTCACCATGCTCGTAGATGCCAATGATCTCGGTCAGGAACTGCTGGGCCATTCAAATGGTATCCCTTTGTCTGAACGGGAGATGCTTGGCTTAATACGCGATAACCCAGCCGGTCAGGGAAAACAATGTACGCCTCTGATATTAATACGTGAGAAAGCTATTGAAAATAAAATGCCTGCATAACAACAATACGCATCCGGAGCATCAGGCTCTTGGATGCGTATTGCTGTATATATCCCTGATCTTCCCGGGATTCATCTTCAGATAAATCTGTGTTGTCGATATATCAGAATGCCCCAGCATCTCCTGAACAGAACGAAGATCTGCGCCATTCTCTATGAGATGAGCCGCAAAGGAATGCCTCAATGTATGAGGGGTAATATCTGCTTCAATCCCGGCTTTGACAGCATATTGCTTTAATATTTTCCAGAAGCCCTGACGGCTCATGGGCTGTCCGCTGCAATTGGTAAATAGAATATGACTGCTGCTGTCTGACAGCATGGCCGATCGTGCCTGCTTCAGATACTGGCGCATAGATACTCTTGCTACACTTCCAATCGGAATAATGCGCTCCTTGCCACGCTCCGCACACCGAATATATCCGGCCTGCACATTCACATCATCCACAGTCAGAGATACCAGCTCACTGACACGGATACCGGTAGCATACATCAGTTCCAGCATAGCCTTATCACGAAGCTCTTTATTGTTCCTTCCCGCAGGCTGTTCCAGAAGCCGGGTCACTTCCTCAACAGTCAGGACCTCCGGTGCCCTCTTCTCAATTTTCGGAGCTTTCAGCTTCCCGGCAGGATTGGATATTCTGCCTTCATAATGAATCAGATATTCAAAGAAAGCCTTCAATGCCGCAATATTCCTGGAAATAGTAGATGCTGCAAATTTCTCCTTCTCCATCAGCAGAATATAACTGTTCAATGTTGTTTCATTCACTCTGTCCAGATCGGTAATACCCTGTTTTTTCAGATAAACTGAAAATTTCTCGAGATCTCTTTTATAGGATAATATGGTATTCCTTGATGACTTTCTAACCTGTTCAAGATATTCAATAAATTTACTGAGCTGTTGTTCCATCTCCGCGTGCCTCTTTAGTTTCAATTATGGTCTGTGTATTATTATAGACGTATTTCTATGAAAAATCAAATGTAAAAAACAGTTTACAGAAAAATTTTCATGCCTGCGCTCATAATTAATGGATTGATATACCATTCTGTTAATAAACCAATCGTCCATAAAATAATACTGCCTCCAACTGCTCTGTGATATCTTTTTTTACCGAGACCATATCCCAGATAAAGCGCCGGAAGGTAAAATATAAGCTGTGGCATGAATTGAAAGAAACAAATAAAAATTCCCGCAAACCCATACTGCATGGCAAGTAATACAGCCTGTACACCATAAGTAAAACCACAATATAAGAAATAAAGATTAAAAAACAGACAACGCCCGGTCTTCAAAGTCAGTAAGACAAGGAGATAGAAAGGAATGCCGCGGCAAAGGAACAGATAAATAAGAAAATCTGATGATGTATTCCAGTTCATCAACAGCTGTTCTGCCTGCATTTGTCTGAAACCTGCAGTTTCCATAATATCCATTCTGCATAAGGCAAGCAATACAGCCGCCAGAACACCCGTTGACAGCCATAAAAGCCATACATGATCCATTTTAATATGTCCGATAGGAATCCCTCCTCATCATTCAGTCCTTTGCTGTTCAACATGTACATGGATGCTATCTTCTATCTGATATATGCTGCATTCAATAAAATTATGCAAAAAAAGCGATGCAGTGCATCGCTTTTTATATTACATATTCCTGCAGCGCTCACATACAGCCCCCGCGGCTTCAATCAGACAGCTCCGGAAACCTGATGATTCCAGCTTCGCAACCGCTGCAATGGTTGTACCGCCCGGAGAGCAGACAGCATCCTTTAGAACCCCCGGATGCTCTCCCGTTTCCAGAACCATTTTTGCAGAGCCGAGAACAGCCTGCGCTACAAACGTATAGGCCTGCGCTCTTGGCATACCGTACTGAACGACACCATCGGCCAATGCCTCGATCATCATATAGATAAATGCCGGTGAACTGCCGCTGGCCGCTGTTACTGCGTCCAGCAGATTCTCAGGAACGGTTTCAACTCTGCCAAAGGAAGTGAAGAATTGATTCAGCTCGTCCTTCTCTTCTTCTGTAAAATCATCATCAGACCAGGCAATACCTGTCATCGCTTCACCAACCCTGGCCGGTGTATTCGGCATTGCACGGACAATTCTTGCAGAATCACCGAGTATCTCCTTTAAAGCAGCAATCTTATAGTTCGGAGCCAGAGAAATCACAACCTTATCCGGGCTGACAGCATGTCTGATTTCTTCAAGTACACCGCCATAAAACTGCGGTTTTACTGCAAGGATGATATATTTGGATTTTTCAGCACAGGTTCTGTTGTCCAGACAGCAGACACCTGTTGCCTTAGCCAGCGCTGCTCCCTTTTCCGGATCTTTTCTTGAAAAAGCCAGTATATCTGCCGAAAATACAGACAGACATCCGTGGAGCATGGCAGAACCCATATTGCCCATTCCAATAAATCCAAATCGATACATGTTATTCATCCCAGTTATGATATACATTCTGGACATCATCATCTTCGTCCAGTAAATCCAGAATACGATTCATCTTCTTGATATCTTCTTCATCCGTCAGAGTTGCCCATGTCTGCGGCAGCATCGTGATCTCTGCCTCTGCCATCGGAATACCTTCCTTCTCCAGGCTCTCCCTGACTGTACCGAAATCATCCGGATCAGTAATAACCTCAAATGAATCCTCTTCCTCACTGAAATCCTCAGCACCGGCATCAAGAGCGATCATCATCAGGTCATCTGCATCCATCTCGCATTCTTCTTTATCGATGATAATCTGGCCCTTGCGGTCAAACATAAAGGACACACAGCCTGTGGTACCAATTGAACCGCCGCCCTTTGTAAAGGCACTGCGCACATTGGCAGCTGTACGGTTACGGTTATCTGTCAGTGTCTCAACAATAATAGCGACACCGCTTGGGCCGTAGCCTTCGTATGTATTGTTCTCATAATTGACAGAACCGATATCTCCGGCAGCCTTCTTGATACCGCGGTCAATGGTATCGTTCGGCATATTGTTGGCTTTTGCCTTGGCAATGACATCACGCAGCTTGCTGTTATTGTTCGGATCCGGTCCGCCTTCCTTAACAGCAACAGCCAGTTCACGGCCGATGATGGTAAAAATCTTGCCCTTTGCTGCATCGTTCTTCTCTTTTTTATGCTTAATATTCGCAAATTTTGAATGTCCTGACATAACTACACTCCTATCTCGTTCTAATATTCTAACTTATATATTTTAGCATTTGTTACACAAAGATTCAACCCGTAATTTTGGTAACCTTGACAAGGCTAATGGCATTATCCTTAACAGACATAACTTTGAAAGTATATCCATCCAGATCAATACTGGCAAATTCGCTGGTCTTCGGTATTCTCTCCAGTTTCGATATCATCAGTCCATTAAGCGTCTCAAAATCATCATCAAAGGTGATTCCCAGCAGATCACTGATGTCCTCCAGCGGCGTCAGTCCTTTCATAAGATAAGATCCGCCGATAACCTGGATATAGTCTTCGTCCTGATCATATTCGTCCAGGATATTGCCCACAATTTCCTCCAGAATATCTTCCATGGCCACCAGGCCGCAGGATTGTCCATATTCATCCACAACAATGGCCATATGTACTTTCTTTGCCTGCATATCCTTGAAGAGTGCATTGATGTTCTGCGTATCCGGCACAAAGAAAGGTTTTCTCATGACATCCTTGATCCGCATATTGGTCTCATGGCTTACAATAAGACGCATAACATCCTTCAAATGAAGAATACCGATAATATTATCCGTATCATCTTCATATACCGGATATCTGGAATAGCGTTCCTTTGCCATGAACTCAGCTGCCTCCTGAAGTGAAAGCCTGCTGTCAATCGCACATATATGACGGCGATGGGTCATAATATCAGAGACTTCCTTATCATCGAATTCAAAAATATTGCTGATCATTTCCGCTTCACTGGCTTCAATAACGCCCTGTTCGTGACCTTCACTGACCATCATAATAATCTCTTCCTCGGTCACATTCTCCTCAATATCCTTTGGATTAATACCGGCGATACGAACAAGACAATTGACAGACATGTTAATCAGCGCTACAAATGGACGGCATATGGAACTGATCAGAGATATGATGCGAATCATTGCATAAGCCCAGCGTTCTGCATACTTATAAGCCAATCGCTTCGGGAACAGAATACTGAACACGATAACAAAATAAATGATAATCAGACAGACTATCACATGGCTGATGATTGTGGCAGGCCAGAATGCCAGATGACAGCTGCCTGTCAAAATATCTGTCAGATCGTGAAAAAACGGTCTGGCTACAAATGCTCCGGCTATGATAGCCACGGCTGTAGCAATAAGATCGACTGTACTTAAAAAAACAGAAGGCTCATGTACAAATTGCAGGATCCGTGCCGCCTTCCGGTCTCCGTTCTCTGACTTTTTGGTAAGCGCAGATTCACTGATGGCAGATATGGCCACATTCGTGCCTGAAAAGCCAGCATTAATCAATAATAACACAACAAAAATGACGATACGTATAATGGGGTGCCCATCGTCCATGAAAATAATCGCTCCTTTTTTATTTCAGTATTTTTTTCAAATATATCAAATTTATCTGTATTCGTCAACTATACTCCGGAATTATGTATCCAGTTCAAGGCTGATCATCAATGCCCTATCTACCTTGTGAAGAATCTCATCATCCAGATGACAGACTTTTTCCTTCAGACGCTTTTTATCAATTGTCCTTACCTGTTCGAGCAGTATCACAGAGTCCTTGACAAGCTTGTATCTGTCTGCATCGAGCTCCACATGGGTCGGAAGCTTCGCTTTATTCATACGTGAAGTAATGGCCGCACAGATGACAGTGGGGCTGTGTCTGTTGCCCGTATCATTCTGTATAATCAATACCGGCCGAACCCCTCCCTGCTCAGATCCAATGACAGGGCGCAGATCAGCATAATAAATATCGCCTCTTTTAATAATCACGCATATCACACTCCTGATAAACTTTAAAATCATTATTCCCGTTTATCGAAAGTGTATTCATCAGGATTGCTAAAATCTCTGCCTATGACTGAAGATAATTGACGATTTCCACAACTTCACCGCCGCGGTAATAAACACGCGGTACACGTCTGTTCACGTTACATACGAACTCATAATTGAAAGAACCGTTGATGCCTGCAACCTCCTCAACGGATATGCATTCACTGCCCTGACTTCCGACCAGCACCACTTCATCTCCCTGCTTGATCTCGTAATCAGCATCTGTGACATCCACCATCAGCTGATCCATACAGATGCGTCCGATGATCGGCCAGGACTGACTGCCTATCAGCACTCGGCCTTTATTGGAAAGCGCCCTCGGATATCCGTCACCATAGCCGATGGATACGGTAGCAATTTTTGTTGGCCGCTGACAGGTGAAAGTGGCACCATATCCTACTGTCGTACCTGGTGCTACTGTTTTGATACAGACTACGTGGCTCTTCAGTCGCATCACCGGCTTCAGTCGCAGGATATTCCTGTCAATCTCCTCCGACGGATAAAGTCCATATATGATGATGCCGGCGCGTACCATATTCATACTCATACCGGGATATCGTATAATTGAAGCACTATTGGCACAATGCTTTACGGGAATATGAACGCCATTCTTCTCCAGCCCGGAGACTACTGCATCAAACCGCATCATCTGTTCCATGGTCATATCATCATCCTCACAGTCAGCACATGCGAAATGAGTGAATATACCCTGGATTCGGATATTCTTGAGAAGGGAATTCATCATCACGATGCGGGCAACTGTGGCGGGCTCCGCTTTAAAACCGATTCTGCTCATGCCTGTATCGATCTTGATATGAATATCTGCAACCGTATGCATGGAGCTTGCCACAGCATCAATATCTTTAGCCATACTGTAAGTAAATACCGCAGGCATAATACGATATCGAATCATATCAGAATACTGCTCCTTGGCAACAAATCCAAGAACAAGAATCGGCTGAATGATACCATGATTGCGAAGCTCTATACCTTCC
>JBJEJD010000173.1:6852-9161 GCA_051877705.1 Coprococcus sp. | reverse complement strand
CGGCTTTATTTTAATAAATATGCATACTCACTGCACACAGCCTCGATGACTCTGATCAGGCCGAATGGTACATTTGTGCTCTGGCCTCTCTTCCATGTGCTTTCCTTGCCAAGGAAACGGATCTTACAAGCCAGTGTATTTCTGTCAAATACAACAAAACCATCATTGGTACTGTCTGCCATATCAGCCTCATTGGCAAACAATGTAAACTTATCCTTATATGGTGCGCTTGCATACGGGCAGAAGCTCTTACAGTTGCCGCATTCATTACACATATAATCCACATGAACGATCTGAGCTTTTTCCATGCCTGCTACACGAACGGAGATATTGGCCCGGTTCGGACACACATCTGCACAGTTCTCACATACAGTTGAACAGCTTAAGCATCTGCCTGCCTCACTGCCATTACCCGGCTCAGCCAGAATACCTTTCTTTGCATATACAGACGCAACATCTGCCGCAATCTCACAGCTTCCGGAAATCTCACATCCTGCAATGGCTTCTGCAGCTTTAATGGCCTGAGCCATGGCTTTAACGACGATGGATGGTCCAAACAGACCGTCACCAATAACATAAACACCTTCAACACTGGATTCCAGTTTATCGCTGACAAGAACACGTCCTCTGTCATCCACATTGAGACCATTGGCCTCATAATAATCTGTCGGAACCTTTTCACCAACAGCTGCAATGACCTTATCTGCAGGAACAGCCACGATCTCATCTGTGCTGACAATACCCGCACGTCCGGAAGCATCCATATCACCCAGTTTCATGACTCTGCAGATCAGCTGACCATTCTCCAGCTTCTCCGGAGCCAGAAGTTCTTTGAATTCAACACCATCCTCAACTGCCAGCAGAAGTTCATGCTCATCAGCCGGCATATAGCGTTTTGTTCTTCTGTATACAAGATAAACATGTTCAACGCCGTCACATCTCCTGGCCGCTCTTGCTGTGTCCATGGCTGTATTGCCGCCGCCGATGACAACAACATTCTTGCCGATGTTCATCTTGCCGCCTGTACGATTGAAATCTTCCAGGAATGCCAGCGCATTTTCTGCCTCACCGCCTTCGATCTTCAGTTCACCGCGCTTATAAGCGCCCACGGCAAGAATAACATGATCATACTGCTGCTTCAGTTCGGCAACAGCAGGGGCTTCTGTATTATAAAGAATCTTAACACCCAGTTTTTCCAGAAGGGCTGCATCCTTTGCAATGACGCTGTCATCAATTCTGAAATCAGGAATGATGGCACTGACAACACCGCCCAGACGGTCACGTTTCTCATAAATCGTCACATCTGCGCCCAGTCTGCCCAGATAATAAGCTGCCGCCATACCGGCAGGACCGCCTCCGACGATGGCAACCTTACGGTCACAGCCGCCCACAGGAGCTACAGAATTGAGAACAGCATCCATGGCATTCTCAGCACATGTGAGCTTCGTATCTCTGATCTGTACGGATTTCTCATAGAAATTACGTGTACAATATCCCTGACATGGATGGGAACAGATGGTGCCAGTCATAAATGGAAGCGCATTTCTGTTCAAAATAACCTTCAATGCCTCTTCATATTTGCCTTCACCTGCCAGTGCCACATAAGTCGGGATCTCCTGATGGATCGGACATCCATCCTGGCAAGGTGCTGTATAGCAGTCAAGTAACGGAACTTTTTCATCGGACTTTCTGGAGCCAGGAAGCTTGGCCGGTTTTACATGATGTGCATCTGTAATGGCATCCTCAGCCACCTGATTCAGGGCTGCCACATCGATTCCTTCAAACGGAGCCACACCCATAGCTTCCAGAGAATCTGCCATCTGCTGCAGTCTCTGATAGCCGCCCGGCTTCAGAATGGTGGTAGCCACAGTTACAGGCCATACGCCGCATCCAACGATTCTGTCAATATTGAAGGCATCTGCACCGCCGGAATAAGAGATTCGCAGCTTGCCGTCGAATTCACGGGACAGCTTGGCAGCCAGTGAAATGGACAGCGGATACAGTGACTTACCCGACATATACATCTCTTCGCTAGGAAGTTCTCCGGCCTTTACATCAACCGGGAAGGTATTGGTGATCTTCACACCGAACTCCAGTCCCATCTCATCGGACAGCTTCATCAGTCTCTGAAGCATCGGAATAGCATCCACATACTGCAGGTCATCATCAAAATGGAAACGTCCGAAGGCTACATAATCATAGCCCATCTTGTCCAATGTCTCTCTGGCAAATTCATATCCAAGAAGCGTTGGATTGCATTTGATGAATGTATGCATCTTCTTCTCTGTCAGCAGATAATTGGCAATGCT
>JBJEJD010000173.1:0-6752 GCA_051877705.1 Coprococcus sp. | reverse complement strand
CTGATATTAAACTGGAATCCATCCATGGCGCCAAGACCGTATTCCTTTGCCATGAAGGATAATAAAAACCATGCCTTGATATATTCATCCTGAGCCTGTGGTACATACAGCTCTGTGGACCATTCACAGTTATAACATTCATCATCAGCCTTGATGCATGGTTTATTGACACAGGCAGACAGCTCATCACCATCCATGATCTGAACCGTCTTCAATTCGAAGAAACGGCTGCCTGCATAATACGAAGCAACAATATTCTGTGCCAGCTGGCTGTTCGGACCGGCCGCAGGACCGATTGGCGTCTCCAGCTTTCTTCCAAAAATCGTCAGTGCTTTATCTTCTGATGCCTTATACGGTCTGTGAACCCCAAAGATTGTTCCCTTCTGCGCATATTCAGTCCGAATCCAGTTCATCATCTGTTCAAAAGACATACCCGTCATTCTATCACTCATATCATATCCTCCTACTCATTTTCACTTTTATCCGTTGATACTCTTCCAGAGCTTTGCAGATGACTCTCTGCATTTTGCCATAGCTTCTTCCACATCAATAACTTTAACTTCACGATCCTTCATCAGAACCTTACCATTGGCAACCGTTGTCACTACATCGCGGCCTGTCATACCAAACAGGATATGTCCGTTGATATTGGTCTCATCCAGCTGTGTCGGCGGATCATAATCTACCACAATCACATCGCCTGCGGCACCTTCCTTAAGAACTCCCAATGGTGTTTTGAAATAGCGGTTGGCAATGGCTGCATTATTCTCAAACAGCATCTTCGGCACTTCGCCCCATGCTGCATTAGCATCACATAAATGATGTTTATGCAGTACATTGGCCACCTTGTAGGACTCTGTCATATCATGGGTGTAACCGTCCGTACCAAGACCGGTCAGTATGCCCCTCTTCACCAGTTCCATCGTCGGCGGGCATCCGCAGGCATTGCCCATATTGGATTCCGGATTATGTACAACCATGGTATTGGTTTCTTTGATCAGTTCCATCTCGTGAGGATTAATATAAATGCAATGTCCCAGCAATGTCTTCTCACCCAGAATATTGCAGTCCATCAGACGATCAACGATTCTCTTGCCGTATTTTTTCAGGCAGTCATGCAGATCCTCAATACCTTCTGCCACATGGATGTGGTAACCGACTTCATCCGGCTTATTGGCTGCAGCGAGTTCCATGGTCGCATCAGAGATTGTAAACTGCGCATGCATACCCATCATACCGGCCAGCATATCTGAATCCTCCTTCAATGCATAACGGATAAACTCTGCATTCTCCATGACGGATTCTCTGGCCTTGTCCATACCGTCTCTGTCTGAGATCTCATAACAGAGACATGCACGGATTCCCAGTTCCTTTGCCACATCAGCAATTGTAAAAAGACTGCCGCGGATCTCTCCAAAACTGGCATGATGATCAAAAATCGTCGTCACACCATTGCGAATGCAGGAAATCATCGTATCAACCGCACTGTATTTCGTCTGCTCCAGAGTCAGATGGCGGTCAATGGTCCACCACTGGCCATCCAGAATATCCAGAAATCCTTTTGGATTATACCCTTTAATACTCAGCCCTCTGGCCATGGCACTGTAAATATGCTCATGGGTATTAATGAATGCAGGCATGATAACACCGCCTTTTGCATCAATGAACTCTGCATCACTATACCGCTCCTTAATATCTTTTGTCGTTCCCACAGCTGTGATCTTTGTCCCCTCAATAGCCACAGCACCATTTTCAATGAATGGAAGTGAATCGTCTCTCGTAAATAATTTTCCGTTACCAATAACCAGCATCGTTCCTGCCTCCTTTTATTTATTTCTTCAAAAATAATTATATGAAAATTATTATTTTATATATTATTAAAGTTATCTTACTACGCTTTCATTACTTTTGCATCAGTTTTTGGCTTCGGCAGCACAAGATTCAGGAATACTGCCGTCATCGTTGCCAGGACCACCGGAGATTTGCCAAATATTGTTGTCACCCAGCCTGGAAATGTAGCCAATGCTGCATTTGCCTGTGTTACACCCATACCAAGGGCAACAGCCAGTCCAACAATGGATGTGCTTCTGAAATCCATAGGTTCTGCGGTAATCAGTTTCACACCGGTCATAGCGATGGATGCAAACACAGAAATCGTTGCACCTCCCAGTACACAATACGGAATCGTAATCAGGATCGAGGAAAACTTTGGAATCAGACCTGCCAAAAGCAGAATACCTGCAGAAATACCAAATACCTTTCTTGCTACAACCTTGGTAGAAGATACGATTCCCACATTCTGACTGTAGGTTGCTGTCGGAAGTCCTCCAAACAGGGCACCAACCACATTGCTGACACCATACGCCACAATTCCGCCATTCAGCTCCTCATCTGTAGGCATACGATCCAGACCGCCTGTTGTTGTAGCCGAAAAATCACCGATAGCCTGTACCGCGTTGATAGCAAATAGAAGCCCCAAAGCCACACAGGACGACGGTTCGAACTTTATGCCAAAATGCAGCGGCTGCGGCAGCTGGAACCAGGCTGCACTGGCAACTGAAGAAAAATCCACCATGCCAAAAAACAATGAGATCACATAACCAATAACAATACCTATTAATATAGAAGCTAATTTAAAAATACCTTTTCCATAATGATTCAAAAAGGTAACAATGGCAAGAACAATAAATGCCACCAGCCAGTTCTGCCATGCGCCATAGTTCTCATTTCCTGCTCCTCCTGCCATATAGTTGATCGCTGTCGGATATAATGATAAGCCAATGGCAAATACGACTGTACCTGTAATCAGCGGTGGAAACAGCTTCCTGATCTGCTTGACGAAAATGCCTACAATAGCAGCTACGATACCACCCACAATCTGAGCTCCAAGTATAGTCGCCACATCAAACTCTTCTGCAATCGCCTGCATCGTCGGCACGTAAGCAAAGCTGATACCCATTATAATCGGAAGCCCTGAACCAAAAGCGATATTTCTTCTTTTAAAAAGAGGATACAACTGAAGAAAAGTTGTAATAGCCGAAATGACCAGTGCTGCCTGAATCAATATAACAGAATCCGTATCAGAAAGACCTGAAGCCCCCGCTACGATAATAGCCGGTGCTACACACCCTACAATCATAGCAGCCACATGCTGCATCGACAATGGAAATGCCTGTAAAAAAGTCGGCCTTCCATTCAGGTTAAATAAATCCTCCGCAGATGGGCGTTTTTTCCTGACGCCTGAACGTCCCTTAATACCCATACACCATGACACCTACCTCCCTAAATAGTTTTATTTGTCATGAAATCCATGAATAATGTTATATGTATTATTTATTGCACATGTAGTATTTAAAATACATGATATAGGGAGACATTTTACCATATACAACAACAATACAGAAATATTTCCTTTATACCCTGATGTCAGATTATCGAAGTTCACCAAAGAAATATCTTCTGATAAACATTTTAACATTATAATTACCAAAACACAAGCATTTTCTAAAAAATTTTTTTGGTTGCTAAAAATTTTTTTAATTTCCTCTTGCATTTTGAAAAATATCTGGTATGATGAATGCAGGGAGACACAAACAATGAATTTGTTACGGAGGTTCCAGCATGAGTAAAGACAATCAAATCAAATGGGTATTGAACAAAATGCCGAAGAGTGATGACAAGCAGGTAGCAAACATGTCCCTTGAGGAAATGAAGAAAGCCAATGATTTTCACAAGAGCTTTCCTCAGTACACAGTAACTCCTCTGACAGGGCTGCCTCATCTTGCCGAATATCTCGGCCTGAAGAAACTTTATGTTAAGGATGAGTCCTATCGTTTCGGACTGAACGCATTCAAGGTTCTGGGCGGCTCTTATGCCATCGCAAGATATATGGCGCAGCAGCTCGGCAAAGATGTCAGTGAAGTTCCTTATGATGTACTGACTTCTGAAAAGTTGAAGGAAGAATTCGGTCAGGCCACATTCTTTACTGCCACTGACGGCAATCATGGCCGCGGCGTTGCATGGGCAGCTAACAAGCTTGGACAGAAATGTGTTGTAAGAATGCCAAAGGGCACAACACAGACCCGATTAAATAATATTGCAAAAGAAAATGCTACTGTTACTATTGAAAATCTCAATTATGACGATTGTGTACGTATGGCTGCTAAAGAAGCCTCCGAAACAGAGCACGGCATCATCATCCAGGATACAGCATGGGATGGTTACGAAGAGATTCCTACCTGGATCATGCAGGGTTACGGAACACTGGCTCTCGAAGCTGATCACCAGCTGGAAGCAGACGGATGCCGACCGACACATATTTTCATCCAGGCTGGTGTAGGTTCACTGGCAGGCGCAGTAATCGGTTATTTCTCCAATCGTTTCAAAGAGAATCCACCGATTATGACAGTTGTTGAAGCAAAAGCTGCTGACTGTCTCTATCGTTCCGCTGAAAAGGGTGACGGCAGCCGTGTGGATGTTACAGGTGATATGCTGACAATTATGGCCGGCCTTGCCTGTGGAGAGGCCAACACAGTATCCTGGGATATTCTCAGAAATCACGCAAGCGCATTCGTATCCTGTCCTGACTGGGTCAGCGCTACAGGAACACGTATCTATGGCGCACCGCTCCGCGGTGACGAAAGAGTCATCTCCGGTGAATCCGGTTCCGTTACCATGGGTCTCGTAGCTGCTCTCATGACCAATCCGGAATTAAAGGAACTGAAGGAAGCCCTGAAGCTCGATGAGAATTCTCAGGTACTTCTGGTTTCTTCTGAAGGAGATACCGATCCGGACCGTTACCGTGAAATTGTATGGGACGGCTTATGCGGAACAGACAAAGAACCATTTGCAGATTTAAAATAAAAACTAATTAACAAATTATCAGGGAGGTTAAGTAACATGATGGATTTTAACAAAATCAAAGAAGCTGCTCAGGGTTATGAAGCAGATATGACAAGATTCTTACGTGCAATCGTCAAGAATCCGGGTGAAAGCTGTGATGAGGCAAAACACGTACAGACAATCGCTGAAGAAATGAAAAAAGTAGGTTTTGATGAGGTAAAGATTGATCCTCAGGGTAATGTTATGGGCTTCATGGGAACCGGCGACAAGATTATTGCGTTCGATGCACATATCGATACTGTAGGTATTGGCAACATCGCTAACTGGAAGTTCGATCCATATGAAGGCTACGAAACAGAAACAGAAATCGGCGGCCGTGGCGTATCCGACCAGTGCGGCGGTATTGTTTCAGGTGTTTACGGTGCCAAGATCATGAAGGATCTCGGTCTCATTCCGGAAGGCTGCAAGATCATGGTTGTAGGTACTGTTCAGGAAGAGGATTGTGATGGTCTTTGCTGGCAGTATATCATCAACGAAGACAAGATCCGTCCTGAATTCGTAGTATCCACAGAGCCTACAGACGGCGGTATTTACCGTGGTCAGCGCGGACGTATGGAAATCCGTATCGATGTTAAGGGTGTATCCTGCCATGGTTCCGCTCCGGAACGTGGTGACAATGCTATCTATAAGATGGCTGATATTCTTCAGGATGTGCGCGCACTGAACGAGAATGATGATGCTGATGAAACAGAGATCAAGGGTCTTGTTAAGATGCTGAATCCTAAATACAACCCGGACTGGGAAGAAGCCCGTTTCCTTGGACGCGGTACAGTTACAGCATCCCAGATCTTCTATACATCTCCTAGCCGTTGTGCAGTTGCTGACTCATGTGCAGTATCCCTTGACCGTCGTATGACCTTCGGTGAGACATGGGAAAGCTGTCTGGACGAGATCCGCAACCTGCCTAACGTAAAGAAATATGGCGATGACGTTGTTGTTTCCATGTACAACTATGATCGTCCTTCCTACACAGGCTGTGTATACGAGATCGAATGCTACTTCCCTACATGGGCTATTCCAAAGGATCACAAGGTAACAAAAGCACTTGAAGAAGCTTACATGGGTCTTTACGGCGACAAACGTATCGGTGCTGCTGATACTCTGGAAATGCGTCAGGCTCGTCCACTGACAGATAAGTGGACATTCTCCACAAACGGTGTTTCCATCATGGGCAGAAACGGTATCCCATGTATCGGTTTCGGGCCAGGTGCAGAAGCTCAGGCACATGCTCCTAACGAAATGACATGGAAACAGGATCTTGTTACATGTGCTGCTGTTTACGCTGCACTGCCAATGTCCTACTGCAAATAAATTTTTTGCGGCTGTTTCCACGGCGGCTTTCTTCCGGTGATCGGACAGGATGAAAACTTCCGAAACATGCTCATCGCAAATCGTTTCTGAAGTTTTCACCTGATCCGCCACCTGGCTAAACTAATAGATCCGTATATGACAGCCGCCTGTACAGTACGGATCGACAGATATACCAGCCGCCTTTATAGCACGGTTAGGTAATATCAGCTGTTTCTTGTAATGAAAATGATTTAATATTAAAAACAAAATAAGTATAAAGGAGATTTTACAATGGATGCTAAATTACAGGCTTATATCGACAAATTAAACGCTCTTAACTTTAAAGAAATGTACAATGGTGATTTCTTCCTGACATGGGAAAAGACAGATGATGAGATTGAAGCTGTTTTCACAGTTGCTGATGCACTTCGTTACATGAGAGAGAACAATATCTCCACAAAGGTATTTGAAAGTGGTCTTGGTATTTCCCTGTTCCGCGACAATTCCACACGTACACGTTTCTCCTTTGCTTCTGCCTGCAACCTGCTGGGTCTTGAAGT
>JBJEJD010000172.1:0-2244 GCA_051877705.1 Coprococcus sp. | reverse complement strand
TATAACTGCCTCCGACGGCCGCTCCAGCTGCCAGAGAAGCCTGAACTGCAGCTACTTCTCCTGTAAAAAGTATGTAATACTTTCCCGGACATCCTGCCCTGGCAAATATCAATTCTACCTCTGCCGTCTTCAGAACAATATCCGCTGCTTCCACGCCTTTGGCAATACTATTTAATTCCAAAAATCCTATTGTTTCAAACATCTGCCTACACCCCTGTTATCGTGATGGATCGTTCTGATATATGGACAGTTCCCGCTATACTGGCATGAAGATTAGCCCCAAGCTTTCCATCCGGGCACTTCGCAATGAGCTGCCCTTTTTCCACATGTACACCATTGGTCACCACCGGTTCTGCCGGCACACCAATGTTCATTTTTAATGGCAGGACAACCTTTTTCGCCGTTCCTTCCACGTAGGTATGCCCATCAATTTTATAATAGGCACTGACACCGGCTCTCGCTGCCACTCTCTGTGTCGGTACCTTTCTGTGCGGACGATTCAGATCAGCTTCCCAACTGTCCCCTTCCCGACTGTAACGGATACCTGCCTGCGCCAACTCACCTTTAAGCAGAGCATTGATCACCCTTGGCTGAAGTCCCATCGGACAGGCATAAACCTCGCAGACACCACATTCACTGCAGATAGCCGCCTGACGGATATCCTTATCATCCAGTACCTGGCTGATATCTGTACAGACTGCCATTTTCCTCATGATCCTATGGGGCTGCAGAGGATGTCCCAGCATATGTCTCGGGCAGAGCTGCGTGCAGAAGGTACACTGGATACAGGCAGATTTCGCCCGGTTCAGCATATGGCGTATCTCTGTTTTGCGCCTTCGATCCACAGTCCCATTCTCCGGCAGCACCAGGATACCCGATGTCGTTTTTGTAACAGAGGCTGCCATAGCTGCCTCCCATGACATCGGAAGTCCCATCATCGGACCGCCGGATACGATCATCACCTTATCCCTGGTCGTTCCGCCTGCCATTTCAATGCATTGCTCAAAAGATGTGCCCACCGGCACCTTCAGAATGGAAGGCCGCCGCACTTCACCGGTTACCGTCAGATACTTATCCGTAAACGGCTTATCATTGGCCGCATCAGCGACAGCCGCAATGGTTGCCACATTGTCCACAATGGCTCCCACATCCAGCGGAATTCCTGCCGGAGGCACGACTTTTCCAGTCACTTCATAGACCACGACCTGCTCATCACCGGCCGGGTAAAAACTATCCATCTGATGAATGGTGACTTTTGACCCAAGCTTCTTGATTGCGTCATTCAATGCCGCAATCTCCTGCTTATATGTCTTTTTCAATGCAATACATGCCTCCGGTATTGCAAGTTCTGTGCATATCAGATCAATGCCGCCTACCAGCTTCTCCGCCTCGTGGATCATCAGATATCTGTCTGTCCGCAGCAGCGGTTCACATTCGGCACCGTTAATAATCAGAATATCCGGGGATGCCTTCAGCTTCACATGGGTCGGGAACCCGGCTCCGCCGCATCCCACAACGCCTGCATCAAATATTTTTTTAATCAGATCCACTTACTTCTGCACCTCTATTCACTGCCTCCGGTCATCTCCCGTCTGACCTCCACTGTATCTATGATTGCCACGATTGCTGCATCCACTGGTACGTTATCTCTGCCGAAAGCTTTACGGGCCGTACTGCCGCTGACTGTCAGCACCTGCTCACCAATACCCGCACCGACCACATCTGCCGCCACAAAGGTATTGCCCTTCTTTCTTCCGACACCATCTATCTCCTGTACGACCATCAGTTTCAGGCCTTCCAGAGCTTCTTCTTTCTTTGTCGCCCACACATGACCGACCACTTTACAAATCAGCATCCGATATTTCTCCTTTATTTATTTGTTTCACTCCACAGTCGGCATCTTCGGAGTCTGACATAGTGGAAATACCTGTTACTGTCTGGTTACATTGATGCCCTTCTGTTTAAAGACATCCCAGGCAGAAGGTGTCACAATGGCATCCCGGCTCAGACAGATCTCCTTTTCACCGCCTGCCGCCAACGTACACGCAATGGTCTCTGTAATCAGTCTGTCACTGTTGACACAGGCCGTTCCCATCGGCACCTCCACCGGCGGTGCCTGATATTTCGGCGGTCTGGCCGGTGCGGGATCAGATATGATCCTGCTCTCTTTCAACAATTTAATGCCAAAAGACTGCAGCATTCTGGCATTGTTTTCAATGACTTCATAAAGCCTGCTGCTGCTTT